>NZ_WKJG01000073.1 GCF_027853235.1 Aliibacillus thermotolerans
GCTTGGCAAATGCGAAAAGAGGAGGATCCTAAGACGATTGGCAACCTTTTTTACATCCTTTGCGAAGATGTAAAAGACATAGATTTTATTACTGCCCTTCAATCACTTATTGACCTTTTCCAAACTTTGGCGGAAGCCGAGGTTTCTTTGAACATGGACATCTTTAAAAATCAAATGAATAAATGGTTGGCCACTATACCTAATTATATCAAGCAATGCTTAAATATTTCTGTGTGCGAAAGTTGAGTTATTAGGTATTGGCGTTTTCATTTTTTATGTTAGCTTGAGGTATATGCTTTCTGGTATGGAATATACAGAAATTGCAACGGAGCGTGCTTATAAAAGAGAATTACGTGTCATAGCAACGAGAACGATTGGATTTGTCTTTATTTTTACCCTTCTTTATTTTATTTTTGTAGAAATACCAGTTCGCTGGAGTGATTGGATCGAGATCTTAGGTTTATTATGTAGTGTTAGTTTGCTATGGTTTGTTACTAGTTTTATATCCTTAAGACGTTCGTATAAAAAGAATATGGAATTACTTTAATGTGGAAAGGGAGATAGACGTGTGATTGTGCACGTTTATATCTTCCTTTTTCTATGAGTAAAATTCATTTACACGAATTTTACGTTCATTTACTATTGGCTTAATAATCTTTCGATATACTAGAACTAGTTTCGTTAATTGTTAAAGGGAGGAAGATAAAGGGAGGAAGATTATGATGAAAAAAGTATTATATTTATTGGTTTTCAGTCTATTCCTTTTCGTGTTAGCAGCCTGTGGAGGGGATGCGGAAGAAACATCATCTGAAGCAGAGAATGATGCAGAAGTAGAAACAGCATCAGATTCTGAAGGTTCGGAGTCAGAAGAAGCTGGAAATGAAACCATTGAAAAGCTTTCGATTGGATTTGTTCCTTCAAGAGAACCAGATGAAATTATTACAGCAACAGAACCACTAAAAGATTTATTAATAGAGGAAATGGCAACGTTAGGTTATGACGTTGGTGAGGTTGATATTACGGTAGGTACAAACTATGAAGCGGTTGGGGAAGCATTATCTGCTGGAACAACGGATATCGGTTTAATTCCAGGTGGTACATATGTATTATATGATGATGGTGCTGAGGTAGTCCTAACAGCAACTCGTGCAGGTTTAAGCATTGATTCAGACGATGCAAAAGACTGGAATGATAATAAGCCAACAGAAGATTCAGATGAGCAGGCGACAAGCTATCGTGCATTAATCATTGCTGGACCATCTGAAAAAGGACAAGAGTTAGCGGACAAAGTAAACAATGGCGAAGAATTAACTTTTGATGATCTAAATAGTGCATCTTGGGCAGTTATGTCTTCATCTTCCCCAGCAGGATACATTTACCCTGCGATTTGGTTAGATGAAAACTATGGTAAGACAATAACTGATTTAGATAATGTGGTTCAAACAGATTCTTATGGAAGTGCATTTGCTAGACTAGCACAAGGTCAGATTGATGTTATGGTAACTTACGCAGATGCGAGACGTGACAATGTAGAAAATTGGCAAGGTGAATTTGGTAGAGAAGCATCCATTTGGGATGAGACAAACGTTATTGGTGTTACACCTAGTATCTATAACGATACGATCAGCGTAAGTAAGAATTCAGAAATCATGGATGAAGACTTAAAAGCTGCTATTGCAGAGGCATTTATCAATATTGGTGAAACAGATGAAGGAAAAGAAGTAATATCCATTTATAACCATGAAGGATATCAAGAGGCAACTTCATCAGACTATGATAATGAAAGAAAAGCACAAGAATTAGTTCAAAGTTTGAACTAAATCCGTTCAATTAAACACGAATCTGATTCAGGTGAGAGCATCGCTTTTTGATGTTCTCATTTTCATAGATTGGAGAAGAATAGATGATCGAATTTATCAATGTTGGAAAAACCTATCCGAATAACGTGAAAGCACTACAAGATATTAATCTAAAGATTGAAAAGGGAGAATTCGTTGCCATTATCGGTCTTTCGGGAGCAGGGAAGTCAACGTTAATTCGCTGCATCAATAGGATGCATGATATATCGGAAGGGGAATTAATTGTTGATGGCGTAAAAGTAAATGCACTAAAAGGAAGAGAGATTCGAAATTATCGACAACGCGTTGGAATGATCTTTCAGTCCTTTAATCTTGTTACTAGAATATCTGTACTAAAAAATGTACTAGTATCCTTTGTACCCCATCTCCCGTTTTGGCGAAAAGTAATTGGTGCATTTTCCAAAGAACAAAAGATCAAGGCATTAACCGCTTTGGATCAAGTTGGGATCTTGGATAAAGCCTATGTTCGCGTCGATCAATTATCGGGTGGACAGCAACAGCGTGTGGCGCTTGCTCGAACGCTAGCACAAAATCCAGACATCATTCTTGCTGACGAACCGATTGCTTCTCTTGATCCGGTGACAGCGAGGCAAGTGATGGATGATTTTAAAAGGATTAACAGGGACACGGAGATGACGTTTATTATTAATATTCATCATGTTGAGATGGCATTGGAATATGCAGATCGGATTATCGGAGTTCGGGAAGGGCGAGTTGTCTATGATGGGGAAGCAAAAAATGTGACAGAAGAAGTTCTGGATTACATCTATAAAGGCAACGTAGAGGAATTGGAACGGAATACGGAGGAGAGAAGTTATGTATGATAAAATTTTTCCTCCGGCTAAAATCTCTCTTCCAAATGGAAAGATTGTTCAGGAGAAGCGCTCAAGATTACCGATTATTCTAGTACTTATCATTCTTGCCACCGTGTTATCGGTCAAATTTACTGGTTTTGATATGAAAATTTTACTTTCTAGATGGAAAGAATTTTTTGTCATAATCGGAGAAATGATTCCACCAAAATGGGAGTATATCTCTCATATTTGGAAGCCGTTAATGGATACGATTAAGATGTCCTTATTAGGTTCGATCTTGGGTTCTTTGGCTGCCATTCCTGCTGCGTACTTTGCTTCTTCTAATATTATGAGAAAGCCAGTTGCTGCGTTTAGCAAATTTATCCTTAGTATTTTACGGACGTTACCAACACTTGTTACTGCTCTGATTGCAACATTTATTTTTGGACTAGGGACACTTGCTGGTACAGTAGCTATTTTTCTATTTACGGTAGCCTATGTAGGGAAATTATTGTATGAACAAATCGAGAATGCCGATATGGGGTCGTTTGAGGCAATGGAATCATGTGGAATGACAAGAATGCAAGCATTTCGATATGCTATTTTCCCACAAGTCCTCCCAAACTATTTGTCTACTTCTCTCTTTTGTTTTGAGGGAAACGTCCGGTATGCGGCCATATTAGGATATGTTGGCGCTGGTGGAATTGGTTTATTGTTAAATGAGGGGCTTGGTTGGCGTGATTATGCGAGTGTTGGCATGATTTTAGCTATGCTCATCATTACGGTATATAGCATTGAAAAAATTAGTGAACATTTCCGGAAAAAGTTAATTTAAAGGAGTTTACATATATGGATGCCATTGAAAGACAGCTCAATGCTTCACCAAAAAACATACGCTATATCTTAACTATCTCGGTACTCATCCTGTTCCTATTTATTTGGTCGTTATCAACGGTGAACACGGATAATATGCAACAGAGTGGGTGGCAAGTGGCCACTAGTATTATCGGTGGAATACTGAATCCAGATCTGGAATTATTGTTTAATTTTACGAAGAAAGGTGTCTTATACTTACTGATTGAAACGATGGCTATTGCATTTCTTGGTACCATTATGGGCTCCATTCTTGCGATTCCCTTGGCATTTCTATCTGCTTCCAACATCGTACCGAGACCGATCGCAGCTTTAACTAGAGTCGTTCTCATTGTAATTCGTACGATTCCAGCTATTGTTTATGGATTAATGTTTATTCGGGTTACAGGTCCTGGAGCTTTTGCAGGTGTATTAACAATTGCACTTGTATCGATTGGTATGCTTGCGAAGTTATTCGTAGATGCCATTGAAGATTTGGATACGAGTATTCTAGAGTCGATGACTTCCATTGGTTGTAGTACCGTTGAAAAAATCCGCTTTGGTATTTTGCCACAGCTCTTTTCGATGTTTCTATCGATTATTATCTATCGATTTGATATGAATTTAAGGGAAGCATCGATCCTAGGCCTTGTTGGTGCTGGAGGAATTGGTGCACCACTCATATTTGCGATGAATGCCTATCGATGGAATGAGGTTGGTTCGATTCTTATTGGATTGGTCCTATTAATCTTAATTGTTGAGCTTTTCTCTAACCGAATTCGAACAAAATTGGTTCGAGGATAGTACGGTGAAAGGGGCTGTCCAAAAAGTCAGTAGAAACTGACTTTTTGGAGTCCCTTTTCTATTTCTCATTTTGAAAAATGTGCACAAAAAAATCGCCCTTTATTGTAAAATGAAGTTACCACACAACATTTACA
>NZ_WKJG01000074.1 GCF_027853235.1 Aliibacillus thermotolerans
AGGGTTCGTTGTACCCGAATTAACGCCTGTGGAGTGTTATACCAAACGAGAGTAGCTTCGGCAAAATCGGACACGTTGAAGCAGGAAATAAACAAAACTTTAGAGTTTTATAGAGTTTTGGCAACGGCAAAAGCTGCCAGCGCTACTGGAGGAGTGATGACTGCCAACGCTGAAAAGAACATCATAAACATGTGAGCAGCAACCAGTGGATCTCCTGCGTAGTTTGATGCTTCTAATAAGCTAACAACCGGTGGAATCGTGATAGCTACTTGAATGAGATAAGCAGCGGAACTGACGCAGTGTCCCATTCCTGGGATAGCCTGTCAAGGAAAGCACTTGACTGTCTATCCCAGGAATGGCGTGGGGTCAACAAGCTAAGAAGAGCCAAATGGGCTTGTTTATTCATTGTTATTCTGGAGACTACAAATACCAACAGTGCAGAGTCAGACTTTATTTACTCCATTCGGGCATGTGACCCTGTTAGAAAGCATATCTGACCTCCACCTCATGGATACGCAGGACGAAGGAATGTATGGAATTTGATCCGGAGAGAAATGGGAGGGTGAGCGATGAATGATGTTTATGCACGGTCATATCAATTTCCAAACTTATCCAGTCGTTTGGTCGTTAGGATGGGTTTCACCCTGTTAGAGTATTCTGTGATTATCCTTTTATAAGGTGGAAGTGCTGTTAGGTGTAAAACAGTGTCTATGAAATTTTGAGAATAAGCGAGCATTTGGAAGATATTCTTACTTTATTGAGGGAGGAATTGAGGTATTTTTTATGCCCTTAGATTGTTAGAGGCAAACTATTAAATATTGCATTATAAAATTTCAGAAAATTCAATACTTTACAGCTTTAAAGTAATTTTAAATTGAGAACTTCCGCGACACGAAAAATCGCGAGGCGAAATCACTTATCTCACATTTTTACAAACAGAAAAAGTCACAGAAAAAAGAAGACCGATTCGGCTGAAAGTATACATAGAAGATGAAGCAGGCGAGCGGGTGTCAAATGAAAATATTATCATTGCAAATAGTACTTCTTCATACCCTGCAGAACGAACGTATAAAGAAAAATTTGTTCTAAGAGAAATGAACGATGACCGACGGAAAACATATTATCTTGTATTAGCCTATGATGCAGAACGAAAAGAGAAAGTGTATGAACGATACCCTTTTACTATCGATATACCTTGAACCTTTGTGGCACTTAGAAATAATATCTCGAATAGGCCAAGTAAACGTGATAAATTGCCATAAACAAGGGGGCGAGACAATGGAGACGAATGCTCTTTGGGGCGCTGTAATGGATCGAATTAGTCAAAAAATACCCCGGCCATCTTTTGAAACTTGGTTTATACCCACTACCGCAACAATTAAACATGACAAAGTTTTTGTTACAGCTCCAAATAGTTTTGCGAGAGATTGGCTTGAGAACAGATATCAAGATTTGATTGCTGAGACGGTAAAAGAAGTGTCTGGAAAGAAATATGCTATTGTTATTACTGAGGAAGAAGAAACTGGTGAAGTAAGACTTCAACAACGTCCTAAGGCAGATGTGCTTGACGTGCCGTTTAACACAAAAATAGAGGCAAGGACACTATTAAAAAGGCTACTCCAAGAAGAGATCTACTCTGATGATTTAGCGCTACGGCTGTTACAAATGAATCACACAGAGCTAGGCTACTTAAAACAATGTATCCAAGATGAAAAAACGTTACAATGAAAAGAGAACGGTGTCCAAACGATAGAGCACATCGCTTCATTTGATCTTTAAAAAATATTTGTTGAAGGAAGTAAGAAAAAAGTATCTTTATTTTGTACCACGTGCTATACTATAAATAACTTAATTGTTCTTGTTAGCTATACAAGATTAATGTCATACCCTCACGAAGTATTTCATCGTCTTGAATGATATCAGAACAAACTAAGTAATAATCGTGCTTTACGCACAATGGAGGATTTTTAAATGAACACAGGTTCAGTAAAATGGTTTAACGCAGAAAAAGGTTTTGGGTTTATCGAAGTTGAAGGTGGAGACGATGTATTCGTACACTTCTCAGCAATTCAAGGCGAGGGGTTCAAAACTTTAGAAGAAGGTCAACAAGTGTCTTTCGATATTGAAGAAGGCGACCGTGGACCACAAGCAACTAACGTTGTTAAATAATATTTTATAATATGGTAGAAAGCTCTTCTTTCATAGAAGGGCTTTTTATTTTTTACACTGAAATAGATATTGCTGCAAGTTTTGAAAATGCAGTAATTCCTCATGCTTTTAACGGAAGTAACAACTGGGTTATTAGCGGAGAAAAAACAGAATCAGGAAAACCGTTACTTGCGAATGTCCCTCATTTAGGACTTGCTACTCCGTCTGTTTGGTATCAGATGCATCTAAAGGGTCCAGATGTGGATGTGAGTGGGGTAATTTTTGCAGGAGTTCCGGGTATCATTCTTGGCCACACGGATGAAATTGCTTGGGGTGTGACGAACACAGGACCAGATGTACAGCAACTTTATATCGAAAGAAGAAACCCTGATAATCCGTATGAGTTTTAATATGAAGATGACTGGGAAGAAGCGGAAGTGATTGAAGAGACGATTGAAGTAAAAGATGGAGAAGCAATTACTTACGAAGTCGTTGAAACTCGTCATGGCCCCGTCATCTCGGAATTGGAAGAGGAAGTCCTTTCTCTTCGTTGGACAGCACTCGAGGCCACGACAGAATTAGAAGCAGTCATTGATATAAATAAAGCAACAAACTAGCAGGAATTTGAGCATGCGTTGGAGAAGTTCTTAGCACCGGCTCAAAATTTTGTCTTTATGTCGAAAGATGGCACGATTGCATACAAGGCAAATGGGAATATTCCGATGTATGAGGATGGGCAAGATGCTCTCCTTCCATTAGCTGGCTGGGCGAGCGATAACGAATGGAATGGTTTTATTCCATTTGATGAACTCCCTTCCGTGGTGAATCCTGAGAAAGGATATATCGCTACCGCCAACAATAAAATTGTAGGAGAAGATTACCCTTATCATCTCAGTAATGTATGGGCATCTCCATATCGCTATGAAAGAATTGAAGAAATGTTGGAAGAAAAAGATGACTTTAGCGTAGACGACATGGCGCAAATGCAAATGGATGAAAAAAATTTGCAAGCGCGTGATTTTGTGCCATTGTTGTTGGAGTGGTTGCCACAAGAAGGATTAAGTGAAACAGAAAATGAAGCGGTTGCTTTACTCAAAGAATGGGATTTTCGCGATAATGTGAACGCACCAGAGCCGCTCATTTATCACCACTGGCTTCATGCAGTGGAAGAAATGGTATTTAAAGAGGATATTCCTGAGGAAGTGATGGGTTTATTAGGAAGACGTGGGCAATTACTTGATTCTCTCATTCGAAAAGGGGAAGATTCCATCTGGATAGAAGAACAAGGTGGTTGGAGTCAAATTCTTTCGGAAACATTTACAGAAACGATTACAGACTTAGCGGAAGAATACACGGATGATGTTGCTACATGGAAGTGGGGCGATTTCCACAAAGTGTACTTTGAGCATCCGTTATCCGACCAACATGCAATTTTGAAATTTTTATTTAATCGCGATAACCCTCTCGGTGTAGGGGGCAGTGAGAACACCGTGATGGCTGCAAGCTATGATGCAGAAACAGGGATTGTAAACCACGGTGCTGCTTGGCGGTTTATTATGGATGGGGCAGATTATGCCAATGGGTATCATCACGTCTCCCTAGGTCAATCCGGACATTTTTGGAGTGACTGGTACCATGACCAATTACTCGGTTGGTTGGGGAAATGGAGACTATCATGTCACAAATATCGTACAACCAACTGGTTATGAACTGACATTCATTCCACTAGACATAGAATACGAATAATCATTCTCCCTGCATACGAACAAGATATGCAGGGAAGGTATTTGGTATAATTATCAGAATAAAGATAACTTTTAGGAAAGGAACAGGTGAGACAACTGTGGAGAAATTTACTTATTTAGAAGAAGAACATCATATTTTTAGACAATCGAATGAATTTCATAACTCATAGCCCTTGTCTCCCAATGATTTTGAGCGTTGAAAAAAGAAGCACCTCCCCAAATCTTGTATAATGGTAATAACACGAAAACCATAAAAAGACTGGAGGAGCGCTTCT
>NZ_WKJG01000075.1 GCF_027853235.1 Aliibacillus thermotolerans
TAATTTGACGATTGAAATCTAAAGTTAATTGCGGTAAAGTAGCCATTATAAGAATCCTTTCTGTGGTTATTTTGTGGTGATTTAACTTTAACAGAAATGGATTCTTTTTTCATTTATTTGATGCATGTTCGGTTGAAATGCTTGATAGATAGGCATTCAAAATTTATCAAAAGTTTTCTATGAATAATTCAGGGTAAAATTTCGTGCATAGGGAGAAATCTTTCGTTATCCTTATATTTGGTTGGACATCTTTGAAAGGTGGGCCGTTTGGACATGTTATTTAACTCGCATGTGTTTATTTTCGGTTTCTTACCGATTGTATTTATTGTTTATTTTATTTTTCGAAAAATAGATTTGGTAGCTGGTGCTAAAATTTGGCTCGTGTTCAGTTCTCTTTTCTTCTATAGTTGGTGGAATCCGGTATATTTACCAATTCTGCTTGGTTCCATCATTACTAACTTCTTATTCGGAAAAACAATCGAAAAGGTTTCTTATAAAAAAATAATCTTAACCATCGGGATTATCTTTAATGTAGCGTTGTTAGGTTATTTTAAATATGTGGATTTCTTTATCGCAAATGTGAACATGATTTTCGAAACGAATTTTTCTCTTCTCCACGTGGCGTTACCGCTGGCGATTAGTTTTTTTACGTTCCAACAAATTGCTTATCTCGTTGATACATATAAAGGAGAAGCAAAAAAGTACTCGTTTCTGAATTACGCCTTATTTGTTACTTTTTTTCCACAATTAATTGCCGGACCGATTGTGCATCACAAAGAAATGATGCCTCAATTCGAAACATTAAGTGCACGTTTTGTCCGCGCAAAAAATGTGGTACTTGGCAGTTTTATTTTTTTCATCGGTCTCTTTAAAAAAACAGTGATTGCTGATACTTTTGCAATCTATGCAAGTGATGGGTTTGGGCGACCCGAGACGTTGACATTGATTGAAGGATGGATCGTGTCGTTATCGTATTCGTTTCAAATTTACTTTGACTTTAGTGCATATTCAGACATGGCAATCGGACTGGCCCTACTGTTTAATATTAAACTGCCAATAAACTTTAATTCCCCATACAAAGCGTTAAACATTCAAGATTTTTGGAGACGTTGGCATATGACGTTAGGACGCTTTTTGACGAAATATATTTACATACCACTTGGTGGAAATCGCATCAGTGAAAGTAGGACGCTTTTCAATATTATGATTGTCTTCGGTATTAGCGGCTTTTGGCACGGAGCCGGCTGGACGTTTGTTGTGTGGGGACTTCTTCACGGCGTTGCAAGTGTGATCCATCGACTGTGGAGAAAGCTTGCGATCGATATGCCCAAATGGCTCGCTTGGTTTATTACGTTTCAATTTGTTAATGTTGCTTGGGTCTTTTTTCGAGCGGAAAGCTTTCAAGATGCACTCCATGTTTTAAAAGCAATGGTAGGCTTACAAGGAATCTCCATTCCACCGTATCTTGAATCTTTATTTCAACAAATCCAAGTGATTCCATATGAAGTGACCGAGCGTTTTTTTGTCGGTGATTTGTATGAATTTCATAAAATCATCGTGCTTCTCATTGTGTTCTTATTCATCTCTGTTTTTGCGAAAAATTCTATTGAAAGGTTGCAATCTTTCCGACCTAACTGGAAAACCGCATTGTTTATTGGTTTTGTGACCGTTGTATCCATTCTTCATTTAACACGCGTAAGCGAATTTATTTATTTTAATTTCTAAAGAAAGGGGGATTTTCGTGCAGTATCAACGATTTCTTTTGAAGTACGGCATCAGTATCGTTCTGTTTTCAGCCTTCATTATGATGTTCGTCTATATTACCGATCCCCTGCAATATTACCGCGAAGCTTCATGGTATGAAGGAAAATATTCAGACGAGTCAAGATATCAAATGCCTGGACTGATTCGCCAATTATCATTTGAAACAGCGATTGTTGGCACATCCATGACACAAAACTTTCGCGAAACTCATGCGAATGAAGTGTTGGATACAACTACTTTAAACTTGGCGTTGTCAGGTTCTTCGACGAGGGAACATGCACTGGTAGTAAATCTCGCTTTGGAAGAACAAAATATAAAGCATGTGTTTTGGGAAATTAACTACGGTGCTCTCTATAAAGAAGTCGATGAAGTAGCAGATGATCACGCACCATTTCCTTACCATATGTACGATAATCAACGTTGGAACGATGTGTTCTATTTATTTAGTCTATTTCCATTAGAAGTGTTGGAAGAGACAATTGTAAGTAATCTTCAAGGGAAGCATGCCGGCCGTGATCCTTATGAGTTGTATAAATTTGGTGACGATCAAGAACCAATGACATTAGAAGATGTAAAAGATTACATTGAGGCTGTACCATCAAACGAACCGGTGGAAGAACGGTACACGCTTGCGCATATGATTGATAACTTTGAGACGAATATCGAACCAATGATCCGTGAAAATGAAGACGTTCATTTCACCTTTTTCTTTGCACCATACTCTATTCCTGGACAAGTGAAATCGTTCAATGACAACGCCAATTTCCAAGACCGGTTAGATTTTAAACGGTGGCTATTTAAAACGTTATCCAAGTATGAGCACGTCTCTCTCTACGATTTTCAAGCTTTTGATGAAATAACGTATGATTTAAGCAATTACATGGACACCTCCCATTATTTTTCCTTCGTCAATGATGAATTGATGGAATATATGGCAAGTCATCCACCTATCCAAAGTATGGAAGAATACGAAGAAGAAATAAGGAAATTGGAAGATCAAGTGATGAATCTCACAGTAGATCAACTGCGAGAATAGCTTGTAGCAATAAAAAGAAGCTTGATGTCCCTTTCATTGGCGCAACATGTAAACTGGCAAGTTGACGATTGACACGGCGTTCCGTTTTCCGTTTTGAAGAAAAATAACAGTGTCGCATTTGGTATTATACGCTCTCTTCTAAGAGGCACTGTCTATCATCGTTCATACAAAAATACTCCCCTTTGAGACTTTTTATCTTCAAGGGGAGGTGGATTTATTCTTTATCAGAAGTCTGTTCAATTTCCATCATTTTATTAACGCGACGTTCGTGCCGACCTCCTTCGAACTCCGTACCAAGCCATGCTTTTACAATTTCACTTGCAAGGCCCGGGCCGACAATGCGCTCACCCATCGCTAACACGTTGCTGTCATTGTGAGCACGAGTGGCTTTTGCGCTAAAGACATCGTGCACTAACGCACAACGAATTCCTTTGATTTTATTTGCAGAAATCGACATCCCGATACCAGTACCACAAATTAAAATACCTCTATCTACTTCTCCAGTAGCTACTTTTTCCGAAACAGGCACCGCGTAATCCGGGTAATCCACTGAGTTTTCATCATGACAACCGACGTCTTCATATTCCACATTTAACTCATCTAACACCTTCATGATCTCTTTCTTTAACCGATAGCCAGCATGGTCGGAACCGATGGCAAGTTTCATCTTCATCATCCTTTCTTTTTTTATCCTAGTGAACTACTCGTCATTGAAATGACGAGCTTCCAGTTCTACGCCACGAACTGTTGTCCGTTAAACGTATACACTGTCGGCGTGTCCAACACCACTACTGATTGAGATAGGGAGTCTATCTCTTTCAGATACTTTTTGCCGATGTTCATTGCACCGTTAACATCGGCATTGAGGGTAGCATGACAGTCTTTGCATATATACAATCCAC
>NZ_WKJG01000076.1 GCF_027853235.1 Aliibacillus thermotolerans
TCACCCTGTTAGAATATTCTGTGATTATCCTTTTATAAGGTGGAAGTGCTGTTAGGTGTAAAACAGTGTCTATGAAATTTTGAGAATAAGCGAGCATTTGGAAGATATTCTTACTTTATTGAGGGAGTGCGTTTTAATGTGATTGTTAAATAATAGGGGAAATATAACAAAATATAAAGTTTATCCATTGACAATAATACTATACGGGGGTATCGTAAATATATAAAGATAAGGAAGTGATTCATTTGGAGGAAAAATTCTTACATGATCATCCGAGTAAACCAAGAACAAAAGATGAAATGCAAAAAATAATTAATCGTTTAAAACGAATTGAGGGTCAAGTTCGTGGAATACAGAAAATGGTGGAAGATGATCGTTATTGTGTAGATATTTTAGTGCAAATTAGTGCCATTCAATCGGCATTAAAAAATGTAGGATTTTCTATCACGGAACGACATATTAAACATTGTGTTAGTGATGCTATCAAACAAGGTGAAGGTAAGGAAACCATTGAAGAATTATTGAATGTCATGAAGCAGTTTTCTAAGTAAGGAGGGAATTGTTATGAGTGAAACAAATCATACTACACTTGGTGTAACAGGGATGACCTGTGCAGCTTGTTCTAATCGTGTTGAAAAGGTTTTGAATAAAATGGATGGGGTCAAGGCCCAAGTTAATTTAACAACAGAAAAGGCAACGATAGATTATGATCCAGAGAAAACCTCTATTGAAGACATATCGAAAAAAATAGAGAATGTTGGTTATGGTGTTCTAACGGAGAAAACAGACCTTGATGTCTTTGGAATGACTTGTGCAGCTTGCTCTACCCGTATTGAAAAAGTATTGAACAAACAAGATGGAGTAAAACATGCAACTGTTAATCTAACGACAGAAAGTGCAACGATTGAATATAATCCGGGGTTAGTTGATGTAAAATCATTGATTGATAAAATCAAAAATGTTGGCTATGATGCTAAACCAAAGGCAGAAGCGAAAGAAAAACAAACTTATAAAGAAAAACAACTAAAAAATATGAAGACGAAATTAATTATTTCAGTCTTACTATCTGCACCATTATTATTAACAATGCTTGTTCATTTATTTGGGATGAGTATACCAGATATATTCATGAATCCTTGGTTCCAATTTGCTTTAGCAACACCCGTTCAATTTATCATCGGATGGCAATTTTATGAAGGAGCATATAAGAACCTACGTAATGGTGGAGCAAACATGGATGTACTTGTTGCATTAGGTACAAGTGCGGCTTATTTCTTTAGCTTATACGAAGCATTCAAGACTATTGGCAATCCAGAATATATGCCACATCTATACTTTGAAACGAGTGCCGTTTTGATTACGTTAATTTTGTTTGGTAAATATTTAGAAACGAGAGCCAAAAGTCAAACAACAAATGCTTTATCAAAATTGCTTAATTTACAAGCAAAAGAAGCTCGTGTAATTAGAGATGGTAAAGAATTAATGATTCCTGTAGAAGAAGTTGTCGTTGGGGATCACTTAATTGTCAAGCCGGGAGAAAAGATACCGGTAGATGGTATGGTTGTAAAAGGTAGAACTTCGGTAGATGAATCCATGCTTACAGGAGAATCAATTCCAATTGAAAAGGATTCAGGGGCAAATTTAATTGGATCTACTATTAATAAAAATGGCTCCATTGAAATGGAAGCAACAAAAGTAGGAAAAGATACGGCCCTTGCATCTATTGTCAAGGTCGTGGAGGAAGCCCAAGGTTCAAAGGCGCCAATTCAACGATTGGCAGATGTTATTTCAGGTTATTTCGTTCCAATAGTGGTCGGTATTGCTATCCTTACTTTTATTATATGGATTACTTTAGTCGAGCCGGGTCAGTTAGAACCTGCTTTAGTTGCAGCAATTGCTGTACTTGTTATTGCCTGTCCATGTGCTTTAGGACTTGCAACACCAACATCCATTATGGTCGGAACAGGAAAAGCTGCAGAAAGTGGAATCTTATTTAAAGGTGGCGAACATCTAGAGGGAACACATGAGTTAGAAGCAATCGTACTTGATAAGACGGGTACAATCACAAAGGGAAAACCAGAAGTAACTGATTTTTCAGGTGATGAAGAGACATTACAATTATTGGCTAGTGCAGAAAAAGGGTCTGAACATCCACTTGCAGAAGCAATTGTGGCATACGCTACAGAGAATAATATCGACTTTTTGGAAGTAGAACATTTTGAGGCAGTACCGGGTCATGGTATTGAAGCAAAAATTTCTGGAAAAAACATTCTTGTTGGTAATAGAAAGTTAATGAATGATCATCAAATTAATACAGCAGGTTATGAAGAAAAATTAGTTAATTATGAAACTGATGGTAAAACAGCGATGTTGATTGCCATTGATGGTGAGTACCGGGGAACAGTTGCTGTTGCAGATACTATAAAAGAAACGGCTCCAGAAGCTATTAAGCAATTGAAAGATTTAGGAATAGAAGTGTTTATGTTAACAGGTGATAATGAAAGAACAGCCAAAGCAATAGCAAAACAAGTTGGAATTGATCAGGTAATCGCTGAAGTATTACCTGAAGAAAAAGCAGCTAAAGTAAAAGCAATCCAAGAACAAGGTAAGAAAGTTGCAATGGTTGGGGATGGTGTGAATGATGCACCTGCACTTGTTACAGCGGATATTGGGATTGCCATTGGAACTGGTACAGAAGTAGCAATTGAGGCTGCTGATGTTACGATTCTTGGTGGTGAGCTATTGCTTATACCGAAGGCGATTAAAATCAGTCATGCAACGATTCGAAATATCCGTCAAAACCTTTTCTGGGCATTCGGATATAATACAGCCGGAATACCAGTTGCAGCAATTGGATTACTTGCACCGTGGATTGCTGGTGCAGCAATGGCGTTAAGTTCAGTAAGTGTTGTTACTAACTCACTTCGTTTAAAAAGAGTGAAGTTATAAAATATATTAAATTTATTTAAAGGAGGTGAAAATATAATGGAAAAGAAAACATTAGACGTACAAGGCATGTCTTGTGGTCATTGCAAAATGTCAGTTGAAGGTGCATTGAAAAAATTAGATGGCGTGTCAGCAGCTGAGGTTAATTTGGAAGCTGGAAAAGTAGATGTTACTTTTGATGAATCAAAGGTAAATGTTGATGCCATGAAAGAAGCAATTGAAGAACAAGGCTATGATGTTGCCTAAATATACGAAAAAGGCTGGTTTTCGCAGAGAAGACCAGCCTTTTAATATACATTTCAAAAGGTATGAGGGTGGTTTCATATTTGGATAAATAATGTTACTTTCACTAAGGGAACCAATATGTTAGAGAGTGTAAAATATTTTGTGTAAATAGAAATGCACTAAATAATGTTCATAGAAAAAGGAAGACCCTTTCTGTAGAATAAAGTTAGCCAACCAACTCACAGAAAAGAGGTCTTCCCTATGAATCATCTTACTACAGATTTAATCGAAGCACTAGCACAAAAACAAGATATTGAAGAAGTTTTTCGTCATCATTTGGAAACAGCCATCAATCAGCTGTTAAAACATGAATTAACTGTCTTTTTAGACTATGAGCCTTATGATCGAGAAGGTTTTCATTCCGGCAATTCCCGTAATGGCTACTACGATCGTACCTTTAAAACCGAATACGGAGAACTACACCTTCGTA
>NZ_WKJG01000077.1 GCF_027853235.1 Aliibacillus thermotolerans
CTCCGAAACGTCGGACATCTAGGGCAGGGACTGCCCGAAGTAACGCTCAAGGAGACGAAAGAGTGCTTTCGTCGAGGAGTTGAGAAGCTCCCACTTCAAGCGTTAGCTAAGTGGCGAGTAGTTCACCCGCTAGATACTTTCCCTATAAATAATAAACCGTTGCACATTTTAAGCGAACTGTTTACGCAAAAAATACATACGATATACAACCAAGTCCCTCTAGGCGTATCCTAGGGGGATTTTTGGGTTCTTTGTCAAATAGTGTTGGTGAGGCTTTTTAGAGACAGTTCGTTGGTAAAATGTAATCGGACAGCTTAGAGGGGTAGAGATTCCTCTAAGCTGTTTTTATAGTTGCCAAATTGTGGGTGATTAGAATCCGGTTTTTAAAATGATAGAAGTTTCTGTAACCAAAGGCAATTCGTTTAATCACCTTAATCTTATTGTTAATCCCCTCTAAAATGCCGTTATTATAATCGTATTTCAGCGTATTCTCCACATAATCTATGTACTTCCTTGTCGTTGAAATGGCAGTTTTCATGTAGTTAGAAACATTTTTTTGTTTGTTATCCAATGCCTTCTTCAACAGCTCAAACTCCTTGTTTTTTACGCAAAATCGCACATAGTGATATAGTTCGTATGAAGCTTTTAATTCCGAATCTAAATCTAACAAGTAGTGAATGATATCGACTTCACGCATAAGCTTTTTAAAGCTACGATGGTACGTATAGTTTTTATAATCCATATTTTTTTGATCTTTTAGGAGTAGTTTCCAATATTTTTTTAATTTGTTGTAATTCTTTTTATCTTGATTCATTACTCTGATCCGAGTTTTGTTTAAAGCTCTGCTAAATAGCTGAATGATATGAAATTTGTCAATAATAATTTTGGCTTTAGGGAAAATGTCTTGAATTAGTGAAATGTAAGGGCTGTACATGTCAATCACAATGGTTTTAACGGCGTATCTCGCCCGTCTTGAATAACGTAAGAAATAATCTTTCAGGACATGTAGTCTTCTGTCCTCCACGATATCGATAATCTTTCCTGTCTGCGCATCACAATAAATAAAGGACATCGCTCCAACTGCTGATTTTACAGACTTAAACTCGTCAAAACACAAGTGTTTAGGAAGATAGTTATAATTCGGCTTATAGTAATCATAAAAACTGTTTATTATTCGATTAACGGTAGAGTGAGAAACATTATAATGTTTGGCAATATCTTTTTCTGAGATTTTCTCTTTCGCATGAAGGGCAATAGCCGCCTTGGTATTATGAGAGATGTAACAATTTTGAGCCACAATATTTGTTTTTAAGGTAAAAGTGGAACGGCAATGCTTACAGAAATAGCGTTGTTTACGCAATTTTAAGTAGGTATGAAACCCCGAGATACTAGGCATTTTAATGACGGAAGTTTTAAAGCCATGTTTGATGATTTGATCATCAAACACATGACCGCAAGCGTAACAAGCCTTTGGTTGGTAAGTCAACGTACCATGAAAGACTTTTGATTGTACCCCTTTTATCGTTTCTTCTGTACAAAAGTTTTCATCAAAGTAGATATTTTTATCTTTTATATTTAGCAAATTTCGGATAGAATAATGATGAGACATGTGACATCACTCCTTGTAAAATGTGGTTTAGCGATTACATTTTACCAGAGTTTTGTCATGTGTCTCATTTTTTTGCGTAAAAAATTGGTGCTGGTTTATACTCACCAACACCAAATATTGTAGAACCAACTCAAACGATTCAAGGAGTCGGTGGAATTGAGTTTGTTTATACGAAAGATATAGATCAAATCTCTATTAACGACGAAATAGAAGTTCAAAACTTTCGTGTTGCATTTGAAAGAGATTTGAATAGCTAGTGCGTCAATGAGTAAAATAGAGTATAATAAAAAATAGATTCATTTATGAAACATTCATTTGAATAAGTTTTTCACTAGGGGTGCTTTTGTAAAAAGCTGAGAGAAAGATTAATTCATCTTTCAACCCTTTGAACCTGATCTAGTTCATGCTAGCGTAGGGAAGTGAATCGATTGTTTTTGATGATCATTTGGTGAATCAAAACAGCGGATTTCACTCCTACGAGTGTGTTCGCTGTTTTTTTTATTTTTTAATAGGAGGATGAGGAGAATGGAAAAAATTAGAATTGGACTCGAATGGTTTAGAAACCCAGATCATTTACCACTCATACTAGGTATCCATCATGGGTGGTTTGCCGAAGTACAGCTGGAAGTGGAGATGATTGAGCCGGAAGAACATTTTGACGCGATGGATGAAATAAAAGCAGGAATGATGGATATCGCCATTACTGAGCCTCTCCATCTTGTGGAGGATCGTGGAAATGGGGAAGATGTGATTGGGTTTACACGCTTTTTACATACGAATGGTGGTGTTATGTTTGAGCGCGGAAAAGGAATTGAGCGGCCGCGAGACTTAATTGGCAAACGAATTCAATACCCTGGTGCACCAGGACTCGGGGGACTTGCGATTGTGAAAACGATGGTAGAAGCGGATGGAGGAGAATGTCGTTACGAAGATTTTCAACCAGTGAACAATAGCTTTTACCACACAGAAGCCTTGGCGAAAGATTTGGCGGATGCGACAACATTAATTTTTCAAAACTTTGAAATGGTGGAAGCGAGATTAAAAGGGTTAGACGTTGATTATTTTGCGTTGAAAGATTGGAATGTCCCTGACTTTTGTCAATTAATACTCATTACTTCCCGGGAAATATTCGCAAAGAGAAAGCCTGTTTTTCAACGTTTCGTCAAAGTATTACGTAAAGCCATTGATCACATCAAGGAAAATCCTAAGCAAGCAAAAGAAATTTACTTGGAGTTCACGAAAGAAGATAAAGACGATCTGTTCATTAACAAAACAATTCATGCGACGATTCCATGTTTTACGTATGACTTTTCGATGTCCACGGATTACTATGATCAGTTGCAAAAATGGTTACACCAGACAGGGAAAATTAAAGAGACGATTGATCCCGCGGACTATTGGACGAATGAATGTAGCCTGTAAATTTTAGAGGGGAGATTGAAATCCCCTCTATTTTAAAATTATTTTTATTTTTAGAAAACTAACTTCATGGTATAATTTACTTATATCATATAAAAAAGTGAGGGAGTATGATGAGTAATTTTATCGTTTCACAGTTTGAACAAACACTTCATGGTCTCATGGATGAGCGTGAACTACTCGCCACTTAGCTAACGCTTGAAGTGGGAGCTTCTCAACTCCTCGACGAAAGCACTCTTTCGTCTCCTTGAGCGTTACTTCGGGCAGTCCCTGCCCTAGATGTCCGACGTTTCGGAG
>NZ_WKJG01000078.1 GCF_027853235.1 Aliibacillus thermotolerans
GTATAATTCATTTTGAGTCCTCCTTGGTTTTCTAATTTCGGAGTCGATGCATCGACATCCTGTACTATACCAAGGAGGCTCTTTTTTGTTAAACCTCAAATTTCTTCATTACAGGAATGCTTTCTATTAATATTTTGAGATTCTCTTTCTTCATTATTACCTTTGATTAATATTTGCTGAAATCTGCACAAAAAATGGACATATTTTTTATATGTTATTTAATGGATAAAACTATTAAGGGCAAAGTGAGTGAATAAATATGTTCGATCTTTTTAATGAAATAGCCATCATGCTAAATGGACCACTTCAACAAATTGCATATGGATATGAACACATACCGCTCTTATTTGCATTTTTTCTTGGGTTAATTGGCGCCGTTGCTCCTTGTCAGCTAACAGGCAATATCAGTGCAATGACTATTTATGGGAACAGATCACTAGTCGAAAAAGTCCCTTGGTTACACATATTTCTATTTGTTTTAGGTAAAATAGTTGTTTTTTCAATAATTGGTTTAGTAATCTGGTTACTTGGGAAGGAAATACACAGTACTTTAACACAAATGTTCCCAATTCTAAGAAAAGCAATTGGGCCATTACTTATACTGGTTGGTTTATTTATGATAGATTTATTTAGCTGGAGAAAAACCGGAAAAATGTTTAAAATACCCACTAAATTTAAAGATAGTTATCTAGGAAGCTTTTTAATGGGTGCGAGTTTTACGTTAGCATTTTGCCCTACTATGTTTGTATTATTTATACTAACCTTAATGCCAGTTGTATTAGAAACATCATATGGATTTGTATTACCTTCTGTATTTGGAATTGGAACCTCACTTCCACTTTTATTAATTATTTTTCTTATTTGGTATTTTGGGGCAAGTGGCATTATATTAAAGAGAAGCAGAAGAATAGGATCACTAGTACAAAAACTTGCAGGAGTTATCATTCTTGTTATAGGTATTCTGGATACTTTAACTTACTGGTAAAAGAGGTCAATTATGTTTAATAAATTATCCTTAAAAATTGGACTATTATTCTTTGTGTTCATGTTAATTATCGAGGTTTTTGTTTATTTTATTCTATATACAAATATAGCAAATGAACGTATTGATGAAGTGATGGATAGTTTATTAGCTCGTGCCAATACACATAGTGCTGTCTTGGAAAATAATTTTGATTCATCAACGTTAGAGCATGTTGCTATCATGGAGTCAGAATCGGAATTTGCTGTTATTATTACCGATGCCAATGGTAACATCATCATTAATTCCGATCCTGTTGAAAAGGAAATGTTTGAAGTAATTGTTCATACGGATTATAAGGATATACCCAGTGTAGGAAAAGTAGTAGAACAACGTTGGTCGGAAAAACAATATATAGCGGTTGATAGCCCCATTACTATTGATGAGGAACATCAAGGGCATGTCTTTATGTTTGCTAATACCAATATTGTAAAAAATATGGTTAATCATTTGAGTGATCAATTTGTCATAGTTGGACTAATCACCATTGTTCTAACCATCTTTACCGTTTTTATTCTTTCTCGTTTTATTACGTTACCATTAATGAAAATGAAAGAAGCCACCGAACAACTAAGCGAGGGGAAAAATAAGGTGCAATTACATATGGAACGAAAAGATGAACTAGGTGAATTAGCCGGTTCTATCATGAGGTTATCTAGTGATCTAGAACGATTAAAAAATGACAGAAATGAATTTTTGGCAAGTATCTCTCACGAACTTAGAACGCCATTAACCTACATAAAAGGGTATGCGGATATCATCAGTAAGCAAGACATAACGGACGAAGAAAGAAAAGAATATCTGGATATCATACGGGAAGAAACGGAGCATTTGACAGTTCTGGTTAAGAATTTATTTGACCTAGCTAAAATGGATGAGAATAAGTTTGTAATTAATCGAAAAAGTGTTAGTTTAAGACAACTAATCCAAACGATTGAAGAACGAATTGCTCCAGTAATGGAAGAAAAAAATATTACACTTTCTACTTCATGCCCAGTAAATATCATAGGTAATATTGATCCCGATAGAATCCAACAGGTTTTATTAAATATACTGGATAATGCCAGAAAACATACACCCGATGGAAAGTCTATATCATTAGAGGTAACCCAGAATGATAGGGAAATTACTATAACTATTTCAGATGAAGGGGAAGGAATTCCAAAAGAGGAATTACCATATCTATTTGAACGTTTATACCGTGTAGAAAAATCCCGTTCAAGAAAAAGTGGTGGGACGGGATTAGGATTGGCTATTGCAAAAGAAATTATCGAATCACACGATGGTTCGATTGAAATCGAAAGTGAACTAGGTAAAGGTACGAGAGTGATTATTCATTTACCAAGGGGGGAATGAAATGGTCAAAGTTCTCTTAGTCGATGATGAAAAAAGAATGCTCGATTTATTAGCTTTATATTTAAGACCACATAATTATTCATGTAGAAAGGCAGTAAGTGCCAAAGAAGCATTATCTTTTTTAAAAGATGAAATTTTTGATATCGTACTGATCGATATTATGATGCCTGAAATGAACGGCTGGGAATTATGCCAAGAAATTAGAAAAAATTCAGATATCCCTATTATAATGGTGACTGCCCGTGAACAAAAAGAGGACATCATAAAAGGATTAAAATTAGGTGCAGATGATTATGTAACAAAACCCTTTGATGAAAATGAATTATTAGCTAGAATGGAAGCATTATTACGTAGAACAGAACCTTTAAAACGGATTGAGGTAAATGGACTCTTATGGAATGAAGATGAGTTTGAGTTATCTTACAAAAATAATGTAATCAAGTTAACACCGAAGGAATTTACCATGCTAGGGTATTTTATGAAGAAACCAAATCAAGTGTTTACCAGGGAACAATTAATTGATTTAATCTGGGGATACGAATCACAAACAGAAGAAAGAACAGTTGATTCGCATGTACGGAACATGCGAGATAAAATTCGTCAATCTGGATTTCCCATAGATGATTATTTAATAACTGTTTGGGGTATTGGATATAAATGGGTAAACAAACCTTCATTATAGGTATAAAAAGCATTCCTGTAATGAAGAAATTTGAGGTTTAACAAAAAAGAGCCTCCTTGGTATAGTACAGGATGTCGATGCATCGACTCCGAAATTAGAAAACCAAGGAGGACTCAAAATGAATTATACGCAA
>NZ_WKJG01000079.1 GCF_027853235.1 Aliibacillus thermotolerans
GGCATCTAAATCTATCGCAGAAATAACGGCTTCATATTTTTGGGTAGGTTCCATGTCATATAATTCTTGGATGCTAAATAGACTAGGTTGTCGTATAATGGTCATAAGAAGCGCTCCTCCAGTCTTTGTTTTCGTGTTATTACCATTATACAAGATTTGGGGAGGTGCTTCTTTTTTCAACGCTCAAAATCATTGGGAGACAAGGGCTATGAGTTATGAAATTCATTCGATTTAGTTGAATAAGGCTTATTGGTTGCGCAGGAGACTGGAAGAGGAACTACTTAAATATCATCCGAATTCTTTAATGAACACTTTAAAGGAAATAACTTAGGTAATAGTGTAGAGTTTCCAGATTACCACGGGAGAAAAAACGCCTTCAGCCTGAAGTGCTAAGAAAATTAATCTTATCATTATGTTCAGAACAATTTTAACAATTACAGAATTATCCAAGTATCTAGATAGAAGTCCAGATGGTCTGAGGAAAAATCATATAAAAAACCAGTTAGAGTTTGCGCCATCCAAATACTCGTAATCATAGGAATCAGGCATATAAAACGATAAGGTAAGATTCTGAGGAGAAAAGGGAATAACTTACAAAAACATTCTTAGATTAGTAGTACAAACCAAGGCCAAGGTTTGTGCTACTATTTTTTATAGTAGAAGTGAAGAAAAGTCGACCAGTCTCAGGGATCTTTGAATCCGTATTAAAAACAGTCTAACTTCACACCCTTATGTGAATCAGTTTAGTATGTTGGGTCCATAGAGATCGTGTATAAGAAAGTGGAATGTCAACACTAAACTGTACATATTTTTTAAGGAAAGTCATTGATTCAATGGATGTTATATTTGAATTTTTAGTTCCAGATTTACAAATTTTCCTGTGCACTTCATTCCATATTACTATTATTTTTTACATCTTTTAGCTACCGCGCTTCGCTTGCTGCCCTGCATGTATGGTGACGTTCTAAAAATCAATAACATCATGTCGACTGGGCAAATCAACTGGAAAATGTCATTCGTCAGTTTGTGAAGGAAAAATTAGAACTGATCATGCGGGAAGAAATCAAACATTTCCTCGAATAGGAACAGGCCGGAACGCTGAATAGGCGAAACGGTTACGATGTGCGAAATCTAGATACGCAATATGGCCGGATTGAGGGTCTTTTGGTCCCAAGAGACCGAAATGGGGAATGTCAAACACAGTTGTTTGCCCCTTACCAAACGGCATACCGGCCGGCTGGAGGAAGCCCTTGAGCGAATGGTTGAAAAACGTTATTGTTAACCAAATATTGTAAATAAACAAAATAAGGGAATTTTCCCTTTTGTGTGGAGAAAATCAGTCCCCTATCAATTCAAATCCATTTCAGAGAAACCCTACCCCATTTACATTACACAAAATTCTTGACAGTTCCGAGAATTCGTAATATTTTAATAATACGATTTGAAAAGGGGGAAAAATTGTTGCTCAAAAAAAGATGGCTTATCTTCATCTCATTTTTGTTAGCGTTTACACTGATTATCCCAACAGCAGCAAGTGCTAGTGAAAAAAATTACAAGCCAAATATCGCTCTTGAACCGATCGAAAACAGTGAAGGCAATGAGCATCCGATCATTTTAGTCCACGGTCTCGGCGGTTTTGGCAGAGATGAATTAGGCGGAATCATCAAAATGTGGGGTGGCATTCATGACATCGAGAAAAAATTGCGAGAAAAAGGCTACAAAGTATATACGGCAGCTGTCGGACCAGTATCCAGCAACCGCGATCGCGCAATTGAACTGTATTATCAAATTAAAGGCGGAACGGTTGACTACGGTGAAGCACACGCGAAAAAGTACGGTCATGACCGCTACGGAAGAACGTATCCAGGTTTTTATCCGGAATGGGGAGAAATCAATCCAAAAACAGGTAAACCGAATAAAGTACATTTAATCGGACATAGCATGGGCGGACAGACGATTCGAACACTCGCTCAGCTGCTTTATGAAGGCGATCCGGAAGAACAAAAAAATGGCGGAAATGATATTTCACCGCTGTTATCTAGCGAAAAACAACCGTGGCTGCATTCTGTATTATCGATCTCATCGCCACATGACGGTTCAACCGCCACGTATTTTGTCAATGATGTTATCCCGATCATTCAAGAACTCGTTATTGGAGCGGGGAAGTTCGCAGGGAACATCGACCCAAATCTATATGACTTCAAGCTCGATCATTGGGGAATTAAAAAACGTCCGGGAGAAAGTTTTCATTCGTATGTTCGACGAGTTCGCAATAGCCCAGTATGGAAAACGAAAGATACAGCCAACTGGGATTTAAAACCGGAAGGCGCATATGAATTAAATCGCTGGGTAAAAGCGCAGACTGACGTTTACTATTTCTCCGTCAGCAATACGCAGTCGCGGCGAAGTTTATTGACAGGCTACTACGTTCCAGATCTATTTATGAACCCATCTTTACATCCGACTGCCTATTACATCGGTTCGAAAACTTTCAGAAAAAGCAACTTTGTTCTCGATAAAACATGGTGGGAAAACGACGGCCTCGTCAGTGTCAAAGCGATGAAAGGGCCAAATATCGGTTCTAATGATGTTATCGTCGAATATAATGGAACTCCGAGAAAAGGCGTCTGGAATCATTTAGGCACGATGCGGCAGTTCGACCATTTAGACATTATCGGATGGGGTGTCCGTGACGTGACAAGCTGGTACGAAGATGTTGCACGTTTCTTGTATTCTTTGTCTGATGATCAATAACGTAAAACGAATTAAAAATCGTGGTCCCTTATTCAAGTACAGGGAGCCGCGATTTTTTCGCTGCCGATCTTTTCGTTTTAACTTTTGATCCAGCAGAACTCATCGAATGTCGTGTGGATACATACAGCACAGTCGTGATTAAACAAAATCATTACTTGGTTCCAGAAGAACATGTTGGAAAATACATCAAAGCCAAAGTGGGAGCTGAGACAATTCATTTATTTCTTGACGGAAGCGACAAGGGAAGAAGAAAAAAGGGAAAGAAGAAAAAATCGCAGCCGTTCATCAAGGTTGGGAAACAAATGGAAAGCGAGTACGTTTAAAAAACAAACGTCATTTTATTCATGACGGGAAGCAAC
>NZ_WKJG01000080.1 GCF_027853235.1 Aliibacillus thermotolerans
GCACAGAGCGGAAATTATCCATTTAAATGGAGACAGTTATCGCATGAAACATAGAACTTCTATCTTTGGAGCAAAAACTGCTTCAAATTAATTATCGAAAACTGTATCTTTTTACTTGACGGTTACAAACGTACATTCATTGTAATAAGTGTTTTTTTGTGCAGCTTTTTTGTGTTATGGTTTTCCTGGGAAATAATTAACGATATGACAATGAAAGAAAGAGAGCCGAACGATATTGGGTATGTCGTTTTCCATCATGAAACAGTTTATTTTGTGAAAGGTGAAAATTTGGAAAAATCTCATCTTGAGGATTTTTCTGAAGAAGATATTTGGCGCGCCTCTCCTTTTGAACAAGTTTCTATATTGATGGATGCAGAATTAAAAATCACTACGAATGGGATTAAACATGGAGATAAAGTAGCCATTTGGTACGACGAAGTGTTGGAATCTTATCCAGCACAAATAAAATGAACTCATATTGAAAAAGTGGATGATGTTTTGCTTCAAAATGTTGTTCGATTTTTTCAAATACGATCCGAGACCGTTTATAAAATAATCTTTCAATAAACATAACTTTCGTCTATTATAACACGATTTGCTTTCTAATCGGGGATAAATAAAAAGGGTTGTTTGCGTTTATCATAGCAGACAACCCTTACTTATTTATTCATCGTCTCGTTCTACCCATTCTTGGGACCAATTTTCTATTGATTTTAAAATCGGTTCCATCGAATGCCCTTTTTCCGTTAAGGAATACTCGATAATTACCGGAGTGTCAGGAATGACTTCTCGTTTTACGATTCCTTTTTGTTCTAACGTTTTTAATCGCTCGGACAGCACTTTTCCGCTAATTCCAATGGCAGATTGAATTTCGTTAAATCGTTGTGGTCCTGTTAGTAATTGATAAATCACTAATGCGGTCCATCTTTGACTAAGGAGGGAGATTGCTTTTTCAAATTTCGGGCAAATGGTCGATTGCTTCATCTCACATGCACCTCGCTTGCTTGTAATTGTACCATAAAAAAGATAATTAGTCACAATTTAAAATTTAATTACTTGACATCGTATGATTTAATTAATACACTTAGTTACATAAAGTAACATAATGAAGTAATGAAAATATTTGATATAGATGGAGGCAGTAAAATGAAATTTCATCGTAAACCGATTACGTATGTGAACCATGTCGCAATGAAAGTGACAGATTTAGAAAGATCATTAAAATTTTATCAAGAAATCATTGGCTTTGATATTTTAGAACGAACAGATAGAACAGCAAATCTAACGACCGATGGGAAAACTAGTATTTTATCTTTAAAACAGCCGGAGGACGTCATATCCAAACAAGGACGTACGACGGGATTATATCATTTTGCTATACTTTTACCGAAGAAAGAAGATTTGGCGAATATCGTCGCTCATTTCGTGGAAAATAACATTCGTTTTGGCTCGTCTGATCATCTCGTTAGTGAAGCACTTTATTTATACGATCCAGATGGAAACCAAATGGAAATTTATATTGACCGCGATTCTTCCGAATGGGATTGGAATGGAGAAGAAGTCGTGATGGCAGTGGATCCGCTTGATTTTGAACGTTTACTCGAACATCGCACGCCTAACAAAAAGTGGACCCGCCTTCCGAAAGATACGCTCATAGGGCATATTCACTTGCACGTGTCAGAACTTAAAAAGACAGAAGAGTTTTACGTCAAAGGGCTAGGGATGGAGGTAGTAAATCGTTTTGGAGGGCAAGCGTTATTTTTTTCTTATGGGAAGTATCACCATCATGTCGCTACCAATACGTGGAACGGAGTCGGCGCTCCCGCACCCGCTCCAAATGGCGTCGGGCTTGAATCTTTTACCCTTCTTTTTGATAATGAAAAAGTGCGCGAGCAAACAGTTTATCAATTAAAACAAATCGATGCAGAAGTAATGAAAGAAGAGGATGATTTTGTTACTTTCGATCCATCTGGAAATCGTATCAAATTATCAGTATAAAAATGAAACAAAGGCAGAGAACCTCAAGTAGGCTCTCTGCTTCTTTTGTATGAAAATAGGATAACTTTCCTTACATTGGAAATAAAGGATTAATTTTTTCATCCAAAGGAAAGAGACGGAATGTGATAAATCTTATGGGGATGGGACATAATACAGGTTGCTATGAAGATTCAAATGATACAACCGGTTATCAAGGAGATATTCCATTGGCAGATCATGATAAGAAAAGACAAGATGTTGTGAAACGAGAGACACTAACGACAAGGCAAGGGCGACCAGTGACGGATAACCAAAATATAAGAACAATTGGGAATCGTGGGCCGGCAACCCTGGAGAACTATCATTTTCTAGAGAAAATGTCTCACTTTGATCGGGAAGAAATTCCAGAGCGGGTCGTTCATGCTCGTGGAACTGGTGCTTTTGGCTATTTTGAAACGTATGGCAAAGTAGGCGATGAGCCGGTAGAAAAATATACCCGGGCAAAAGTATTTTCCGGAGCAGGCAAGAGAACACCAGTCATGGTCCGTTTTTCCACTGTGGCCGGTGCGAAAGATTCACCGGAAACCGCACGGGATCCTCGTGGCTTTGCAGTAAAAATGTATACAGAAGATGGAAACTGGGACATTGTAGGAAACAACTTGAAGATTTTTTTCGTCCGGGATGCGATGAAGTTTCCGGACATGATTCACGCTTTTAAACCAGACCCAGCGTCCAACGTTCCGAATCCGGAAAGAATGTTTGATTTTGTTTCTCGTTCACCGGAAGCGACTCATATGATTACTTTCCTTTTCTCTCCTTGGGGAATACCTGCCACTTATCGTCACATGCAAGGTTCTGGAGTAAATACGTATAAGTGGGTGAATGATAAAGGAGAGGCAGTGCTTGTAAAGTATCATCACGTATCTTAATAATATGATATGTACATAAATTATAATTATATCATTTTCATTAATATATTTAGGGATTTCTAATATTTTTATGATGGGTGTGTCAATAATTTTGTGTAAATAACCCTATTTCCGGTAGAAAAGTTAGCCTGCTTATTTTAGTTGATAAAACTTCTATCTCTAGGTTAAACACAGAGCCACAGCGGTAGCTGCTTGTCCTT
>NZ_WKJG01000081.1 GCF_027853235.1 Aliibacillus thermotolerans
AGCCATTATAAGAATCCTTTCTGTGGTTATTTTGTGGTGATTTAACTTTAACAGAAATGGATTCTTTTTTCATTTATTTGATGCATGATCAATTCGGTTGAAATGCTTGATAGATAGGCATTCAAAATTTATCAAAAGTTTTCTATGAATAATTCAGGTTCATATAAGTATCTGCTTCAGGAAGAGAAAGATCACCATTCTCTAAATATTTCTCATTCTTCATTATTAAATCTTTAAATATCTTTTTCCATTCAATAAATACATCTTCATTTGAATGAATCTTCATTAATGTCCGCAGGCTACTTTTATTAGAAGTATATATATATTCAAATTGCTCTCTTAACTTATCACCTTTGTCAAATCTGTTTAAAAATGCTTCTGCGTGAGATCGAAAACTAAGTTGATGACGCTTGACATCTCCTAGTGCATTTATTGCAGCTAAAAACATATTTAATGATGCTCGATACTTATAATTAGTTGGTTTATTAATTAACTTCATGACTTGACTATTTGTAGTTACATAATAAGATATTAAAGATTCGATCCCTTTCTCACCCCAAATATCATCTCTAAACTTTGAATCAGATACCTTGATGGAAGTATCATTTTCAATGGGGAATATTTCTCCAACTTCCATTTCAAAGTCTCTTAGCATTAAATATTGTTTTTTTAATGATTCTTCAGAAAGTGAATTCTTAGCTGAGTAATTTCCTATATTTCTATTTAATATTTGTACCAAGTTCTGTAAAGCTTTATTATTAAATTTATCATTTATTTCGATATGCCATTGAATATGGTGTCCTTTTCTCCAATGACGTAATACAAAGTTATTTATTCCACTTTCTGAAAGTATACTATTTTGTAAGGGAATGATTTCTTCATAAATAAACTTATCGTGCATCTCAGTATCATGTAAATATATATTAATAGATTTGTAAGTCAAATTTCTACCCCTTTCAATTCATTTAAAGAATGGCTTAATAAAAATGTTAGCTCTGATTCCATTAAAGGAGATATACCAATACGATTTAAAAACATGTGAATCCATGACCAATATAACTGCATTACAGCTAAAGATCGTTTGTCCAATTTTTCTATGGTCTGTATATTAATATTGTTAAAATTAAAGTCTTCGTTAATAACGCACCGATTAACTTCTTCAGTAAATATTGAGTATTGTTTATATATAGGGTTGGAGTTGTCTGACCAATATTTTTTAACAGCATCATTTAATCTACTTTTCTGATATGTTTCCATATATAACTGTAAATAATCTTTTACATGATTCGGTGCATAGCTGTGAAGAGTTGCAATACAATAACATCTTAAAAAATCAATCTGATGTTGGAGTGAAAGATTCATACTTCTTATAATTTGAGACAAAATATATAAAGAGTGATTATATTTTCTTTCTAAATTAGGTTTTGTTGTTTGCAAGAACTCTAGTACATATTTCGAGGAATATTCAAACTGTAATTCACTTAAAGCCATCATTTCATTCCCGTTATATCTTTCTACCTCTGGTATATAAGGTATTTCTTGTACAGAATTATTCGGATACCATTCTAGGTCTTCATTAGAGCTGATTAGCACCTTATATTGATTATAAAAATGTTCTTTATCTATTTTTACCGTGCTTGGATGTAGATGAAAGAAGTTAATTATATTATTCTTTAATTGATCTTTTTCATAATCACTTATGTTTTTTATCCTTAATCTTATATGGGGTCCACCTTCCCAATAACGGATAAAAAAAAATGATGGTGTTTTATTAAAACCATACTTCAATTGTCTATAAATATGAAGAAGCAAACTATCCCATTTATCTTGGTTATGATAAAAAATATGTAAACTATGCCAAACCATTATTAGACCTCCATTCAGGATTATAAGTTTCTAATAGGATTTCAATTACATGTTTTTGACCGTTTACATCTAACTTTACTTGATTGTCATTCGGGAGTGCCTCTTCAATTATAAATCCCTTTTTCAACATATTTATTTGATTAAAAAATATTTGGCACATATGAAAACTATCCATATCTATATATTGGGGCTTTCTCATCCCATCTTGGTAATGAGTATTATTATCCATGTTTTCCAGTTGAAGTGTTAAGTTAGGTTTTAAATAAAATTGTTTAGGAATTGAATTGGCTGAAAGCCAACGTCTTAGAGAGACAAATCTGTCAAACTGGTTATCAACATTAATCTGATCTAAAAAAGTACTTTTATCTATCCACCATTGACGCCTTTTTATAATAATGTTTCCAATCTTTATACGCGGAAATTGTAATATATCCTGTCTTTTATGAGAATTAAAATAAGACTCATTGATTGAAATATCTGGACTGCATAGCTCGGTAAAAAAAAGCAAAAACCTAAAAAGTGGAGGAACAAGATTAATGTTAAAAAATTGTAAGTATAGTAATTTTACTTTTTTGTTATGAGATTTTGAATATAATTCGATCTTATCCTCAGTAGAATTTTTTCTAATAAATATATCTTCTAATTTAATCAGATTTTTTCTATCACTCTTTACCCCAGGATATTCAACTTCATAGTCACTTATAGGTGGATGTACATTTGCGTTAAACCCAAAAACTCCATTTAATTCTGCAATAATACTATCGCTTAATCTCGTTTGGTTTATATAATCCTTTGTGTTTTTACTGATATCCACACCTGTTTGTTCAAATAAACCGCGCATAAAACGCCCCATAAATTTCCCATTTCCATCAGAAATTTTATTAATTACAAAGTCTTCATCATTAAGCGGTTGTAAAAAATATGACCAGGAGCTTGATTGCATGTTTTTCAAGGCTACAGGAATTTGACTTGAGAGATTAATTAGGAAATCTTTATTTAATAAAACCTCGTCCCTATCCTCTTTTATATACTTGAGTCAATTTCATAATTGCTCTTTTTAAAAATACACAGATATACAGAATTTCTAAATTGTATTTTTAAAAACAGAAATCATGAAGCATTTTGTTGATTCAATTGTGCATTAATACGATCTGCTGC
>NZ_WKJG01000082.1 GCF_027853235.1 Aliibacillus thermotolerans
CGCTCCTCATTCTAGAAAGATGCTTTTCAGAAGAAAAATAACCATGATTCTTTCAAAGGGATCGGGAATCTAATCGTTTATGGCCTAAAACCCTGATTTATGTTCGAGGTATGAATAATTCAGGATAAAGATTGTTTTCGCATGGTATTCTTAATGACTATTAAATGATCCCTCGCGAAAAGATAGCTTCTAAACAGGTTCTACTCTTCTAACTCTAATCGCTTGTTCGTTTCAATATGAATCGTGACATCATCAGCTACTTGTTCGAGATACTCCAAATCAAACTCAGGTTTATCAGGTGGAAGATATTCGGCTATTTCTAGGGCTCCACGATAAAGATTACCAGGAAGATCGATCTCTTCATTTTCATCTTCATCTGTTTCAGCAGATTCTACTATTAGATCGTTAAAGTATTGAGCTAACGCTTCTTTTGTCGATTCAGGAAAGGTGACGTGTTCCTCGTCTATAGTATAAGCTTCGGGCAAATGTAATGTGATAAATTCAATATTTTCTGGGTGATTATCGGAAACGGGGAACATGATCTCTGTGAACATTAAGAGATCGTTTGGTCGTATGACATAGATTTCAATCGGATTGGGTTCAATCTTTCTTTGTTTAACGCCTCCCTTATTTGTCGAAATCATTGCTTGACCTTGGAGGCCATAGTTGATGTTATGAAGATCAAAGACAACAATCTGGTCAGAATAATTCCCAAAATCACTTAAACGAAAAAGGTAATAGTACTGGTCTGTCTTCACATCTTGAAAGATATCTACTTCATCTAGTGTTAATTGAATTGGACCAACCTCTTTTTTAACGTCTAACCCATTTAAAAGAATATGTCCTTTTTTCACTAAGTTTTCCATTGTCGGATGTTCATCCCCAATAGTAAAAAGCGGTTCAAAGTCATCGTGAGGGATCAAATCTAGTTCTTCTTTTCCTTCGTGGGACGAGCATGCAGATATAAAATTGGCCACACTAGGATAAATGCGATCAAGTGGATACGATGTTTGATCATGTGATCCTCCTTTTAGTACCTGTACATTTCGATCATTAAGGTGTGCGCGTTTCCATCATAGCAAAATTTTAGAAAAAATTCACAGATTCGCTAAAATACAAAAAATAGAATCCGATACAATTGATAGGAAGGAAAAATAGTTTGAAATATGGGAGGCTCTATCTATGGTAAAAAATATGGTCCTGTCGTTTCTCTTGTTGCTGTTTCTTGTTCCAGCTAATTTGGTGCATGCAGAAAGTGAGCCTAGAATTATTGACTAGTATGAGGAAAACAATACGTTTAACACTGCGTATCCACTAGGGAATTGGAAGTATAAACTGTTGTCAGGAACGATACATGCGCCGGAAGATTACGATTACTACAAGTTTACTGCTAGTAAAGGAGATCGTTTAGCGATTCGCTTATCACAAATTCCGAATCATGTGAACTATGATCTCTACCTTTATAAAGACAGCTATGGATACCCTCTCATCGATTATTCCACAAGATCGGGCAACCAAGATGAAATCATTCGCTTTGATGTTCCTGAAACGGGCTCTTATATTGTCCTCGTACGGTCTGCTGATGGTAGCTATGACGACTTTAATTTCTATCGTTTAACCTTTATCGACCGTATTAAAACGGGTACTTATACGGCTAATTTGACGCCTACGGTATTAACAAGTCCAGGAGCAGGAACTACTTCACAAGTAGCTTCCGTTAATCTGAGTAATCAACATGCGGTTCCTGATGGCGCAATCGTACGGAGTGTAAGTGCTCAAGGGACCATCTCGCCAAGTTTAGGTCACACGTATCGAGAAGTAATGAACGGATCAGAAGGGATCTGGTATACTTCGATTTCAGGGAGTGGCTCGTTTCCTGATATTACAGTCGCTAAGGAACTCCCTGTAAAAACGATATGGCATGTAAGATACTATTCCTTAGCACACAGCAGCTCGACTTGGAGAAACCCTCAAATACGAATTACGTACGAATATGATGAAACATATCATTATTAATCGAAAGGCGTTGGAAATCTGATGAACTTGTTTTTTCATGATCTAATGCAAAGCCGCTATGATCGTCAACTGTATATAAATATGATGAAAAAACGAGCCGACTCGATCGATTACTCGGCTGAAAAGATTCACCGTCAGTATGATACGGTGAGCATTAGTCAAAAGGCGTTAGACAAACAAAATGTACGAACTATGGGAAGTCAAATGAATGGGCTTGATTTTTTAAACTATAGTTTGGAACAGGATCGAGAGCGCTTAAGTAAAACAATTCAAGATCACCTTTACGAAAACGGCATCCACCTAGAGAAAGAAGAATCATTCACAATCGACGTTTCGTACCGTTTTCAGATAACAGTAACAGGATTATCCGATAAGGAAAAAGCCAAACAAATCGAAACCGTTTTAAATCAAACGAACATCGGTTTTCGCTTACTTGAACATGACCAAACGGTAAAATCTTTTAAAAATGGTGCCTCAGTCGAACGAACACAAATGTACGATAAATGGCATGCGGATCATTTTTTAAGACAGTTTGCTAACACGACTATTGAGGATGTATCCCTTGATCAAGATGGGAAACTTACAGGTAATGATCAATTAAACGAATTGATGGAGAAAGCTAGTAGAGGGAAGGGTGAGCTTAACGAATACGTTCAAGCGATGATTGCAAAAGTAAGGGCCGTCCTACTTATAGGAATTGATCACATTCCCAATCGTTCAGCTACTTTTACGTACTCTGATGAATTGCAGTATCCATGATCAAAAGAAAAAGGGGCTGTCTAATAAGTCCTGAAAAACAGATCGAGAGGAGAAAAATGTGTCTTTTTTCTCCTCTCGATTTTGTATATTTTTGGTTTTTCGCTGAAAGTGGCTTGCGGAGGCTTGCTACTTTC
>NZ_WKJG01000083.1 GCF_027853235.1 Aliibacillus thermotolerans
GGGTTCGTTGTACCCGAATTAACGCCTGTGGAGTGTTATACCAAACGAGAGTAGCTTCGGCAAAATCGGACACGTTGAAGCAGGAAATAAACAAAACTTTAGAGTTTTATAGAGTTTTGGCAACGGATCGGACCACTTGGCAAAATGTATAAATTTTCTACTTCCGTTGTTAATGTACATTCTTCGAGTCTCTTTTGATGCGTAAGAATATTTGTAAGACCGCGGTTATTGGTCTGTTTGAAAATATAGTGAACGGTCGGTTTTCGTAAATCCGTATCCATCAGGAGAACTTTATTTCCTTGTTGTGCCATCACTACAGCAAGGTTCCCCACCGTGGTGGAGAAGATTCGCCTTCTTGCGCTACACTAATCTGCTTGTTCAATTGATTGTGGGTTCTATCTAACCCCATTTCATCAATGACTTGATTGAGTATGTAAGGGCTTTTCATAATGACATTATACGTATCGATATATTTTGAGTCTGTATCAAATCCTGCGGCTTGAAGTGCAGATGCTGCTCCTGTTGCCTGCTGGCTCACCAGTACTTGCGTTGAACTTTTATAAACCGGTGTCAATACGTAATAACTCACTAAACCACTTGCCGCTACAAAAACAGCAGTAATTAATACAATCATAACAATACGCTTTTTTAACGTATCAATGATTTCCCTAAGACTAATCGTTTCTTCGCATAGTACAGCAACCTCCGAACACAGTATTGTTTTAAAGCAAACTATTTGGATTATATCATAGAATTTTGTATGGATGTGTAAAAAATTCTTTTAATTATATCATGATATATCAAAATTTTTTCATTATTTGATATTTGAATGAGAAGAAGGAATGAAATATATATTTTAGGAATAAAGATATATATATTAGAAGGCAACAAAAGCTTCATCTATGAGGGAATTGATCAATAAAAACCATTCTCAAAAATAGCCCATTTGTACCTCATAATCCTTTAAGATGTGCAGCTTAAAGTGCATTTTTCTCAAGGAGCGTTATCTATTGTTTCAATGACTCGTTTCTTTGCGACAGTCTACGCTAAACTTAGCTTTTCGCCCTCAACATATGTACGTTTTTAGACACAAAAAACCCCCTAGACGTTTTTAAGCGCCTAGAGGGCTGAGTATATTGTATGTATTTTTGCATTTCACCGTTTTATTTGCGCACTTTTTTACTCATATCACTTTGTTGCTACCAATAAGGAACCGCTGCAACCCGAGTCACATCACAATGATGTATGGCGGAGGAAGAGGGATTTGAACCCTCGCGACGTTTAAAAAACGTCCTAGCGGTTTTCGAGACCGCCCCCTTCAGCCGGACTTGGGTATTCCTCCATATCATGTCTAGCCAAAATAAAAAAGCACGTGGTTGACATGCTTTTGTAACATGGTGGACCCTGTAGGACTCGAACCTACGACCGGACGGTTATGAGCCGTCTGCTCTAACCAACTGAGCTAAGGGTCCTTATGATAGGTTTAGATTTTCAAATTTATGTTGCATGAACGATTTTAGTAAGGTCTGTCCCTTCCTCTGATAGCTTTTGCTTCGGAGCTGGGTCCGTCGGGACAACTCGTAGTGATTTCGACGATGGTTTGCTCGTTGCTCTAACCAACTGAGTGAAGGGCCTTATGATAGGTTTATTAGATTTTCAAATTTATGTTGCATGAACGATTTTAGTAAGGTCTGTCCCTTCCTCTGATAGCTTTTGCTTCGGAGCTGGGTCCGTCGGGACAACTCGTAGTAATTTCGACGATGGTTTGCTCGTTGCTCTAACCAACTGAGTGAAGGGGCCTTATGATAGGTTTAGATTTTCAAATTTATGTTGCATGAACGATTTTAGTAAGGTCTGTCCCTTCCTCTGATAGCTTTTGCTTCGAAGCTGGGTCCGTCGGGACAACTCGTAGTGATTTCGACGATGGTTTGCTCGTTGCTCTAACCAACTGAGTGAAGGGTCCTTATGATAGGTTTAGGTTTTCAAATTTATGTTGCATGAACGATTTTAGTAAGGTCTGTCCCTTCCTCTGATAGCTTTTGCTTCGGAGCTGGGTCCGTCGGGACAACTCGTAGTGATTTCGACGATGGTTTGCTCGTTGCTCTAACCAACTGAGTGAAGGGCCTTATGATAGGTTTATTAGATTTTCAAATTTATGTTGCATGAACGATTTTAGTAAGGTCTGTCCCTTCCTCTGATAGCTTTTGCTTCGGAGCTGGGTCCGTCGGGACAACTCGTAGTGATTTCGACGATGGTTTGCTCGTTGCTCTAACCAACTGAGTGAAGGGTCCTTATGATAGGTTTAGATTTTCAAATTTATGTTGCATGAACGATTTTAGTAAGGTCTGTCCCTTCCTCTGATAGCTTTTGCTTCGGAGCTAGGTCCGTCGGGACAACTCGTTGACTATTCTTTGGTGTAGCGCTCGTTGCTTTCAATCAAATGAGGATGATATTTAATGGGGCGGTTGATGGGAATCGAACCCACGAATGCCGGAGCCACAATCCGGTGCGTTAACCACTTCGCCACAACCGCCATATCCACATTGGTAGCGGCGGAGGGGATCGAACCCCCGACCTCACGGGTATGAACCGTACGCTCTAGCCAGCTGAGCTACGCCGCCAAATGGCTCCACAGGCAGGATTCGAACCTGCGACCAATCGGTTAACAGCCGATTGCTCTACCACTGAGCTACTGTGGAATATATCTCTGAACGACAATGAATATACTACCATGTTTGGTCACATTCGTCAAGAATTTTTAAAATGTTTTTTTGAAGGAGCTGTCCAAAAAGTCATGATTGGTGACTTTTTGGACATTTTTTGTGACCGCTTCATCAAAAATTGCTTCTGGAAACGCCTCTTGGCCGAATAGGCATGTTTCCAACACCAAATTGTTGATGGAAGTAAGTCATGGATAGTCATGCCATCGTTTCATCAAAGTATTGTTTGTGGAAGCAACCCATGGATGGGTCATGCCATCATTTCATATAAAAATAGCTAATTGAAGCAGGCCATGAATGGCTTATAACACTGTTTCATTCAAAAATAGCTAATGGAAGCAAGTCATGGATGACTCATAACACTGTTTCATTCAAAAATGTCTGATGAAAGCAAGTCATGGATCGCTCATGCCACCGTTTCATTCAAAAATGTCTGATGAAAGCAAGTCATGGATCGCTCATGCCACCGTTTCATTCAAAAATGTCTGATGAAAGCAAGTCATGGATCGCTCATGCCACCGTTTCATTCAAAAATAGTTTGTGGAAACAAGCTATGAATGGATCATGGCACCGTTTCAATCCAAACACCATTGTGAAAGCAATCCATGCACGATGTATGGCACCGTTTCAGCGCTAAATGATTGTTGAAAGGAACGCTCGATTTATTTATCAGGACTTATTAGACAGCCTCCCCTTAAATGTATTCGTCAAGAACTGCGTAAGCGATATTTACCGAATGATCTCCAATTCTTTCTAAGTTACTCACGATGTCTACGAATACAATTCCTGCCGAGCCAGAACACAACCCTTCATTCAAGCGTAGAATATGTTGTTTTCTTAATTTCCGTTCCATCTTATCAATTTCTTCTTCTTTTCTAACCACTTTTTCCGCTTCATTCATATCGTCATTTTCTAACGAAACAATCGCATTTTGCAATGTCGAAATCGTTAAATCAAACATTTCTTTCAAGTCTTTATATGCTTCATCAGAAAGCACAACTTTATTCGCTAATTGATAATCTACTAATTCTACAATGTTCTCCATATGGTCACCGACTCGTTCAATATCCCGGGCAGTATCCATTAAGACAGAATGCATGCGGGAATTATCATCTGATAACGAACGTTCAGAAATTTGCACGAGATAGTCAGTGATTTTTTTATCTAAATTATTAATTGCTTCTTCATACTGAAATGTTAATTCCGCATGTCGTTTATGGTTTGTCATTAAATATTGTTCTGCTTCAATTAACCCTTTTTCGGCAAATTCAGCCATTCGTAATGTTTCAGATTTCGCTTGTCCTAGCGCAATGGATGGGGAGCGTTGAATAAAGCTGACATCTAAATGTTTTGCTTTGAATTCAATTTCGGTATCTTGACCTGGGATTAATTTCGTGACGATCCATGCCAACACACCGATAAACGGCAATTGAATAATTGTGTTAGATACGTTAAAAATCCCGTGGGCAAAGGCAAGCGTCATCGGCCTGTTTAAATCGAGCCACGTTTGAATGTTCTCTATGAGTCCAGTATAAGGCACAATGAAAATAATCACAATCGTCGCACCAATGAGATTAAACATAACGTGAGTTAACGCTGCTCTTTTTGCTGCTATGGAAGATCCTAATGCTGCGATGACCGCTGTTATCGTCGTTCCAATATTATCACCAAACAACACCGGTAAAGCTGCACCCAACGTGACTGCGCCTTGAGCATACAATTCTTGTAGTAGTCCAATTGCAGCAGAAGAACTTTGGATAATAGCAGTAAAGATGGCCCCAATGACAACCCCAAACAGCGGATTATCGCTCATATTGATCGTTAAATCTCGAAATGCACTGGAATCACGAAGAGGCGCTACTCCATCCCCCATGAGAGATAGTCCGAAAAACAGTGCACCTAATCCAAAGAACACTTGTCCGACATTATTCACTTTCTTGTTTTTGAAAAAGAAAATGAAAAACGTTCCTATAAAAATGATCGGAAGGGCGTATTCTTCAATTTTAATTCCAATAATAAAAGCAGTAACAGTCGTTCCAATATTTGCTCCCATGATGACGCCAATCGCTTGCTTTAAGGTCATAAATCCTGCATTCACTAGCCCTACGGTAAGGACTGTCGTTCCCGTACTTGATTGGATTAATGCGCTCACTAAAACTCCAGTAAGTACTCCCAATAAGGGATTGCTCGTATATTTATCTAATAAATCCCTTAAACGATCTCCCGCGATTTTTTGTAAACCATCTCCTAAAAACTTAATGCCGAATAAAAATATTCCTATTCCGCCGAAAAACGTGAAAAGAATCGTCTGAAGATCCAAATTGTTTCATCCCTTCAGTGTATGTATTTCTCTGCTTTCGACAAACCTCTTCCATCGTACGTTGAGATTGTTGAGATTTTGTATCATTTATGTAAAGATTTTGTTAAGAATGTTAATATTGCTTCATCGCTTTCTTGTTTCTTCTTTCTCATGTAAAATATGGGAGATAGAAGGAGGTACTTCATGAATATATTTGTTGCGTTTTTCAAAAGTTTATATTCCCCTACATATATCGGTCGATTTCGTTTTTTAGGTATTGGTAAAACCATTGGTTATGTATTTTTCCTCATGTTGATTGTCAGTATTCCTGCAAGTGTTATTGTTACGCAGACTGTGATATCTACAACCAATCTGGTAAAAGATGCCCTTGCGCTCAATCTTCCTGATTTCACCATTCAAAATGGAAAATTACAGTCCGAAGAAGAAGAGCCGCTTTTCTTTCAGAAAGACAATTCTCGTGTCATCTTTGACTCCACTGGTGAAATAACGATCTCTGATCTAAAAGAAGATGAAGAAGTATTTGCTTTACTACAGGAAGATATTTACATCGCAAGCCATAATGAAACTTACACATTTAGATATGATCAAGCAGGTAACATCGCGCTCACAAAAGATGAAATCAGTCAGTTTATTGATTCAGCTACACAACTACTACCCATTTTTATCCCGGTTTATTTAATTATTTTCTATATTTTTTCTACAGGGTTAAAATTTGTCGGAATTACTTTTCTATCTCTAATCGGATATTTAATGAAAAGAAGCGCTCCTATTTCTCTTACGTATCGACATATATGGATATTGTCTGCATACACTGTCACTCTTCCCACCGTTCTATCGATGATCATCGATATTTTACGTATCCCATTCCTTACTGCAGCCAATTTCTTTTTATATTGGCTGATTGCCATTACAATGCTTTTTGTCGTATATAAAAAGTTGCCAACTCCTAAACGGAAAAGCCCACAAGTTGAAAAATAAAAAAGAGGAGTCATCCATTGAGTTCCTCTTTTTCTTTTTGATTCATTTTTTTAATGAGAATTCTTGTGCCATCTACGGATATGACTTCCACTTCTTCATTTGGCTCAATCCACTGCGCCCCACTTGTTGCGCTATATTGCTTCCCATCAATAACTACCGTACCAGTGGGACGAAAAGGAGTCAATGTTTTTCCTTTTTTACCTACTAATCCAGTATACGTTTCATTCAAAGAATTGAAACCTTCTTCTCCCGTTAATCGGTCCCGCAACGTAATTTTTGACCAAAGATTCCTTCTTGGAAACACTTTTAAAAAGAGTGAAGAAGCAAATAATCCAATCACAAAACCAAAGATAACGAGTAAACCATAGGTAAAACCCGGAACCGGAACCGCTAAACCGAAGCTCATTAAAACGGCCCCCAATATCGCAATCGTACCATCACTAATCACTTTTCCATCTAAAATAATGAGTCCAAGTCCAACAATGTAAAGTAATATAATCCACAGACCAGAGATGGAGTCAATGTGATAAGAGAAAAACAGGCTCATTAATAAGATCCCTAAAATAGCAAAAATACCTTTTGCTTTAACGAGTAACTCGCCAACTAAAAAAACGGTTCCTAAAAACACAACAAGAAATCCGATACTCGCGTAATCTAACCACGCCATATGATCAAGCTCCTTTCACCAAAATCCCTCTCTCCCCTTACTATTATTTTAACGCTTTCTCCCCTATTTTCACACAAAAAAAAGCCGGGGTCACCTGCGTCCACAAAATATCTTTAAAAATTTTGGACGTCCCAGCTTTTGAAGCAGTGCTTTTATTGACAAGAAAAGGCTAGCATAACTCGGTTCTTCTAGACATCTTTTCAGTGAAAATCAAATCGTAGCGTAAAATTCGGTACATTCACTTCTTGAAGCATCCCAAAGCCAGTTCTCAAGTCCAACGATTAAGCATTCTCACTTTCACCTTCAAACCATCCTTTGATGGATTCAATCAATTCATTTAAAAAATCAAGCACGCGTTGGATCAAAGATTGAGTTTCTTCTCTATTTAAATAGTCGCCTAAGTTATCTCGAATTTGTGTAATTTGATTTTGCACTTGATCCCAATCAATATTCAAATCTTTCATTCGGTTAAATAAAGAAACCAGTCCATTGAGTTCTTCTTCCGTTAATTCAATGCCCAATTCCCGAGCGATTCGCTGTATTAAATCGCGAATGTCTTCTTCTGATTCAATTGGTTCGTCTCCAATTTCTTCTTTAATGCGAGTGACTAATTCGGTTGCTTCTTCCGTTCCGATTCGCTCTCCTAATTCAGAAGTTTTTACCATTTCTTCATTCGCTATTTTTTTCTGTTCTTCCGGAATGATAATGTCGTTTTGAACTTCATACGCTTTAATTAAACCGGTTAACGCGGCTGTCCCGGATACTGGAAAAGGAGCGGTTACATACACGTCCGCATCTTCCACCCCTGCTGTCACAAGCGTATTGGCATACATGCCTTCAGTTACTTTCGTGATGTTATTTGTTTGGACATGAATTCCTTCTCCCTCACTTAATGCGGTGATTTTTGATGATGAGAGAGCGTTTGTTCCAATATCTGCTCGACTCATAAAATCCCCTAAATATTCGTGTTCTTCACTATTAGAAACCGTAATAATATGATCCTGTTCCGTCGCACTCATTTCTTCTAATAATTGACTTCTTTGCTCGCTGCTTAAATCTTCCCCTAGCGTCACAATGGACTCTCCTTCAATTGCATCAGCAAAGATTATGGAAGGCATATGTAACACCATGCACAGTGCCGTCATACATGCAATGAATGTTTTCCAACGATTCATTTCTCTCACTCCTTTAAAGGAACATTTCATCATGAATTTATATTTTCTTCATATTCATTATTATAACGATTAAGTGTTTAGTAAAGGATGAAAAATAATGAAAAAGTTTTTCATAATAATGGGCATTGTGATTTTAGGTCTCTCCGTCTATTTTGATTTGACAGAAGGTACATTAACAAATGAAAGTACACCAACAAATGGACAAGCACCACGTGAAGAAGCACCATCCCCTGACCAACCTGTGCAAGAGGTAATTGTAGAACCTGGTCAAACCGTGTTATCTATCGTAGAGCAATTGCACGAAGGACCAGTTCCTGTTTCTATAGAACAAATCGCAGAAGATTTTCAAAAACTAAACGATGGAACAGCCCCAGAGGCAATTGAAGTAGATCAATCGTACTACTTTCCAATTTACGAACCGTCTCTATTTCAATGATTCTCATTGTAGCATCCCTTCTTTCAAGATGGAAACATGGCGCTTTAGGGTCGAGAGAACAGCATAGGCTTGCTTGCCAAATGAATCCCATCGCTGATACAATAGTAATGTTAAGTCAGCTAATTTTATACACATAAAGGGGCGACTGGATCGAGATGCAAATCACCCATCGTACAGAAACTAGGCCGGTGAAAGTTGGGGACCTAGTCATCGGAGGAAATAATGAAGTCGTAGTACAAAGTATGACGACAACTAAAACAGAAGACGTGGAAGCAACCGTTCAACAAATATTACGTTTAGAAGAAGCAGGTTGTCAAATCGTGCGCGTTGCTTGTCCAAACATGAAAGCAGCGAACGCGATTCCTGAAATAAAAAAACGCATTCATATTCCACTTGTAGTCGATATTCATTTTGATTATCGTCTCGCTTTAAAAGCAATTGAAGGTGGAGCAGATAAAATTCGCATTAACCCAGGAAATATTGGAACGCAAGAAAAAGTGGAAGCCGTCGTCAAAGCAGCGAAAGAGAAAAATATTCCTATTCGTATTGGCGTTAATGCTGGTTCGCTTGAAAAACGCATTTTGGAAAAATACGGATACCCAACAGCAGATGGCATGGTGGAAAGTGCCCTTCACCATATAAAAATCTTAGAAGATCTTGACTTTTATGATATCATCGTATCGATGAAAGCATCAGATATTAACTTAGCAATTGAAGCGTACGAAAAAGCTGCCGAATCCTTTTCCTATCCGCTTCATTTAGGAATTACCGAATCCGGTACTCAATTTGCAGGTACGATTAAAAGTGCCGCAGGTCTTGGGGTTTTATTAAATAAAGGTATCGGTAACACAATTCGTATTTCTTTAAGTGCAGACCCGACAGAAGAAGTGAAAGTAGCCCGAGAATTGTTAAAATCCTTTGGTCTTGCTTCGAATGCGGCGACACTCATTTCTTGCCCAACGTGTGGCCGAATTGAAATTGATCTTATTAAAATTGCCAATGAAGTAGAAGAATATATTTCCAAGATTCAAGCACCGATTAAAGTGGCCGTACTTGGATGTGCCGTAAACGGTCCAGGGGAAGCAAGAGAAGCGGATATTGGGATTGCTGGTGCAAAAGGAGAAGGATTACTATTTCGACACGGTGAAATCATTCGCAAAGTTCCGGAAGAAACAATGGTAGAAGAACTGAAAAAAGAAATCGATGCGATTGCAGAAGAATATAAACAAGAAAAAGCCAAACAAGTTTAAAAAAGCTGTTCCGAATGCACGGAACAGCTTTTTACAGAACGGGCTAATAAAACGGTGCAAAGAAAAGCGTCATCAAGATCGAAAAAGCCCCGATACCTATCGACCAATACCCGCTCATTCGCGCTTCTCTTCTTACTGCTAAAATACCGAGAATGATTCCCGCTGCACCCATAATATACGGAAGGAAGAACAAGGAACTGATACTTAAAATAATAGCAACAATTCCTAATCCGCGACCAACAGAGAGATCGTTCATCTCTTCTGTTTCATTTTGTTCTCTATCTTCCTCTTTTTCAATATTTTGGCGGTTAGCCATTCCCGGAGAAGCGATTTCAGAAGCGGTTTCTATTGTAAAATCCGTCTCGTCCATTTCACTTCGGGACTTTTCCGTTGTTTCATCTTGATCGCTTTCATGACGGTCTCTGTACTCATCCATCTTGCTGCCCCTCCCTGCCCTTCTTTAGTGAAGAACGAGCATTTATTATATTCTCCGACATCACCTTTTTTCACTCTGGCAATATCAAGTAATAAGAAAAGAGGGACACACTTATGGTTGACAAACGTAACACAATCCATAAATTTCAAATTTATGATCAATAATTTGAAACTCTCCATTTGTTTGAGGAGATAACATATCCATCGGACAAGCTTCAATTTGTTTTGTTTTTCCACACTCTACACAAATGACGTGATGGTGATGCTTCGAAGTAGCACAGCGGTATCGGTACCATCGCTCTCCATCTAATTCCGTTTCCTCTAAAATATTCATATCAACAAACAAAGATACATTTCGGTACACTGTATCAAAACTGACGCGTGGATACGTTTGTTGTAGTTTTATCAGCGCTTCTTTAGCAGTTAAATACCTTTTTTCATTGGCAAAAATTTTCACAAGTTGTTCCCTTTTACCCGTTGTTTTGTACCCTTCTTTTTTTAACGTATCCATCGCTTGTTCAACGTTCATGATGATCCCTCCTGTTTTCGATGCATTAAAGACGGAAGCAAAAGAAACAATAAAAGAAGTAACACAGACATCACGACAATCATTCCTCCTGGGGCAATCGAATAATGGTAAGAAAAATACACCCCGCTCATGACCGCTACTTCCCCTAATATTACGCTCCATACAAGCAGTTGCCGAAAGCTTCGTGCCACTTTTAGCGAAGCAGCAACCGGAAGCGAAATAAGCGCTCCGACTAGCAAGATGCCAACAACTTTCATCGACATGGAAATGACGAGGGCAACAAGGATCGAAAACAAAAAATTCATTCCTTTTGTCGATACACCGGACACTTTCGCAAATTCTTCATCAAAAGAAACAATGATTAATTCTTTTTGAAAAAAATAAAAAATGAGTAATACAATAAAAGCTGTTATCATAATAAAACGAAGATCTGACGGACTAACGGAAATAATGCTTCCAAACAAATAATCATACCATTCATTATAACCAGCAGTGGATATGCTCATCAACACCGCACTCAGTCCAATCCCTGCGGATAATATCATCGGTGCAGCTAAGTCTTGAAAATGGTGAAAAGTTTGTCTTAACTTTTCTATCAATAAGGAACCGACAAGAGCAAATCCAAAACCGATATATAATGGATTCATCGGTATGGTCTCCATCACTTGTGCTAGTAACACACCGGCTGAGACCCCTGTTAACGTGACGTGAGACAAAGATTCTGAAACCACCGATGATCTGCGCACAAATAACATTGCTCCCACTAATGGGGCAATGACACCAACGATCATTGCTGCTACAATCCCTCGTTCGATAAAAGATAAGGACAGTTCAAACATTTACATCTCTTCCTTCTTAGAGCGGTAGACACGAACAGGTAAACCTAATAATTTTCTGCCACTTAATAAAACGATGAACAGAAGTAACGATAACACAACAATCGTTCCACCCGGGGCAATGTGAAAAGAAAAGGCAGCCCACATCCCGAACACGACGGCAAGTTCTCCAAATATAATGGCATATGCAAACATTTGTTTAAAACTTCTAGCAAATTGTAATGCAGTCGCTACAGGTAAAATCATTAACGAAGAAACGAGTAAAATACCGACTATTCGCATCGAGATAGAAATCACTAGTGCGGTCATGACAATAAATAATAATTGGGAAAAATTGCTTCTTATTCCACTCACTCGTGCTTGTTCTTCATCAAAAGATAAAAACAATATTTCTTTATAAAACAACATTAATAAGCCCATCACGATGACGGTCACAAAAAAAACGGTCCACACGTCTTCTTTCGTCACCGCAATCATGCTTCCAAATAAATATTGAAACAAGTCATTATTAAATCCATCTGCCAAAGACAAAAACACAACGCCTAATCCGATTCCTGAAGATAATACAACGGGAATGGCAAATTCTTTAAAAGAATGAAAGATGTGCCGTAATTTTTCCAAAAGTACTGCTCCAATGACCGAAAAACTCATTCCCATCCAAAGTGGATGAAGTTGGAGGAAAAAAGAAAAATGCTGGGTAAGAAATAAATGACATGCAATTCCAGTTAACGTTAGATGCGAAAGTGTATCGGCAATTAACGATAATTTTCTCACTACGATAAACACGCCTAGCATTGGAGCTAAAAAGCCAATCAATCCACCGACCAAAAATGCATGCTGAAGAAATTCATACTTCAAGAGCGCCTCAATCACGTGTGAAATCCCCCATGCTCATGAGTGACTAATTGAACGTCATGTTTGTACACAGAAGACAGGTCACTCGTTTCGAAATCTTGGGCAGTTCCGTGGAAATGCAACGTTTTATTTAAGCAGAGCACATCGGTAACATAGCGTGTCATCACCCCAATATCATGGGTGACTAACAATAAAGTAATGTTTTTTTCTTGATTTAATTTCAGTAACAATTGATAAAATTTTTTTACCGAGGCTGCATCCACACCAACGGTTGGTTCGTCCAATATGAGAAATTCCGGTTCGCTTACAAGCGCTCTAGCAATAAATACCCGTTGTTGTTGTCCTCCTGATAATTCACCAATGGGACGCTTTTTAAAAGGAAGCATTCCGACCGTATTTAATGCTTCATCAATTTTTTCTTTTTCCCCTTTCCGCAAAAAACGAAATAGCCCCATCTTCCCATATAAACCCATCGCAACAACTTCAAAAACCGTCGCCGGAAAGCCACTATTAAAGCTGTTTGCTTTTTGAGAAACATAACCAATTTTTGACCATTGTTTAAATTTTTCCAGGGGAGTACCGAATAAATAAATTTCTCCTCTTTCCCGACGATTTAATAAGCCAAGGATAAGTTTAATTAAGGTAGACTTTCCCGAGCCATTTGGTCCGACAAGTCCAGTAAACGATCCCTTTTTGATGACGAATGCAATGTTTTCAAGGACTGGTTGACCATGATATTGAAAAAAAACATCTTTCACACGGACCACTTCATCAATACAATCGTTTTCTTTCAATCTGAGAACTCCTTTACTAATTAAGAATGATTACGATTTATAATTTTTAGTATACGGAATATGTATTACAAATTCAATTGTTTATCACAAAAGAAAAAAGCAACCCAATGAAGGATGCTTTATCTAATAGAGATTGTTCGAATATTTCGTTCTATTACAATCGATTACTTTGATTCTTCTTCAAACAACGGAAATCGTAATGTAATGGTTGTCCCTTTTCCAACTGTACTGTCAATTTGGAAAGTTCCGTCATGGTCGTCCATAATTTTTTTACATAGTGGAATGCCAATGCCTGTCCCTTTTTCTTTCGTCGTGTAAAAAGGCTTTTCAATTTCCTCAAGTACATCTTCCGGTATTCCAGACCCGTTGTCGCTTAATTCAATCACAATGGTATCTCCTTCTTGATAACTTTGTAAAGAAAAAATATTTCTTCTTCTTCCCTCTGGAAACGCTTCAATTGAATTGCGCAATGCATTTAAAATAATTTGCTTGAACGATGATTCGTTTACTTCTAATTGTCCTGTGATTGGTTCTACTCTCGATTGAAAATGAACACCTTGCATTAAACATTCAGAGCGAATGATATCGATCACACTGTTTAACAAATATTTCGGTGTCATGATTTCTTTTTTCATTTTTTTACGGGCGACAGACAAAAAATTGTCAATGATTTCATTCATCCGATCTGTTTCTGATAAAATCGTCTGCGCATATTTATCAAAACTATCGGTTAACATCGATAATTGTAAAAACCCTTTAATGACAGACAAAGGATTTCGTAATTCATGGGCAACCCCCGCCGATAAATAAGACACAGACTTCATTTGATCTTGATAAGCGAGCAAATTGGCATATTTTTTTTCATAAGAAAAATCATAAATCATCAGTAATATCAGGTTATTATTTCTCAAAAATATTCCTTTGACCAAATAATGATCGCTATTTTCATTCGTAATATTAATTTCCAACGTTCTCTTTTTTCTGAATACCTCTCGCACTAAGGAAGGAATGTTCGCAAAACTCTCCCCTTGAAAAACTTTATGCAGAAGAATGTCTTTTGTTGCTCTTTTTTCAAGGTAATGTTGCTCAAATGATGGGTTGGAATAAATAATTTCTAACTGATCGTTAATGAGCACAGACGGATGTTCAAATTGGGAAATTGCTTCTCTTATTTCTTTTGTGTAGGGACACTCATGCAAGTAACCGCTTAATAAAATATATTTGTCTTTTTCTTTCCCCCGATAATGAACGTGCCATTCATTCCCTTGTACTTCATGGATTAAATAGCAACCGATTATCCCTTTCATACTTTTTATTTGGCTAATAAAACGATACGTTTCATGAACAAAACTCGCTGGAACTGTATGGAAAAAAGACCCTGCAAAAATCCCGATCTCTTCCGCGACGTCGTTAGCAGCAATGATATTCCCTTTTTTATCCAATACCAATTCAATGGATGATTGTAATTGCTGAAAATCTTCTTGAAAATTGAGAGTGCTTAGCGTGGTTAATGATTCCGGCATACAACCCCTCCTCTACGAACAATCTCACGAAAATACCATCTCTCCATTACATGTATGTGTCATTTTTTAACTTATGTTCATTTTCGAGAACCGACTACAATTATACTAAAAATCATGAAAAAACCCAATTCATGACTCCCTATGCACGTATTCATTTATTTTCCATATGATACATCGGTAGGATGAAATATCAGTTTACAAAGGAGAGATCTCTGTGAATGAATGGAAAGAACAATGGATTAAATATAAAATTTCCCAACTTCATCCAAAAGATCTCATCCATTATGGCGCGATGTATGGTCTTTCCGTTTCTTATCAAGAGGCGGCGCAAATTCTTCAGCTCGTCCAACAGTCAAATTGGTCACTCAATGATAAACAGTCATTACAGACATTGTTGCAACAAGCAAAGCAAATTGTATCTCCCCAAGCATATCAAGTGTTAAAGGAACTATACGACGAATATTTATCATAGGTAATCAAAACCGCCCTTGTGAAAGAAGGCGGTTTTGTAACATCTACGTTGTAATATAATTATAGAGCGAGAAGCGTATCTTTCATCGTCTCGTTAAAAGTTTTGGACTGAAGCATATCAATCTCGTGTTTATACGGTGGTTTTTTATTTTTCTTGTCTGTTCCAACATACGGTGTTTCCAAAATTTTTGGTATGTCAGTAAATGACGGGTGATGAACGATATAGTTTAACGCTTCAAAGCCAATATGACCGAAACCAATGTTTTCATGACGGTCTTTTCTCGCACCTCGTTCATTTTTACTATCATTAATGTGAAGGACTTTTAAACGCTCCATACCAATGATACGATCAAACTCTTCCAATACTTCATCAAATTGATTGACAATATCATAACCGGCGTCGTGGGTGTGGCACGTATCAAAACATACCGTTAATTTGTCATTATGGGTCACCCCATCGATAATACGAGCTAATTCTTCAAACGTACGTCCACATTCAGAACCTTTCCCTGCCATTGTTTCTAAAGCAATTTGGACATTTTGCTCCGGTTGAATGACTTCATTGAGACCTTCAATTATTTTTTTAATCGCCGCATCTACACCAGCTCCAACGTGAGCACCCGGGTGAAGAACAATTTGCTTTGCCCCTAATGCTTCTGCTCTTTCAATTTCTGACTGTAAAAATTGCACCCCCAATTTGAATGTTTCGGGTTTTTTCGTGTTGCCGATATTTATAATATACGGCGCATGGACCACAACTTCCTTTATTCCATTCTCTTTCATATGCTGTTGTCCTGCTTCGATATTTAGTTCTTCAATCGGTTTTCTGCGGGTGTTTTGTGGTGCACCAGTATAAACCATCATTGCCGTTGCACCATAAGAAGTCGCCTCTTCACTAGATGCAAGCAACATCTTTTTTCCACTCATTGATACATGCGAACCTAATAACATTCCATTTCCCCCATTATATTCTTTTTCTTTTTTTGTTTTTTATTGAAAAATTTCTTTTCTTCAATGGATGCTTCATTGACATAAGCTCTCCATCTTTCCAATCAAGAAATTGAAAAGTTGTACCTTTTTTCTCTAGTTTTTGTAACTTGTCATACTCTGTTTTTTCCACTAACGTATAAGCTTCTCCTGTTTCTCCTGCTCTTGCGGTTCTCCCAACTCGATGGATATAGTATTCCAAATGTGTCGGCAAGGAATGGTTGATGACATGCGTAACTCCTGGAATATCCATTCCCCTTGCCGCCAAGTCCGTCGCTACTAAATATTGTAACTGAAGTTTCTCCAATTTTCGCATCACTTGTTTTCGTCTTCTTGGTGGTAAGCCGCCGTGCAGTACGTCTGCCTCCAAACCAGCTGCTAACAATTGAGTAACGACTTCATCCGCTTCTTCTTTCGTGTTCGTAAATATTAAAGCAAGGTATGGCCGAATATGTTGTGCTAATCGAACGGTTAATTCCGTCCTGTCGCGATATTTTAACGGGATGATGTAGTGAACAATCGATTCATTTACTGTTTTTTTCTTATTTACTTGCACAAAGCGAGGATTGTCCAAATATTTGCGTAAAAAAGGCTCTAATTTTTCTGGAATCGTTGCTGAAAAAACAGCCATTTGAAGGCCTTCCGGTATTCTCCCGAGGACAGGGTCTAGCACTTCTAAAAAACCGAGTTCCAACATTTGATCCGCTTCATCAATCACGAACGTTTTCGTATGTCGAAGATCAATGCTTTGATTGTCGCTCAAATCTTTTAAACGTCCAGGCGTGGCAATGAGAATGTGGGGCGGTCGTTCCAGCTGTTCAATCATTTTTTTACGATCCGTACCACCAGTGACTACTTTTACACGAAGTTGATCATTCTCGGCATAAGAGAGAAAGGTCCGAAATACTTGGTAAATTTGTTGAGCTAACTCTCTCGTTGGAAGCGATACGACTGCCTGAATCGCGGGCAAATCTTGTTTTATATTCGTAATAATTGGAAGAGCATAGGCAAGTGTTTTTCCAGATCCAGTTTGTGATTGACCAACCACATCTTTTCCCTTTAACATCGAAGGAAAGACCCGCGCTTGTATTTCCGTGGGGGTTTTTATATGTTGATCTCTAAGGGCATTGATTAAAAAAGAGGGGAAGCCAAAGCTTTCAAAAGCTTTCATTCCCATCACCACCTTTCTTTTTCCAGAGTGGGCCATGTAATTACCGATATTCTCATGCACGTCTCGGCAATTGCCATCATATTTTATCATAAACGTGACAAAAACACAGCTTTTATAGATATAGAGAGGGTGTTCATCATGAACCGTCCACCTTTTTTTATGTATCCACCCATGCCACCTCCTCCACCGCCCTTTCCTATGCAAACACCGGGATATGTTGGAAAAAGTGGAGGAATACTGTCTTCTCTCTTTCCGTCGGGGGCTTCTTCCGGCCAGTCATTGTCTACTGTCATACCAACAATTCAAAAAGTACTCAACACAGCTCAAACAGTAACACCAATGGTGAAACAATACTATCCCCTAGTAAAACAACTGCCAATGCTTTGGAAGATGCTGTCCGCCGCATCGAAAAGTAACGACGCAAACGAAGAGGGGCAAGAAGCAATTTCTACGGAAGAGAAAACAGATGTCAAAAACAAGGAGATAACAAACAACATTAGCGAACAGGAAGAAAAAAAAGTGACAAATCAACTTTATTCCTCTTATCATGCCTTTGCCCCACCACCAAAATTATACATTTAACATTTCCCGTCATTCTAGATACTTCTGCAAGTGATCCCCATGACAACAGAGACTGTCCCAAAAAGTCACCGTTTGGGACAGCCTCAAATCAATTAGTGTGGGGACATGTGATAGCACAAACAGCGTGTTGCCCAAAACATATAAGCTTTCACTACGTGGACGCTTGCGATCCATGTTTTAGGGCACAAACCGATTTGAAACCCCACGTTATTGTGAGGTGACACTGCAGCAATGCTTCTGGAACAAAGTGAAGGAACTCTTTTGGACAACCTCTTTTACATTTCTTTTCATAGCTAGTATAATGGCGGTAGTTCAGAAAATTTCACTGAACCGAAGTTAGATCCGGGGAGAAGGAGGACGTTATGGAAGTAATTAAGATTTCCCCAAGAGGCTATTGTTACGGAGTCGTAGATGCAATGGTGCTGGCAAAACATGCTGCAAACGACCCTACCTTACCACGGCCTATTTATATTTTGGGAATGATTGTTCACAACCAGCACGTAACTGAAGCATTTAAAGAAGAAGGAATTATTTCTCTAGATGGTCCGAACCGGCTAGAGATTTTAAAGAAAGTAGATAAAGGAACTGTCATTTTCACCGCCCACGGAGTGTCTCCGGAAGTTCGAAAACTTGCCAAAGAAAAAGGATTGACGACCGTAGACGCAACATGTCCGGACGTAACCCGTACTCATGATTTGATTAAAGAAAAAACAAAAGCAGGATATGAAATTATTTATATCGGTAAAAAAGGGCATCCGGAACCAGAAGGAGCCATTGGTGTCGCACCGGATCACGTTCATCTCGTTGAATCCGTTCAAGACATTGAAAAATTAAATATAATCAGTGATAAAATTACGATCACAAACCAAACGACAATGAGCCAATGGGACGTGGCTGACATTATGGAAGCGGCATTAAAAAAATTTCCGCAAGCGGAAACACATAAAGAAATCTGCATGGCAACCCAAGTTCGTCAAGAAGCGGTCGCAGAACAGGCAAAAGAGGCGGATTTATTACTTGTTGTCGGCGACCCAAAAAGTAATAATTCCAACCGACTCGCACAAGTCTCCGAAGATGTTGCCAAAACTCCTGCACACCGTATTGCGGATATTTCCGAATTAAAACTGGAATGGTTAGAAAATGTAGAAAAAGTTGCTGTCACTGCTGGTGCATCTACGCCAACTCCGATTACAAAAGAAGTAATCAAGTTCTTGGAACAATATGATAAAAATGATCCTTCTACTTGGAAAACAGAAAAACAAGTGGAAAACTCCAAAATTTTACCGAAAGTTAAAACGAAATAAATGAGTATCAAAAAGAAACACGGCTCGCATCCAACCGTGTTTCTTTTGAGTTAACGGGCGAATATATGTTTGTTGTCTCGCACTATCCGGGATAAAATGTCCCAATATGTTTCACATATGACCATGCCAAAGTAATTGGGCTTACATACAAATAAAAGGTTCCGTGGACACTTCGGATGCAATCACCGTTGGCGCATTCGGTTTCGATGAAAGTCGTTTCTCCAGTTCTTTTTGAACCCCTTCTTTCATCACTTTCTCCATATGATGACCAGGGTCTATCATATTTAAGCCTTCCATTTGAGCATCGTGAGCGACGTGATAATAGATATCTCCGGTCACGTATACGTCAGCTCCTGCTCGCTGTGCATAAGACCAATATTTATTTCCATCTCCACCAAGGATCGCCACTGTTTTAATCATTCGATCATTGGCACGAACCGTTCGTACAAACGGCACTTGAAGGGATTTTTTCACATGTTCTGCGAAAGCTTCAAGCGTCATTTCTTCTCGCAACTCTCCGATACGACCGAGACCGACTTTCTCTCCTTCTAAATCAAGAGGATACAAATCAAACGCTGGTTCCTCGTAAGGATGTACATCAACAAGCGTCTTCGTTACCTTTTTTACGAGTGGTTCTGGCACCACCGTCTCGATTCTTTTTTCCTGAGCAAACTCCATTTTTCCTTGTTTTCCTAAATATGGGTTGGTTCCTTCTCCTGGAATAAATGTTCCAACTCCTTCACTGGCGAACGTGCAATGACTATACCCGCCGATAAAACCGGCTCCAGCATCCCCTAATGCTTGTCTTACTTCTTCTACATGTCCCTCTGGAACAAAGGCTACTAATTTTTTTAAAGGTATTTCATCCGTTGGAACGAGAACTTTTGTGTTCTCTACACCGAGAGATGAAGCGAGCATGTCGTTCACTCCACCTTTTGCAATATCTAAATTTGTGTGCGCGGCGTAAACGGTGATGTTATTTTTAATACATTTTTCAATAATCGGTCCTTGTCCTTCCGTCACATCTAATTGTTTTATCGGGCGAAATAAGATCGGGTGATGAGCGATAATTAAATCTACGTCTTTTTCAATCGCTTCATCTACCACCGATTCCAGCACATCTAACGCAATCATGACTTTCTTTACAGGTTTATTTAATGTACCGACCATTAACCCAACTCGGTCACCTTCCACCGCCAAAGAGCGAGGCGCCCATTTTTCGAATTCTTCAATAATCCATTGTCCACTAGCCGGTTTCATCGTTTAAAACCTCCTTTAATAATCCTAACTTTTTTTCATAATGCGCCTTTCGATTGACGTTTTCAACTGATTCCGTCGCCTCGTGCAACTGCGCTAAAATTTGTTCCCATTTTTGTTGTTCACTACGCCATTTTTTCTTAAAAAGGGAAGATCGTTCTTTCATGAGCCATGGTCCAAAAAGAAAACCAGCTTCTACATCAACTCCGTTTACGCGATAAGGATATTGAGCATCTCCTCGTTTTGCCGTCAAAATTTCGTATATTCTTTCATCTTCTTCTACGAGGTGTTCATTCATTAATTGCCATCCATGTTCAAATAACCATTGTCGGACGATAGCCGAGCCAACATTCGGTTGCAAAACGAACCGTTCTACTTTTGCTCGTTCTTGTGCTTCTACCCCTTGTTGTAAAATATCAGTAATAAGTGCACCTCCCATTCCGGCAATCACAACTACATCGACGGTTTCTCCTTCTTCTAACACGGAGAATCCGTTCCCCATTCTCGTCTGAATCCGTGTGGTGAGGTTTGCTTTTGCAATATTTTCCCTTGCGCGGGTTAACGGACCTTCATTGATATCCGCTGCAATCGCTTGCTTTATTTTCCCGCTTTGCACCAAATGGATGGGCAAGTATCCATGATCTGTTCCGATATCAAGTAATGAATGGGCTTGTTTAATTTCATTTGCTATCGTTAACAATCTTTTTGACAACGAATTTTTCTTCATCGTGGAAATCCTCTCTTTTTTCGTCGCGGGAATGGAAATAAGAAGGAGGGACATATCCCTCCTTCTTCATTTTCTTATTCTTCTAGTGATAATAAGTACTGTGCAATGGCTTGCGCTTCTTCTGGGTTTGCTATCCCTGCTGGCATGCTTCCGATTCCGTTGACAGAGATATCGATAATTTCTTCTTCACTTAAGCGCGAACCAACATCAGCGATAGCAGGACCACTTGCCCCTTCTAAGTTTTCCCCGTGGCAAGAAATACAGTTAGAGTTCACTAACTCTTCGCCATATTCCACCGGATCCATCGAAGCAGGATCTTCTTCTCCATCATCTGCTTGTTGGTATACACCGATGAGGGATAAACCTAACGTAAGCATAAGTCCTAGCATGGCAATTAAGAAAAATGGAATGAGTGGCTTTCCCTTCATGCTGCTTCCCCCTTTTTCCTTATGTATTCATCCTACGAATAATTCCGCACTCCTTTTCCATTTTACTTGATTATTGCAAAATAGAAAAGTTAAATCCATACTTTTATAGCTTTTGTCACTACCTGTTCAATTATACGTTCCACTATACCATATCCTTAATTGGAGTGCTTAAGAAAACCAATAAAAGAAAACCGCGAATAAAAAACCAATTGGTCCGGCCCATTTCAAATAAACGAGTTGATAATAAAAGCCGATGATAAACCAAATCATGCAATGGATGGCAATTGTCCCAATCACGGCACTACTACTTTCAAGCAGGAAGTAAACAATATGTATGCTTGCCATAAGTGATATTAAAAGGAGAATGGATAATAAAATATGAAAAATGATAAGGTCTCTCGCTCTCACGTACAACATGGCACTAATGACAACACAAACAATTCCTAAAAAGACAATAATTTGCAATGGAAGAGGGAAAGAAGTAAAATAAATGATAAGAAAGGTAGAAAATAATGCCAGAAAACCGATGAGGAGAACTATCACGTTAGAAAATTGCTTCTTTTTTTGCTCTTCCTCCGGTATTTCTTCTCCTTCGGTATAAAGCATTAATAAAAAATTGCAATAATGTTCTGGAAGCAGTTGATTTTTCTTCCAGTATTTTATCTCGTTAATAATAATCGTTCTTCTTTCCTCATCCATCATGATTCACTCTTTTCATTTTCAAACAACGTGAATTTTGATTCCAAAAAACATATATGTAGGAAAGAAAAAGGATTGCCTAATGTGTGAAAGACAACCCTTTTCCCGCTGGAACAATTAATCAAGAAAGTCTTTTAACCGTTTACTCCGACTTGGATGGCGAAGTTTGCGTAACGCTTTCGCTTCGATTTGACGGATTCTTTCTCTCGTTACGCCAAAAACTTTTCCAACTTCTTCAAGTGTGCGGGTTCTGCCGTCATCTAAACCGAAACGAAGACGCAGCACATTTTCTTCTCGGTCCGTTAAAGTATCGAGTACATCTTCTAACTGTTCTTTTAAAAGTTCATAGGCAGCTGCATCGGATGGAGCGACCGCTTCCTGGTCTTCGATAAAATCACCGAGATGCGAATCATCTTCTTCTCCTATCGGTGTTTCAAGGGAAACTGGTTCTTGGGCAATTTTTAAAATTTCCCTGACTTTTTCTGGTGTGAGATCCATTTCTTTCGCCACTTCTTCTGGAGTTGGTTCGCGACCAAGATCTTGTAACAACTGACGCTGTACTCGAATTAACTTGTTAATTGTTTCTACCATGTGAACAGGGATACGAATCGTACGAGCTTGGTCAGCGATCGCACGTGTGATTGCTTGGCGAATCCACCACGTTGCATACGTACTAAACTTAAAACCTTTGTCATAATCAAATTTTTCTACTGCTTTAATTAAACCCATATTTCCTTCCTGGATGAGGTCTAAAAATAACATTCCTCTTCCTACATATCTTTTGGCGATGGAGACAACAAGACGTAAGTTTGCTTCAGCCAAACGACGTTTTGCTTCCTCGTCTCCTTTTTCAATCTGCTTTGCATATTCGATTTCTTCTTCCGCAGTGAGCAAAGGCACTCTACCGATTTCTTTCAAATACATCCGAACGGGATCATTTATTTTAACTCCTGGCGGGACGCTTAAATCGTTTAAATCAAGCTCTTCCTTCTCCACTTGCTCCATGCTTGGGACTTCCTCTCCCTCATTGAGAAGATCGATTCCTTGCTCCCCTAAAAATTCAAAAAACTCGTCCATCTGTTCAGAATCTTGATCATACGGAGCAAGTTTTTCAGTAATTTCCGCGTAAGAAAGAACCCCGCGCTTTTTTCCTAATTCAAGCAATTGTTCCTTGACTTGATCGATAGACATGTCACCTTCCGCTAGTGGGCGAATAGGTTTCTCAGCCATTCGATCTCCTCCTTCCATTCTTCTCACGACATCCGTTTTTAAACAGTTTTCTCTTCTATTTGAAATGCTCACAGCAAATATTCACTCTTAAAAAACGGGTATGAAGATACCCAACTTTAACGAGTTTATTTTTGAGTGGCTTTTTTCATGTCTATTAATTGTGTCGCTAATTGCACGGCCTCTTCCAAATCTTGTCTTCGTTCCGCTTCTTTCAACTTTTGTTCTATCTGTTCTATTTTTACCCAATTTAAATGATTATTAATCTGATCCATGTAGTCAATCAATTCATTTTCCGATAATTCATTCGTTCTGTCAAGCATTAACAATTCTGTTGCTGTCTGTACTAAGTCTTTATCTTCCATATAAAGAAGAAATGCATTCGGGTCTGCTGGATGTCCTTCAGCATAGAATGCGTATAAATATGCGGCAATGGCCATATATTCCTCTGTAGGGAAATGCCCCCCGATTTTTTGTTTCACTGCTTCGGCAACACTCTTATCATGCATCATATGTGCAAGGAGCATTCGTTCAGCATTTTGGTAAGCTGGTCGCAAAGATTGTCTTTTCAAAGGCGCGATTTGCCAACGCTTGTTTTTCGTTTTAGTGGAATGGCTCGTTCGGTGATTGGCGCGAATCTTTCGTTCCAATTCTTGCTTCAGTGCTTCCAATGAAACAGAAGTCTCTTCCGAAAGATGTCTCACATAAATATCTTGTTCGACGGAAGTGGAAAGAGATGCAATTTCATGAAGCACTTCTTCCACATATTGCAGTTTTTCTCCTTCATCGTTTAAATTTTTTTCTTTTTTAAACAAATGCATTTTGAATACAATAAGAGGAACTGCGGCTTCGATAATCTCTTTTTGAAATCGTTCTTTTCCATATGTGCGAATGTATTGATCGGGATCTTCTTCCTCAGGAAGTATTGCAATCTCCACTTGCAGCCCTTCCTGTTGAAGAAGGTTGGCTGCTTTTAACGTCGCGTCTTCTCCAGCACGATCACCATCATAACAAATCGTAATCCGCTCCGTATTGCGCCGAATAATTTGGGCTTGTCTTTTTGTAAGAGACGTACCTAATGTCGCAATCGCATAAGGCAGATCAGCAAGATGAGAAGACAACACGTCCACATATCCTTCAAATAAAATGACACGGTTTTTCTTTCGAACAAATGGGCGGGCAAGATGAAATCCATACAACAGTTCATTCTTTTTAAAAATGGGTGTTTCCGGTGTGTTTACGTATTTCGGTTGTCCATCGGTAATTATTCTTCCTCCAAAGCCAACCACTTTTCCGTCGATATTCCAAATGGGAAACATAATGCGATGTCGAAAGCGATCTTCCAGTTCCCACGTTGCTTCTACACGCCTTAACAAGCCACATTCTTCCATTTCTTGCGCATCAAATTGACGCTTCTCCAACAGTTCTTTTAATACCGTTTGTTCCTTTGGCGCGTAACCGAGTTGGAATTGTTTCATTACATCAGGAGAAATCCCTCTGTCCATCAAATAATCATAAGCGACTTTTCCTTGTTCAGTGTTCATGAGAAGATGGTGAAAAAATCTCGCTGCTAATTCATGTGCTTCGATAAAACGAGTCGTTTTTGAATCTTTTTCTTTTTCATGAAAACGGTCTGGTAAGGATATGTCGATTCCTGCCTGTTTTCCTAATTTAACGACTGCCTCGTGAAAAGATAATCCTTCCGTTTCCATGACGAAAGTAATCATATTCCCTCCTGCTTGACAACCGAAACAATAATACAGTTGTTTATCAGGAGAGACGGAAAAAGAAGGGGTTTTCTCCTCATGAAAAGGACATAAACCGATATAATCTTTCCCTTGTTTTTTTAATTGTACTTTTTCACCAATCACGTCTGTGATGTCTACCGCTTGCATAATGTTCGCAATGGTTTCTTCCGAGAAAAACTGTCCCAAACGTTTATCACCACCGCTTACGGAATGTCCTATCTTTACTATGTCGCACTAGTTTATCCAACTTTTTACTTATATAACCGGACGAATATGTCGTACAAAAGAATTGTACGGCTGTCAATGAACTATTCGACAGAGTGAGACACTTTCCTGCTTGATTTTTTGATAATTTTTCATCACTTCGTTTTCATAGATTCGACAAAAGAACACAACATTCTATTATACTTAACTTTTACAATAGGACAAGTGCCGTGCTCAAAAAAAAGCTGCAATCGATCAGCAGCTTTATTTTAATCCTTTTTGGAACATATTAAATATCAAATTAGCTGTTTCTTCTACTGCTTTATTAGACACATCAATGACCGTACAACCAATGTCTTTCATAATTTTTTCTGAATAAGCCAACTCTTCCTTAATCCGTTCTAATTTTGCATAGTTTGCTTCTGCTTTTAAACCGAGAGATTTCAGTCGTTCCGTTCGTATTTCATTTAATTTTTCCGGACTAATTCTTAAACCGATACATTTTTCCGGCGGGATACGATACAGCTCTTCTGGTGGGTCCACTTCAGGAACAAGAGGAACATTTGCTACTTTTAATCGCTTATGTGCTAAATATTGGGATAGTGGGGTTTTTGATGTACGAGATACACCAATTAAGACAATATCAGCCCGGGTAATCCCACGAGGATCACGACCGTCATCATATTTGACGGCAAATTCAATCGCTTCTACTTTTCGAAAATAGTCTTCATCTAAACGGTAGACGAGACCTGGTTCATATTTTGGCTCCAACCCTGTGAGTCGAATCATCTTATTTAACATCGGACCGATAATATCCACTGTTTCGACACCGGCTTCTTCTGCTTTTTTTCTTAAATAATAATTTTTTTCCGGAATGACGAGAGTAAATGCAATAAAAGCATTCATTTCTTTTGCTAAATTAATGACTTCATCAATGGTATGCTCGTCTTCAACATACGGAATCCGTCGTATTTCTATTTCTTGTTCTCCAAATTGACTTGCTGCTGCTTTCACTACTAATTCTGCTGTTTCACCGACAGAATCCGACACAACGTAAACAATCGGGCGCTCTTCCATTCTGTTTGCCTCCTCCCCACCTACAACTAATCGAGTTCATCGTGTGAGATATCAACTAATACTTTCGTCATATTCGTTTTCGTAATCCTACCGATTACCTCATATTCTTGCTCTCCTCTTTTTTTCACGACCGGTAGCGCATCAATTTGCTTTTCAATGAGTTTTGAGGCGACATCGATAATTGAATCGTCCTTTTCGCACATTGTAATATTTGGCATTCTTGTCATTATGACACTGACTGGCATCGATTCTAGCTCTTGTTTTCCGATGCTTGCCCGTAATAAATCTTTGCGGGAGAGAACTCCGACTAATAAGGAGTTTTTATCAACGACAAATAACGTTCCAACATCTTCTAAAAACATCGTGACGATGGCATCGTATACAGAACTGGATTCCTCTACGACAACGGGAATGGACTGGTATTCTTTGACCGTTAATTTTTTAATTTTTTCTGTTAAAAGTTGCGTACCCGTTTTGCCAGTATAAAAATATCCGACCCGTGGCCTTGCATCTAAAAAACCTGCCATTGTTAAGATCGCTAAATCCGGGCGAAGCGTCGCTCTTGTGAGAGATAATTTTTCAGCAATTTGTTCGCCGGTGATCGGTCCGCTATCTTTCACGATATTAAGTATCCGCTCTTGTCTCCCTGTAAGTTCGATTGTCACCACCGCCTTAAGAGGCTGTCCCAGAAATACTTTTCGACTTCGAGTATTTCCAGTTGCAAATATACGACTGGTGGGACAGCTCCTTATTCTTATATTCTTTTATATATATTATAGCTTATTAACCGACAAGAATAGAAAAAGAACGCTTTTTAGGAAGAGAAGACGATATGTTGGAAATGTGCAAACTGCTGAATTACTTCCGACAATCGATTCATTAGTGCCAATCGATTTCCTTTGATAGCTTCATCATCGACCATCACCATCACTTCATCAAAATAACGATGAATCAATGGATTTATTTCTGTGAACAAACGATATGCTTCTTCCACGTTTCCAACTTCCAATTGTTCCGGTAGCTCTGTTACTAATTTTTTATACTGATCGTACAATTCTTGTTCGACTGATTGTTGAAACAAATCTGGTTGTACATCTTGTTCTTTTTCCTGTTTGGCCGCGATGTTTGTCACTCGACTCAACGCCTCGACCGTCGCTTTAAAATCAATGTCCGCCACTTTTTGTTGAAGGAACTCTGCTTTTTTAAGCAAGATCAAAACAGGATGGTCCATCGTTTCAAGGACCGCTTCGGCAATATCGTAACGAATTCCTTTCTCATCAAAAATATTTTTCAAGCGAACACGGAAAAAGGACAACATTTCCTTCTTTGTTTCTTCTTTGTCTCGCTGTAATATGTTAGCGTCTTGTAAAATATTTAACACCATATCAAAACATTCATCGAGGTGAAGTGGCAGCTCATGATCCAGTAAAATTTGTGCTACTCCAAAAGCCTGTCGTCTTAAACCATACGGATCCCCTGAACCAGTTGGGATAAGACCAATGCCAAAACAAGCACTGATCGTATCTAATTTATCAGCAATAGACAAGAGGGCACCAATTTGACTTTCCGGAACAAGGTCCCCGGAAAATTTTGGTTCGTAATGCTCTTTAATAGCGCGAGCAACTGCTTCATTTTCTCCGGCAAGTAATGCATACGTTTCCCCCATTTTTCCTTGTAGTTCCGGAAATTCATCCACCATGAGGGTGACGAGATCAAATTTCGAAAGTTGTGCTGCTCGTTTTAAATGGTGTTGATCTGTTTTATTTAATGAAAACTTCTCTCCAAAAGTAGTGACGATTTGCTCCAATCTTCTCACTTTGTCACCAATGGTACCAAGTTCTTCGTGAAAGACGATGGCATCTAATTTTTTCACTGCATCTTGTACTTGTAGTTTTTGGTCTTCTTCAAAGAAAAACATCGCATCCGCTAAACGTGCCCGCAGTACTTTTTCGTTCCCCTTTTGTACAATGTCAAGATGATCATCGTTGCCATTACGCACCGTGATAAAATATGGAAGCAACTTTCCGTCTTTATCTTTTACTGGAAAATAGCGTTGATGTTCTCGCATCGAAGTGATTAACACATCTTCCGGCAAGGATAAAAAGGTCGATTCAAACTGCCCGAAAAGCGCCGTCGGGTACTCCACTAACTGATTCACTTCTTCAAGCAAATCTTCATCAATAGGAATATTCCATCCTTGTTTTTCTTCTAATTCTTTCAGTTGAGAAACGATCATTTCTTTTCTTTCTTCAGCTGAGGCAATCACAAATTGATTTCGCAGTTTTTCTTCATATTCTTGTGGATGCGAAATGGTAATCTGGCTTCCTAAAAAACGATGACCTTGGGACACTTGACTCGTTTTTACATCAGTAATTTCAAAAGGAATTACTTCTTCATTCCACAAAGCAATGATCCAATGAATCGGACGAGCATATTTCAAATCAAAGCTACCCCAACGCATATTTTTAGGAAAGTTCATGTCTTTCACGATGTAGGATACGTCTTTTAACAATTCTTTCGTTTGCTTTCCTTTTTCTTCAATACGAGCATACACGTATTCCGTATTTTTTTCTTTTTTAAAATATAGATCGTTTGTATCGACTCCTTTTCCTTTTGCAAATCCGATGGCCGCTTTCGTCCACTCGCCGTTTTCATCTTGGGCAATCTTTTTGGCCGGCCCGCGTGCTTCTTCTATTTTATCCCTTTGTTGATCCGCCAAACCGTTCACGCGGACAGCAAGGCGCCGAGGTGTGGAGAAAACATCCACCGATTCATATGGAATGTCTTTGTCTTGAAGCCACTCTTCCATGCGTTCTTTTAATTGCTGAATGGAAGGAGTGACAAAACGTGCCGGCAACTCTTCCATCCCGATTTCCAACAAAAATTGATTATTTTGTCTCATTTTGTCCACCCTCTTTCTCCTTCAACATTGGAAAGCCTAATTCTTCACGTTTTTTGTAGTAAAGAAGCGCACATTCCCTTGCAAGGTTGCGAACACGACCAATATAACCGGTACGCTCAGTTACTGAAATAGCACCTCGCGCATCAAGTAAGTTAAAAACGTGCGAACATTTTAAAATGTAATCATACGCCGGGAAGACAAGCTCTTCTTGCAAAACTCGCTTTGCTTCTTTTTCGTACGTATGGAAAGATTCAAACAACATCTCTTGGTCAGAAACTTCAAATGTATATTTGGAATGTTCGTATTCAGGTTGACCGAATACGTCGCGATAAGTAAAGCCATCGACCCACGTTAAATCAAACACATTTTCTTTTTCTTGAATAAACGATGCAAGTCGCTCTATTCCATATGTAATTTCCACCGCAACCGGATTGGCATCAATCCCACCAACTTGTTGGAAGTAAGTAAATTGAGTAATTTCCATTCCATCTAACCATACTTCCCAACCGAGTCCCCATGCACTTAATGTCGGAGCTTCCCAATTGTCTTCCACAAAGCGAATGTCATGCGCTTTCGGGTCAATCCCGAGTTCTTTTAAACTGTCCAAATACATTTCTTGAATATTTTTAGGAGAAGGCTTCATAATCACTTGAAATTGATGGTGTTGGTACAACCGATTTGGATTCTCTCCATATCTTCCGTCGGCAGGACGACGAGACGGCTCCACATAAGCGACATTCCAAGGTTCAGGGCCTATGCTCCGTAAAAACGTCATTGGATTCATCGTTCCTGCTCCTTTTTCCACATCATACGCTTGCATGATTAAGCAGTTATGTTGCGCCCAAAAATTTTGTAATGTTAGTATCATCTCTTGTACATTCATCGAAATCCCCCCTATTCTAAAATAAAAAAATCCCGTTCCGTATACGCCAAAATACCGGCATATAGGGACGAGATAGACCCGCGGTTCCACCCTATTTGCTGCCCTAAATAAAAGACAGCCTCTTTTATCCTTACTTGCTCCGGAACGCCTTCACCGCTATGTTTCATGCAGCTCCCACCATGTCTGCACTCGCTCGGGAAACAGGGAACGATTACTACTTTCCTTCATAGCAAAAATATTCGTGTCATGCACTTCCACTCAAATCATACTGAATCATGCGGAGCGTGTCAAGGTACTACCAGTTCCACTTTTCCAGTTGATCAAGGAATCGTTTCGATTTTAACGCAAATCCTCCATAAGCTTCGTAGTACGCATCCATCACTCGTTTTAATTCTTCTTTTGTTTCCTTCTGTAAAGAAATGGATCCAATTCGTTGGACATCTATATGCAAAAATAGGCGCAATAAATGAATCGTCTTCGGATGAAGATGGATAGCATATGGATCCTGATCGGTACATCGCTTGCATAAAAAGCCCGCTTCCTTCACTGAAAAACTTACAATTTGGTCTGTTTGACCACAACAGACACATTTCGTCAGTTCTGGTTGAATCCCGGCTTGCAATGTCATTTTCGTTTCAAAAATACTCGTCAATACTTCAGGGTCATGACCGAATTCCATCTGTTCTAAAAGCGTCAGAAACAACTCAAACAAATACGGATTTTTTTCCCGTTCTTCTACTGTCTTTTCTAACAACTCGGCCATATAGGCCGCATAGGACATACGAACGATATGTTGACGAATGTCCGGAAAAGAGTGAAGCACATCTCCTTGATTTAATGTGCTCATTCCTCTACCTTTATAGTAAAGAAATATCCCGTGTACAAAAGGTTGGGACACACTACGGAAGCGATTTCTAGTTTTTTTTGCTCCTCGGGCCATGACCGCTACTTTCCCGAACTCCCTCGTAAACAATGTCAATATCACATTCGATTCTCCATAATTTATCGTACGAAGCACAATGCCTTCCGCTTTTTCAAGCATCTTTTTCTCCTCTATTGATCGATAGGGGGAATCTCCTCCTGAAAAGACATGTAGTCTTCTTTTCTTTCCATATATTCCTCTAATTCCTTTGTATATAAGTACGCTTCGATACTACCAGTAAGAAAGAAATAATTCCAAGATGCATCATAGTCATTCATGAGAGAACCATCCTTTCTTTCCATAGGATTTGGATTTTCTCAATATGGTCTCTTTTATAGAATGGCTCATTATAAGAAAAGCATAAGCTGTAAAATTTCCCTCTTACTACCCGCATCCGACGCTTATTCAAGATGCGTTTGATCGTATCCATACTCACTTAATTGACGGCGATTATTCCGCCAATTTTTGTCTACTTTAACAAATAAGTCTAAATACACGTTCGAACCTAATAAAGCTTCGATATCTTTTCTCGCACGCTTTCCTATTTCTTTCAACATGTTTCCTTGTTTTCCAATAATGATTCCTTTTTGAGACTGGCGCTCCACAAGAACAAGCGCTGAAATATAGACCATTCCACCTTTACGCTCTTTCATTTCTTCTATCACGACAGCGATCGAATGAGGAACTTCTTCTTCCGTTAAATGAATAATTTTTTCGCGAATGAACTCACTGACAATAAAACGTTCCGGATGATCGGTTATTTCATCCGCCGGGTAATATTGAGGTCCTTCATCCATATAGCGGATGATTTGCTCCATTAAGGTGGTCACGTTATTGCCATTTAAGGCAGAAACGGGGATAATTTCTGCAAACTGATATAACTCACGATATGCGGCAATTTTTTCTAGCAATTGCTCCGGATGCATTCGATCAATTTTGTTTAATACGAGAAAAACAGGTGTGTTCGTCTCTTTTAGTTTTTCTAATATAAACTTTTCACCTTGGCCATAAGGCTCATTCACATCCACTACAAACAAGATGAGATCGACTTCCCGAAACGTCGAGAGAGCAGCGCGGACCATAAAGTCACCGAGTTGGTGTTTTGGTTTATGAATTCCTGGAGTATCAATGAAAATCAGTTGAGCTGTCTCACTTGTATATATTCCTTGTATTTTATTTCTTGTTGTTTGAGGCTTATCGCTCATAATTGCAATTTTTTCACCAACAATGTAGTTCAAGAGGGTTGATTTCCCGACATTCGGACGACCGACAAGCGCTACAAAACCTGATTTGTAAGTTTCATTCATCGTTTGAAATCCTCCGCTTGAAATGCTCCTGGTAAAAGCTCTTTTACTGTTATTGTCATTACATTCCCATTTATATTTGCTAAATAAACCATCCCATCTGGTGGCATGAACTCCGCCATCACTTGCCTGCAAGCACCACAAGGAGTTACCGGTTCTAACGTATCCGCTACGACTGCTAACTTGTCAATCTTTTGCTCTCCTTCGCTCACTGCTTTAAAGATAGCAAGACGTTCTGCACAATTCGTTAAACTATAGGAAGCATTTTCAATGTTGCAGCCTGTATAGATGTGGTTTTTGGCTGTTTGTACTGCAGCCCCCACTGAAAAGCGAGAATACGGGGCATAGGCAAAGGAACGAGCCTCTATTGCTTCTTTTACTAATGCTATCGTCATTTTGTCACCACCTCAACGAAGTAGGCTATAAGTGGTTTATAAAAAATAAGAACGCCGATGATCACTGCCATGATACTGGCAATCAATACAGCAGCTGCTGCCACATCCTTTGCTTGTTTCGCCAAGGGATGATAATCTTCCGTCACCAAATTGACAATTCTTTCCACAGCTGTATTCATCAATTCTAAAGCAATCACCATTCCAATCGTTAAAAATAGTATCAATTTCTGAACGAAAGGAATGGATAACAGATAAGCGCAAATGATGACACCAAATGCAATAGCAAGATGAATCCGTATGTTTTGCTCTGACTGGAGAGCATGTATCAAACCTTTGATCGCATACCGAAACGAGTGGAAAAAGCGACGCCAACCTTTTATCTTTTTATCTTTCCAAACCATAGGCACTCAATATTTGTTCTTGACGAGCGAACATGATCTTTTCCGCTTCTTTTTCCTCGTGATGATATCCTAATAGATGTAAAAAACCGTGAACGACTAAAAAACCTAATTCTCTTTGATAAGAATGTCCATATTCCTCTGCTTGAGTGGCTGCCTTTTCAACACTTACAACAATGTCTCCCAATAATTCAGGCATTTCCTCAAAGTCATGATCGACTTCCTCTTCTCCATCATTTAATGCAAAAGAAAGAACATCCGTTTCTCGGTCTATCCCGCGATACTCTTTATTTAAAGAACGGATGCTTTCATTATCCACAAAAGTAATGGAAAGTTCTGCTCGTTCTTTTACTTTCTCCATTTCTGCTGCTAATTGGAGTAATTGTTCTACATCTTTTTTCTCTTTATTCGTCAATGAATTGGTTTCATCGATGAAATCAATCTGCATGTCCATTCCTCTTTTCGTCCGAGCGGGAAAAACGATTTCTTCTTAATTCTTCTTCTTTTTCACTATATGCATCGAGAATTTGTTGCACTAATGTATGACGCACAACGTCGGTAGATTGTAAATAAACAAATCCAATGCTCGGTATATGATTTAAAACGTGAATGGCCGTTTTCAATCCCGACTGTTGCCCTTTCGGTAAGTCAATTTGAGTTAAATCTCCGTTCACTACCATTTTGGAGCCAAATCCGAGTCGTGTTAAAAACATTTTAATTTGTTCTTTGGTCGTATTTTGTGCTTCATCTAAAATAACGAACGCATCTTCTAATGTTCGTCCGCGCATATAAGCAAGGGGAGCAACTTCAATCGTGCCTCGTTCCATCAGTCTCGCCGTATGCTCCACTCCAAAAATGTCATGAAGCGCATCATAAAGCGGGCGCAAGTAAGGATCGACCTTTTCTTTCAGATCTCCTGGAAGAAAGCCGAGACTCTCTCCTGCCTCCACTGCCGGACGCGTAAGAACAATGCGTTTAACCACTCCTTCTTTTAACGCATTCACAGCCATTACTACCGCTAAATACGTTTTTCCCGTACCAGCAGGACCAATTCCAAAAATCAAATCTTTTTTACGGATTGTATCTATATATTCTTTTTGTCCAAGCGTTTTAGCTACAATCGGTTTACCACTTGTGTTTACGGCGATCGTTTCTTGGTATAAATCCTCGAGTCGGTCCAGTTTGTTCTCTTGTGCTAATTGAATGGCATAGACTACGTCTCTTTCTGACAATTTTACTCCTTTTCTTAGCAAACGAATGAGCGCATAGAAGACGTCTTCTAATAACCGTGCTTTATCTTTATCTCCATCTACTACAAGGGATTCTCCTCTAGTCACAATTGTAATATTTAATTTTTCTTCCATTCGTTTTAAATGAGTATCATTTGGTCCGAATAATGATTGAATTTCATGGGCGTCATTTACATGTAACGAAATTTCTTGTTTTTTTGACGTCATTCTCATTCTCCTCGAATTATCGGTGTTTCCGACGTAATGTCTTCAATTACTTGGTAATGAATAACTATTTTCACTTTACCATTCTCCGACTGCTCGTGCAAAATTTTTTCGTTTAGAATTGTTGCTTCATCTGATATTTTTTTCTTTAACTCACTTCTCCCTCTTTCCTTTGCAACTTTTCTCAAATCTTCCCTTTTTACAGGAGGAGAAAGCGATTGACTTTCATTCCAAGTAACGATGGAAAGGGAAATGGGAATATTCCATTTTTCAAAGAGAGCAGGCTGTTTCATCGTTTCGGATGGTGCGACGCTTGAAAAGGATTTTTCTTGAGAAAAACCCCAAATTGGAAGGCGAAATGAACCGATTTGCAGAGCATATGATTTTTCAACATTTCCTGTGAGCGTATCTACTCGTTGTTTTAGCGGAATGTTTACGGTCGCTTGGTACCATGTTTCACCTAAGACTTTCCCGGTGGCAGCTACCATTTTTGCATGTTTCCCTTTGCCAATAAACCCTGAAATAAGCATGTCTCCAGGATGAACCAGTTCATTTTCTTCCACGAGCACTTGTCCTTTTTCTGCATAAATGGAGTGAATCACTGCCGTTTTTTTGGCCGTTAAATGACGAGGAGCGGCATCTTCCCGTTCTTTCGGCAATGTTTGTTCGACTACTTCAAAACGATAAGTCGTACCTTGTTTTTGCACTCCTACCCAAGTAATTCCTTCTAATTGATCGAGAAGTTGAGATTGGATTTCTTCTAAGCCGGGAAGAAGAAATGAAAACTTTCCGACTGATACTCCTATTTCTTCAATTGCTTGTGAAATTTCATGCTTCAGCGCTGGATTGGCTCCACGGATTTCTACTTTCCAAATCATTTGTGACAAAAGGATCATCATCGCAACAAAAACAGCCATTCCGATAAAAAATCCAATCCTCTCTTTTACGAGAAGCTTGTACTTTTCAAAAAAAGATAAAGACACCACTTCCCATGTGCAATCACTGTCAAATACAATACGATCTAATTGGGACAAATATTTTCGATGGATGATACATGTTACTGTTTCATTATTTCGTTGCACATGTTTGATTGGTAAGTTTGTCTTCATGCATTCATTTAAAACATATTCTAACTGCTCGCCTCGTATTTGCACAATCACTTCAGAAGGTCCCCGTCCATTCATCATTGCATCGAATCCCTTCGATTAAGATAACGAACTTCTTCAACTGTTCCTTCAAGTAACAGCTCATTAGGCAATATATTTTTTATGGTTAAACCAGTTCCTTGAATCGACAACTCACCAAAAACGACTTTCAAGCGAACGTGTTCACTGGAAAAATGAAGAATCCCTTGATGATTTTCTATCAGTACATGCACTTGCCCCACCATTGTTAAACGGGGAACATCCAATATCACGTCTTCGGGAAGATTCATCTTTTTAATCATCCAATCTTTCGTAGATTGCTTGAGCCGATTTAGCATAGTTACGCCCCCTTACTTTTTATTTATATGTTGAAAGTGATGTTCTATCACTTGATAAAGAGAGAGTGCATGCATGGAAAATAAAAAGGACAAAGGGGGACTTAAATCAATATAATGACTGCTTTATGCCATTGTTTCACACAATTTTTTCACTCATGGTATCGATTCATAAGGTGTTGAAGGTGGAAGTGACATCATGAACCGGTTACAGTGGTGCCGTGACTGGTCATGGCTTGCTTTCAAAAGCAATTTGACGCTGAAAAGGTGCCATAAACGGTGCATGGATTGCTTTCACAACGGTGTTTGGATTGAATCGGTGCCATGATCGATTCATGACTTGTTTCCACAGGCAATATTTGGTTGAAACGATGACATGAGACGTCCATGACTTGCTTCCACAAGCAATGTTAGGATGAAACAGTGCCATGATTGAGCTATGACTTGTTTCTGCAATCAATTTTTGGAGGAAACGGTGCCATGTTTGATCTATGACTCGCTTCCGTAAGTATTGTTGAGATGAAACGGCGCCATGACTCGGCCCCAGATGCTGTTTTTTAAGGAAACAGTGCCATCAGCAACCAACTCTTTCAAAAAAAAACTGTCCAAAAAGTCATCATTTAAGACTTTCTGGACAGCTCTTTCAAAATTCATGATATGTTATTTTTTCTTCGATGTAATTTTCTTTTTGCCACTGGCTCTCCTAATATCTCTGACCAAATCACACCTTGTACTGCATCTTTATTCGTCACGGTAAATGCGTGACTAGGTGTGGAAGCACCCCTTTCCGTTGTCTGTCTTTCTTCAAAAAGAGGGGACGGATTCAAATGTTTTAGCCTTTCTTCCGCTTGTTGCTTTTTTCTTTCCAGCGCTTCCTTTTGTTCATAATAAGCTTCCATCTCCGTTTGCCGCGGGGATGTCACTGGTTCAGATGGTGGTGTATTCTCGGAAGATGGTGCTGCAGGCGAAGGAGACTCTTCTTTTTGATATGTCTCCGGATCAAATAAATCTTCCCATTGAAAAGTTGGTTTTTCTTGTTGTTTTCTTTCTACCTTTTTCCCTGTTTTTGATTGTCGATTTATAACAGAAATGATCGCACCGATGAGAAGAGCGAGGAAAAAGAAATTGCTCAAAATAAATTCGATAAAATTAATCATTGGAGGTCCCCCTCTTTAAGTTACGAGCGTTTTGTCGGATCGGTTGGACCTTGATAGTCATCTTTTGGTTTCGTACTTTTTCCAATAGAATCTCTCATATCAGTGTCCGCTTGAATATTTTCGAGGTTCATGTAGTCCATGACACCAATATTCCCGGATTTTAACGCTTCTGCCATCGCTAGTGGTACTTCTGCTTCGGCTTCTACTACTTTCGCACGCATTTCTTCTACGCGAGCTTTCATTTCTTGTTCTTGAGCTACTGCCATGGCACGACGTTCTTCTGCTTTCGCTTGCGCAATTTTCTTATCCGCTTCTGCTTGATCTGTTTGAAGTCCAGCTCCAATATTTTTACCAATATCAATATCCGCAATGTCAATCGACAAAATTTCAAAAGCAGTCCCGGAGTCTAACCCTTTACTTAACACCGTTTGAGAAATGCTATCAGGATTTTCTAACACTTCTTTGTGATCGTCGGAAGAACCGATGGTGGAAACAATTCCTTCTCCGACCCGGGCGATCACCGTATCTTCACCAGCACCCCCGACAAGGCGATCAATATTTGCCCGCACCGTAATTCGTGCTTTCGCTTTTACTTCAATTCCATCCATTGCAACACCGGCAATAAATGGCGTTTCGATGACCTTTGGATTAACGCTCATTTGTACCGCTTCTAATACATCTCGTCCTGCTAAATCAATGGCTGCACAACGTTCAAAAGTTAAATCAATGTTTGCTCGTTGGGCTGCAATCAAAGCATTGACGACCCGATCTACATTCCCACCAGCTAGGTAGTGACCTTCTAATTTGTTTAATTCAAGATTTAACCCGGCTTTTTCCGCTTTAATGAGCGGGTTTACGACACGTGCCGGAATGACGCGACGGAGTCTCATCCCAACAAGTTGAAAAATTCCTACTTTTACTCCTGCTGCTAACGCAGAAATCCAAAGTGCAACCGGTACAAAAGTAAATAGTATACCTAAAGCGATAATCACTAAAGCAAGTACAATAATTAACGTAATATCAATCGGCATCTTGATCCTCCCTTATTTATTTTTCTCTACTAGTGCTCGAACGATTGTGCGAGCTCCTTCCACTGCAATGATTTCTATTTGTTCCCCTTCTCTAATATAATCACCTTCTGAGACCGCATCTAAGCGTTCTTTGCCAATCATAATCGTTCCAGATGGGCGCAGAGGAGTGACAGCTTTTCCTCTCTTTCCAACAATATTTTCTTTCGTTTCATGGGACACAAACCCCTCTTTTGTCGTCAATGATTCTGTTAACACTAACCGTTTCATCGGTCCTTTCATTCCAAAGGTTTTAAACATCATCATCGCAACGACAATTGTAATCACCGCCGCTATCAAGATAGAAACAACGATATGTATCGTTGAATACGAGGCTAAAATCATACTTCCTATCATGCTTCCAATCCCTAAAACACCAAATATACCAAATCCGGGTACAAACAATTCAATGATGAGAAGGATCATTCCAACGACAAACAACACCATTGCTTCCATCCCTGCAAAGCCGGCAATGAGGTGGCCAAAGAAAAATAAAAGAAGAGCACTGATGCCCATTATTCCTGGGACTCCAAAGCCAGGGGAATATAACTCTAATACAATTCCTAAACTTCCTACACTTAACAATATTGGTATAACAACTGGATGGGTAACAAAACGGGCAATGTGTTCAGAAAAGCTAACTTCTAATTCCTGAACATTTGCTTCCTCTAAACCTAGCTCTATTAATAGCTCTTCCCGATTGTCAACCAGATATTCTGCATAGCCCACTTCATATGCTTCGGACGCAGTGAAAGAGAGCAGTTTTCCTTTTCCTGCACGATACTCTTCTAAATCTATTTCTGGGTCCGCCATCGCTTGGGCGTAGAGGGGATTTCGACCATTCAATTCAGCAGCACTCATCATATTAGCTACCCAAGCAGAATGCACTTTATCCTCTGCTGCGTTTCCGCTTCCATCAATGACTTGAGCTGCACCCATTTCCGTACCAGGGGCCATCGCAATTTCATCTGCATTGAGAGATATGTATGCTCCCGCAGACAACGCTTCATTGACGACAAATGCCGTAACAGGAGTCGGAGTGTTTCGAATAATCGACGCAATGTTGCTGGCTGCGTCCACTGCCCCTCCTGGCGTATCAATTTCTAAAATAACATGATCGGCATGATTTTCCACTGCTTCAGCAAGTGATCGCTCTAAAAATGCTTCTAACCCTCTCTCCACCGTTTGTTCCACTGGGATGACATACACTTTTTTCTCTGTCGCTTCGGTTAAATGATAAGTGGACACGACAGAAAACAGTCCTATAATCACAAGGAACATAGCGATGACGAAACGATTCTGCAACTAAAACCCTCCTTTCCTATCAATGTTTAACCGTTTTTACATTATATCATTTTTTCCATCTTCCCGATAGAACAGTGTATAGATTGACCCCTTTGGATGATTGTTAGCACATTTTCATAAGTATTAATACCTATTTGCCCAACCTTTTGTCTGGCAAAATAAAAAACACCCTTCCTGAGAAAGGTGTCTTCCATATCCGTTTACTGGACTAATATTTCCGTTTTCTTGCCGCTTCTGATTTCTTCTTCCGTTTTACACTCGGCTTCTCGTAATATTTACGTTTACGTACCTCAGCCATTGTCCCTTCTTTTGACAAAGTGCGCTTAAAACGGCGAAGAGCGGTATCGATGTTTTCATTTTTACGAACGCGGGTCTCAGCCATAGGATTCCCTCCCTCCGGACAGCTACTGACGCTTCCTACTCTTTTCAGGTAACGTAACTTCCCCCCAATACCTTCCACACATAAAGAGTAAAAAAGTCAGTCATTTTTACAAATTATAAATCAAATAAGGAAAAAATGCAATATGACAGGATGAACTTCATTGTTACGATATCAGTGATTTGTATCCCCTTTATATGTCATTGCTTCAATGATGGAAAGGCTTGCGCTTGTGCCCAAACGATCGGCACCTGCTTCAAGCATTTCAAGCGCTGCTTCTTTCGTACGAATACCTCCACTTGCTTTTACTTTTGCTTTCTCTCCGACGATTTTTTTCATCCGTTCTACATCTGCCACTTTCGCGCCTCCTCCGGAAAATCCCGAAGAAGTTTTAACGAAATCAGCACCTGCTTCTACTGCTAACTGGCAAGCTTTTTCTTTTTCTTGATCCGTAAGCAACGCTGTTTCAATAATAACTTTTACTATCGCTTGATCTTTAGCTGCTTCGACCACTGATTGAATATCTTGTTTGACATACTCATCATTCCCCGCTTTTAAAGCGCCAATAGCCATCACCATGTCCAATTCCGATGCGCCAGCGTTGATCGCTTCTTTTGCTTCAAACACTTTTACCGAAGTAAAAGTTGCTCCCAATGGAAAACCGATGACGGTACAAACATTGACATCAGTATCTGCTAATATCTCATAGGCAGTTTTCACCATGGATGGTTGAACACATACTGAGAAAAAGCCATACTGTTTCGCTTCTCTTGCCAATGCTACTACATCGCTCACCGTTGCTTCTGGTTTGAGGAGAGTATGGTCAATGACCTTGGCTAAAGATGTAGATTCCATGAATAACTCCTTTCTTAAGCAGAAACGATGTTTTCATCGTCTTCCATCACTCGTACAAACTCCGCTTCACAATATGGGTAATCTGCTTTCGTCATTTTTACTTTAACAATTTTTCCAATCATATCGTCACTGCCATTAAAACGAATTCGTAAATAGTTTGGAGTATATCCAGTAAGCAAACCTGTTTCCTTATCGCGCTCTTCAGGAATCACTTCCAGCACTTCTCTTTCATAGGAAGAAGCGTATTCTTTTGCCAGTTGATTTGATAAGGCAATTAAAGTGTGCACCCGTTCTTGTTTTGTCTCGTCATCCACTTGATTTTCCATTCTGGAAGCCGGAGTACCTGTCCGTTTAGAGTATGGAAACACATGAAGTTCGGAAAATTGTATGTCTGAAATAAATTGATAAGTCTCCTGAAATTCTTCTTCTGTTTCACCCGGAAATCCAACGATAACGTCGGTTGTCACCGCAAGACCGGGAAGGGCTTCTTTCAGTTTTTCGACACGCTCTCTATAAAACGCTGTCGTATATTTTCTTCTCATACGCTTGAGGACTTGATCAGACCCGGATTGTAGCGGGATGTGTAAGTGGTTGACGATTTTTTCTGAGTCATGAATGACTTGAATCACTTCATCTGTGATTTGACTTGCTTCAATCGAAGAAATACGAATGCGTTTTAATCCTTTTACTTTTTCCAAGTCTCTTAGCAACATTGCGAAATTGTAATCTTTCATATCTTCGCCGTAACCGCCTGTATGAATCCCCGTTAATACTATTTCTTTGTATCCGGCTTGAACAAGTTGATTGGCTTGTTTTATTACTTCTTCTGGCTGACGTGAACGGAGCAGTCCTCTTGCCCAAGGAATGATACAAAATGTACAGAAATTGTTACATCCTTCTTGAATTTTCAAAGAAGCTCGGGTGCGGTCGGTGAAGTTTGGGACGTCTAATTCTTCGTACACGCGATTTTTCATAATGTTTTTCACACCATTAATCGGCTCGCGTGTTTTTTTGAATTCTTCTATATAACCGATTAATTTCGCACGGTCTTGTGTGCCTACAACGATGTCAACTCCCGGTATGTCCATCACTTCGGCGGAGGACGTTTGAGCATAACAGCCGGTTACACACACGATGGCTTCCGGATTTTTTCGAATCGCTCGGCGAATAATTTGACGGCTTTTTTTGTCTCCCGTATTTGTAACAGTGCATGTGTTAATGACATACACATCTGCATGTTTATCAAATTCTTGTTTTTCATATCCGGCTTTTTTAAACAGTTGCCAAATAGCTTCTGTTTCATAATGATTCACTTTACATCCGAGCGTATAAAAAGCTACTGATGTCATTGTTTGTCACCTCGATAACTCATAATGATAAGATAGAGCAGATAAAGTGTATATGGCTGCTGATTCACTTCGTAAAATTCGTGGACCGAGACTGATCCCTTGAAAACCGTGTTCACAAAAGATGGTTTTTTCCTGTTCACTAAGTCCTCCTTCTGGTCCTACTACCGCAAGAAGAGAGGAAGGATGTTGATGAAGCGCATCAAATAGTCCGGTATGATCGTGCTTCTTCGCTTTTTCTTCATCTAAAAACAAACGCATCTCCACCTCGGTTGTTGCTTCTACCAAATGAGAGGTAAAAGAAATATCCGGAATAAACAAGCGACCGGATTGCTCCGCTGCTTTTTTAGCAATTTTCTTTAAACGTGCTATCTTTTTGGCGGATTTTTGTTGATCCCATTTTACCACAGAACGATCGGACGCAAAGAGATAAATAGCCTTCGCCCCAAATTCCGTACATTTCTGGACGACATAGTCTAACTTATCTCCTTTTATCAATGCTTGGGCGATCGCAACAGAAACCGGTAATTCCGATAAATTTTTATGCTCTTTGACAATCTTCGCAACGAGCCGGTGATTTTCCACTTTGTCAATTTGAGCCAACACTTCTCGTCCGTTATTATTTAAACAAATAATATGGTCTCCTACGCCCATACGCATCACTCTGGTGATATGTTTGACGTCATTTCCTTCAATCATTACTTCCCGTTCTCCCATATTGCTGGGCTCTACAAAATATCGTTGCATAGCGTTTCGTCCTATCTTTCTTCATTGTTCTTTTTTATCGCAATGATTAACACCCAATCTCCCATTTTGGACGTTTCTTTCATCGAAAATCCAGCATCCATTAGCGAGCGATGAACTTCCTCCAATTTATGTTCAATAATCCCTGAAGCGATGAAAATCCCATGAGGTGTAAGGAGACGATACGCATCTTCCGCACATTCCGTAATCACTTCTGCCAGTATGTTGGCGCATATGACGTTCGCACGAGTTGTAATTCCTTTTAGCAAATCATTTTGTTCCACGGAAATAAGATGTTCTACTTCATTATGGGCAATGTTTTCTTTTGCTACGTTCACCGCTGTCTCATCATTGTCAAGAGCGAGAACATTTCGAGCACCAAACTTTGCTGCTGCAATCGCAAGAATGCCGGAACCAGTGCCGACATCTATGACGGATTCTCCCCCTTGAATCGTTTTTTCCAACGCTCTCAAAGTAAGAATGGTCGTAGAATGCGTTCCTGTCCCAAACGCCATGCCAGGATCCAATTCAATCACATGCTCTCCGGTTTCTTTCTCATATTTTTCCCACGTCGGTACAATCGTTAATGTATCGGTCACCGAAGTTGGTTTATAGTACTTTTTCCAAGATTCTGCCCAATCTTCTTCGGCCACTTTGTTTAATGTAATTTCATTTCTTCCAATATGTTCATGAAATTGAGGCAGTGATTCTAACGCCTGCTCGAGATCGATCATTTTTTCCGTTATTTTTTGTTCTGGGAAGTATGCTTTTACTGTTACGTAATCTTCTAACGAGCGTACATTCATATCTTCTCCCAATGATTCCTTATCTTCAATGACGACCCCAGCTGCTCCCATCTCATGTAAGATATGGGAAACAGTCTCCATCGCTTCTCTCGTCGTATGAACAGAACATTCTATCCAGTACAATTTATACCAACTCCAGGTGGTTATTCTCCTTTAAAAGCTCGCTTCACTTTATCAAAGAAGTTATTCGTTTGTTCATCTATTCCTCGGTCTCCACTCACTCTAGCCAGTTCTCGCAACAGTTCTTTTTGTTTCTCGTTTAATTTTTTCGGCGTAATTACTCGTACAATCACATGTTGATCTCCTTGTCCCCGTCCATGAACATTGCGAATTCCTTTTCCTCGTAATCGGAAACTTGTGCCCGTTTGTGTCCCGGCTGGTATTTTCAATTTTACTTTTCCGTACAATGTCGGCACTTCAATTTCATCTCCGAGGGCAACTTGCGTAAAAGTAAGCGGCATCTCACAAAGTACATCGTCACCGTCTCGTTCAAAGAACTCATGCGGTTGCACTTTGAAGACAACGTACAAATCTCCGTGCGGTCCACCATTTTTTCCTGGTTCCCCTTGGCCGGCCACACGAATTTGTTGACCATCGTCAACTCCCGCCGGTACTTTTACATTAATGCGCTTGTTTTTACGAACTTTTCCTTTTCCTCCACACGTTGTACATCTTTCTCGAATGAATTGACCCGAACCGTTACAGCGATTACACACTCTGCGATTGACAATTCGACCGAAAGGCGTTGTTTGTTCCACATTTAATTGGCCGGTTCCTCCACAAGTCGTACAAGTCTCTGGTTTTGTTCCAGGTTTTGCTCCGGAACCGTGGCACGTGTTGCAATTTTCTTCTCGTGGAATTTCAATTTGCGTCTCTTTACCGAACGCCGCTTCTTTAAAAGTCAATGTCATCGTGTATTGTAAATCTGCTCCTTGGCGCGGTGCATTCGGGTCTCTTCGACTACCACCGCCGAAAAACATGTCAAATATATCACTAAAGCCACCGAAATCTGCGCTTCCCCCAGCTCCTCCAAAGCCTTGATTCGGATCTGTATGTCCAAAACGGTCATAATGAGAGCGTTTTTGAGGGTCACTTAACGTGTCATACGCTTCTTTTACTTCTTTAAACTTTTCTTCTGCATCTTCCGACTTATTCACGTCGGGATGGTACTTACGTGCTAGTTTGCGATATGCCTTTTTTATTTCTTCTGGAGAGGCGTCTTTACTCACTCCCAATACTTCATAAAAATCACGTTTCGACATCCATTTCACTCCCGTTCCCATATCCATCAACAAACTTGGCTTATCACCAAGCCTTCGTTAGAGCTATGCTTTATTCCTCAATATAATAAAACTTACTTAAAGTACAACGATAATCTTATCATTATACGTGAAAATTCTTCAACTATCACATGAAGAAAAGGAGCTGCCCTTAATGAAGCAACATATTTATCTTCATTGTGGGACAGCCCCCTGTAAGGATTATCGTCTGTACATATTAATTATTTTTTTTGTCATCATCTACTTCTTCATACTCGGCGTCTACAACATTGTCATCGGCGTTTTTACTTTGAGCATTTTGGGCATTATCATTTCCTTGCGCCGCTTGTGCTTGTTGTGCCGCTTGTTCATACAATTTCGTTGTGAGTTGTTGAACAATTCCTTGCAACTCGTCTTTTTTGGCACGAATTTCATCAAGGTCATCGCCTTCCAGCGCTTTTTTCAATGCGTCTTTTGCTTCGGTTGCTTTTTCTTTTTCCGCGGCATCGACATTATCACCGAGATCATTTAAAGTTTTTTCCGTTGTAAAGACAAGCTGATCCGCTTCATTGCGAAGTTCTACTGCTTCTTTCCGTTTTTTATCTTCTTCCGCATGCTCTTCTGCTTCTTTTACCATTCGCTCGATTTCTTCTTCTGACAGACCGGAAGAAGAAGTAATCGTAATGGATTGTTCTTTATTCGTTCCTAAATCCTTCGCCCGAACATTGACAATACCGTTTGCGTCAATGTCAAAAGTTACTTCGATTTGAGGAACTCCGCGTGGTGCTGGCGGAATATCCGTTAATTGGAAGCGTCCTAACGTTTTATTATCCGCTGCCATTTCACGTTCCCCTTGAAGTACGTGAATATCAACAGAAGGCTGATTGTCTGTTGCAGTGGAGAAAATTTGCGACTTGCTTGTAGGGATGGTCGTGTTTCGTTCGATCAGTTTCGTAAATACGCCTCCCATCGTTTCAATTCCTAAGGAAAGCGGGGTGACGTCTAACAGCACCACATCTTTTACATCCCCAGATAAGACACCGGCTTGCACCGCTGCACCGAGCGCAACTACTTCGTCCGGATTGACTCCTTTATGAGGCTCTTTTCCAGTTAAATTTTTAATCGCTTCTTGCACTGCTGGAATCCGAGTGGATCCACCTACTAAAATGACTTTGTCAATCTCTGATGGGCTAAGGTCTGCATCCTCCAACGCTTGGCGAGTAGGTCCCATCGTTTTTTCTACTAAATGGGCAGATAGCTCTTCAAACTTCGCCCGCGTTAAAGTCAACTCTAGATGTTTTGGACCACTAGCATCTGCTGTGATGAACGGAAGAGAAATTTGCGTTTGCGTAACTCCCGATAAATCTTTTTTCGCTTTTTCGGCTGCATCTTTTAGTCGTTGCATCGCCATTTTATCTTGAGACAAATCAATGCCATTTTCTTTTTTGAATTCATCTACTAAATAATCAATAATCACTTGGTCAAAGTCGTCCCCACCAAGTTTATTGTCTCCGGAAGTCGATTTTACTTCAAAAAAGCCGTCTCCAAGTTCGAGGATGGAAACGTCAAAGGTTCCTCCCCCTAAGTCATAAACGAGAATCGTTTGATCGTCTTCTTTATCCAATCCATAAGCAAGGGCCGCTGCCGTAGGTTCGTTTACAATTCTCTCTACTTCCAGCCCGGCAATTTTACCTGCATCTTTGGTTGCTTGTCGTTGGGAATCATTAAAATAAGCGGGAACTGTAATAACCGCTTTTGTCACTTCTTCCCCCAAGTAACTTTCTGCATCAGCTTTCAATTTCTGTAAAATAATGGCAGATATTTCTTGCGGGGTATATTCTTTTCCGTCAACATTCACTTTATAAGAAGTTCCCATGTGTCTTTTAATCGATTGAATTGTGTTTGGGTTTGTAATCGCTTGGCGCTTAGCTACCTCGCCTACTTGTCTCTCTCCGTCTTTAAAGGCAACCACAGAAGGAGTCGTGCGATTTCCTTCCGGATTCGGAATCACTTCCGCTTCTTTTCCTTCCATCACTGCAACACATGAGTTTGTTGTTCCTAGATCAATTCCAATAACTTTGCCCATGATTGACATCCTCCTATCTTTTGTATGTAGTTATGCATTTACTTTTACCATGGATGGTCGAAGTACACGGTCTTTGAGCTTATAACCCTTTTGTAATTCTTCCACAATTTCACCTGATGCAAACTCTTCTTCTTCTACTTGCATCACTGCTTGGTGAACATGCGGATCAAAAATTTCGCCTTTCGCTGGGATAACTTCCATTCCTTCTTTTTCTAAAGCGGAAAGAAGTTGCTCATACACCATATGAACTCCTTCTAATATCGAGGAAGCTTCTTCGCTTTTTGCTTCGATATTCAGGGCTCGTTCGAAATTGTCAATAACCGGAAGCAATGCTTCCATCAAACTTTGCGTGCTATATTTTAATGCTTTTTCTTTTTCTTCTTTCGTGCGTCTTCTTAAATTCTCCATGTCTGCTTGTGCCCGTAAATATCGATTTTTCCACTCATCTACTTCTTTTGTTAATGATGCAATTTCTTCTTCGTGAGCGTTCGTTTCCGTTTCTTTTTCACTTTCTTCTTCACTATTTTCTGTCCTGTCTTCTATTTCCTCAGGATGAGTTTCTGTCGTCTGCTCTTCTTCTGCGACGACTTCTTCCTGTTTATTTTCGTTAACCTCTTCCTCTTGATGTTCATCATTCAATACCTTTGTCTCTTCGGTTTGCTTGTTTTCGTCGCTCATCCTGGTTCACCCCCTACGTTATTTTTGGCACAAAGAGAGGAGAGACGAACTCTCCTCTATTACCAATCATTCATCTTACCACGAACCACTTCATCTATACAAGTTAGTTAATGCTTGTGAAATTCCTTTTGACAAATGATCGACAATCCCAATGACACGAGGATATTCCATTCTCGTCGGTCCGACAATTCCAATCGTTCCAACCGGCTTCCCTTTGTAGGAATAAGTGGCTGAAATAACGGTACAATCTTCAAATGCTTCGTTTCCATTTTCTTGTCCGATGCGAATCGAAAGTCCATCTTGTTCCGGTTTTAACAAATCGAAAATTGTTTCATCTTCTTCAAAAACTTCTAAAAGCTCTTTTACTTTATTAATATCATGAAACTCCGGTTGAATTAATAAGTTAGATTTCCCGCCATAAAACACTTTTTCTTGTTTCGTTTTTTGTAATGTTTCTTCCGCAAATATGAGAGCGTCTTTGTAACTTTTAATATGTTGTCTTAACACACCGGCAACTTCTTTTTGAATCGCTTCCTCTAATTGATATAACGGAACGCCTACGAGCCTTTCATTTAAAATGTTCACGATTTTTTCGACATCACTGCTATTTAACGTAGACGGCATTGTAACGGTGTGGTTTTCGACATGTCCGGTATTTGTGACAAGAATAGCAACTGCTACTTGTTCCGATAAAGGTATGATTTGTACTTGTTTCAGTTTTGATTCAAAAATTTCCGGACCGAGTACGATGGAAGCATAACTCGTTAAATCTGATAAAATGGTGGCTGACTCTTTAATAATTTGTTCTACTTCTACAATATTTTTTGTAAACAATGCTTTCATATTTTGCAATTCTTCTTCGGACAAATGGTGTGGGAGCAATAAATGGTCCACGTAATGACGATACCCTTTTTCCGAGGGAATTCGGCCGGATGAAGTATGTGGTTTTTCTAAATAACCGAGCTCTTCCAAATCCGCCATGTCATTTCGAATCGTTGCTGCACTGTAATTTATATCTTCGTTCTTTGAAATACTCCGTGATCCAACTGGTTCTGCTGATTGTATATAACTGTCAACAATCACTTGCAATATCAGCATTTGGCGATCTGTCAGCATAAAAATCACCTCTGTTAGCACTCTGCAATTTCGAGTGCTAAATCTACAATAAAATTATCAAATGGAGAAACTTTTGTCAATGAAAGAAGATACTATAGCAAAAATGCTTCAAACACTTCATTCGCCAGTAACTTCCCTTTTGGTGTCAAGGAAAGCGAATCATCTTTCCATTCCACTAATCGTTCTTCTAATAAGCGATTGATTTGCTTTCCAAATATTTCTTCCATTTTTTCCTGATATTTTTCATAAAAAAGCTTCTGAGACACACCTTTGCTCATTCGCAACCCCATAAACATTTCTTCTTCCATCATTTCTTTTTTTGTCACTTGATGTTGCTCTTTTATCGGGGATTCGTTCTTCTTAAGGGCTTCGATATAATGGGGAAGGGGTTTTATATTTTCATATCTTATCCCGTTGACATAGCCATGAGCTCCTGCTCCGAACCCATAATAATGATTGTTTTTCCAATACGTTTGATTATGTCGGGACTCAAACCCAGGCTTTGCAAAATTACTTAATTCATATGCCTCATAGCCATGAACACTCAATTTTTCAACAAGATATTCGTACATGTCCGCTTCGGTATCTTCCGATAGCAACTGTAATTCTCCTTTTCGATACCAATTGTAAAACATCGTATTTGTCTCAAGGAGTAAAGAATAAGCAGACATATGTTGAACCTCTAATTGCAACGCTTCCGAAATGGTCTCTTGCCACATCGTCATTGTTTGACCAGGTAAACCATACATTAAATCAATCGAAATGTTTTTGAATCCCGTTTCTTGCGCGAAAGAGACTGTTTTACGTGCATCACTTGCCGTGTGACCTCTCCCGATTTTCTTTAACATATCATCGTGAAAGCTTTGCACCCCAATACTCAAACGATTCACACCGAAGTCTCGCAGTAATTTTAATTTATTTTTATCTGCATCTCCGGGGTTCATTTCCACCGTAAATTCCAACTGTTCTGGATGGACGGAAATGCGCTCAAATACATTCGTTAACAATTTTTCCAGCTGATTGGCTGATAAGGCAGTCGGCGTACCTCCACCAATATAAATCGACTGAAATGGCGGATGGGTTCGAGAAATATTTTCGTTGATTTCTTTATTTAAAGCTTCGATATAGTCGTCTACCGGTTGATTTTGAATAAAAAATTTATTGAAATCACAATAATAACAAATATGCTCACAAAACGGGATGTGAATATACATCGCGGTTGGCATACGTGCTCACTTCCTTTATTTAAAAAAGAAAGCTCCCTAACTGTGAGGGAGCAGATCGCATCATGAATCGTCCATACGTAAGACCGACATAAAGGCTTCTTGCGGTACCTCGACTTTTCCTACACTTTTCATTCGGCGTTTTCCTTCTTTTTGCTTTTCTAACAATTTTCTTTTCCGAGAGACGTCTCCCCCATAACATTTAGAAAGTACGTTTTTACGCATCGCTTTAATATTCGAACGGGCAATAATTTTTTGTCCGATGCTCGCTTGAACGGGCACTTCAAATTGTTGACGAGGAATTAAATCTTTTAATTTCTCGACAATTGCTTTCCCTCGTTCATACGCCTGGTCTCGGTGTACAATGACAGACAATGCATCGACAATTTCCCCGTTTAATAAAATGTCCATTTTTACTAAGTTCGACTCTTTATAGCCGATCAATTCATAATCAAAAGAAGCATATCCTTTCGTGCTTGACTTCAATTGATCGAAAAAATCATAGACAATTTCCGTCATTGGCATATGATAAATGATATTTACACGATTTTCATCTAAATATTTCATATCGACAAATTCGCCACGTTTATTTTGGCAAATTTCCATCACTGCGCCGACGAAATCATTCGGAACCATGACGCTTGCTTCCACGAAAGGTTCTTCCACAACGTCAATTTTTTGTTGTTCCGGCATATGTGACGGATTGTCCACTTCAATCATTTCTCCATCCGTTAAATAAACGTGATAAACCACACTTGGTGCCGTCGTGATTAAATCAATTCCATACTCTCGTTCAATTCGCTCTTGTAAAATTTCCATGTGAAGGAGACCTAAAAACCCACAACGGAACCCAAAACCTAATGCTTGAGAAGTCTCTGGTTCGTATTGAAGAGAACTATCATTTAATTCCAATCGTTCTAACGCATCTCGTAAAGCATTGTAATCGTTAGAATCAACCGGATACATCCCGCAGAAAACCATTGGATTCATTTTTTTGTAACCTGGTAACGGTTCTTCTGCTGGACGATCGGCGTGAGTAATCGTATCCCCCACCCGGGTATCCCCTACATTTTTTATCGAAGCTGTTAAATAACCGACATCTCCGACTGTTAATTCGTTCGTAGCGACCGGTTCAGGGGTAAATACACCAACTTCGGTTACTTCAAACTCTTTCCCTGTGGCCATCATCTTAATTTTTTCCCCGGGTTTTACCGTTCCTTCTTTAATACGTATGTACGCAACCACCCCTCGATACGAATCATACAAAGAATCAAAAATGAGCGCTTGAAGAGGCGCGCTAGGGTCTCCAGTTGGGGCGGGAATTTTGGTTACAATTGCTTTTAAAATGTCTTCTGTTCCAATGCCATTTTTTGCAGAGGCAAGCACCGCTTCAGAAGCATCGATGCCAATGACTTGCTCAATTTCATTTTTTACTCGCTCCGGATCTGCACTAGGTAAATCGATTTTATTGATTACCGGTATAATTTCAAGATCATTATCAAGAGCCAGATATACATTAGCAAGGGTCTGCGCTTCAATGCCTTGCGCTGCATCAACAATTAATAAAGCGCCTTCGCACGCTGCTAAACTGCGTGACACTTCATAGGAAAAATCGACGTGTCCCGGTGTGTCAATTAAATGAAAAGTATATCTTTCGCCATCTTCATCTTCATACTCAAGCTGAACAGAGTTTAATTTAATGGTGATTCCTCGCTCACGTTCTAAATCCATCGCATCAAGGGTTTGTTCTTTCATTTCCCTTTCAGAAAGGGCACTCGTTGCTTCTAACAACCGGTCCGCAATGGTCGACTTTCCGTGATCGATATGAGCAATGATAGAAAAGTTCCTTATCTTTTTTTGTCTCTCTAACCGTTCTTGATTGTTCATCGTTTCATTCACTCCTGCCAAACTTACCATAACCGGAAAAGTAACCTTAATTATATCAATCCATCCAGCGTTATTCAATCATGACGCAAGTGAGTCTGTTCGCACCTACCACGTCCGATGTTATCAATTGTTTTCATTCAATGTACTATTTCTATTTGACATCCTCATATGACGGAAATATATCCAAAGACTTTCCAATGGAAGAAAAAATATTTTCCCTTTTGCTCTCTTTTAATAGTTCTTGTCGATAAAGTAATTCTTCTTTCCAGTTATTTTTCTCTTCCTTTTCGATTCCTAGTTCTTCTGTTTCTTCCTTCGCTTCCGTTTCTTCTTCGGGAATCAACCCGAGGGATTGCCAACTGACATAGGCGTAATAATGACCAGTCATCATACCGAAAAAAAATAATAACCCACTAAATAGGATTCCAACAAGCATCTTCATTCTTCTTTTCCTCCCTCTTCAGACTGGTTTTCAAAATATTGTTCACTGATGACTTCTGCCAAAATATCGGCAGCTCGAAACGCTTCCTCCAACGTATTTTCCATGCCGCCAATTTCAATTAAAATCGAATGCTCTGACAAATCTTGATTGTACCGACCATTTGAACCATGCCCGCCTTTTGTAATGACCGCTCTGCTTAAACCTGGGTAGTTTTCTTGGAGACGGTGATGCAAATCCTTGGCCATTTCTAAGTTTTTTTCATAATTCGGATTATTCTCTCCAATTACAAACATCGTTCGCGCTATCGTTTCGTTATTAATGGTAACGGTCGTAATATCTCGCGGTTGGGAGTCTCGATGAATATCAAAAAACAACTGTAATTGGTCATTTTCTGCCATTGCCTCTTGGACGACTTCCCGAGATATATCATACGAACGATGATACTCCCAATTATTTTCTTGTAATTTCTTTTCCACGTCTGTCGTATCGACCAAGGTAGGTACACCTTTTTCTTTTAATTTCTCCCCTAGTCGTTGACCAACTAACGTAATATTAACTTCCGGATGAAAAGCTACATTTTCTGAGCCTTCTAATTCAGGCAAAAAGGATTCACGGCTATGCGTATGAACAATATGTGCAATAGGCGCCTGTGATGAAAAGGATGACTGCTTGTCCGCTCCTCCCATAATCTCTAACGGTTTTCTAATCGCTTCCCTTTCCTCCATTAAAACATCAAGTGGCGGGGCCGATTCAATCGGCATGCTCGTAATATCCGCGCCATCACCAGCAACGACAATATTTCCATCAAATGAAGCAAGTCCTGGTAATTCTCTTACTAATAACGTCCGAGGTTCTTGCAAATTCACCCTTGTGGCAAATTCAAACAACATATTAGAAATCGTCACCCCGGCAAATGTCTCTGTCTCAGGGACAGAAAAATACCGGTTTTCATAAGTAAAAAATGAGCCGAGCAACTCCTTTTGAATGTTGGTGCTCCACGAATGTAACTGGCGGGAAGAAAAGTATCTTCCTTGTTCAATTGTTGTTAACATCGCTAACAAAAAAATGACGAACACGTAACCAATAATACCAACAACAAACACCTTTCGAATGCTCGTCCTTCTCACTTCTCTATGTACCATCGCAACTCCCCCTCACTCCACTCTATGCAAAACAAAAGGAAAAATAGAACTTAAAAAAATCAGAGGGATTGTATCGGCGTGATGGCGATAGAAGGATCGGGAATAAAAGTCCGCTCTTTCTACTTTTGCCCGACCAAGCGCCTGGTTTCGGAGAAAAACGTTTAACCGCGACAAACGCTGAAGGAGAAGTGAAAGAAGCCACTATTTGGCTTCTTCAGCGATCCAAAACGCTCGAGTGATTCGCTTTCGAAGTTATGAATGTCATAGGACCACTCAATAGGTTTTATATAAAATATTTCTTAGCAATAACAAGTCGTATGAACATGGGCTGTCTAATAAGTCCTGATAAATAAATCGAGCGTTCCTTTCAACAATCAATTAGCGCTGAAACGGTGCCATGATCCATTCATAGCTTGTTTTCACAAACTATTTTTGAATGAAACGGTGCCATTACTCATCCATGGCTTGCTTTCACAAGCAATACTTTGATCAAACGTTGGCATGACTATCCATGACTTATTTCCATCAACATTTTGGTGTTGGAAACATGCCTATTCGGCCAAGAGGCGTTTCCAGAAGCAATTTTTGATGAAGGGGTCACAAAAAAATGTCCAAAAAGTCACCAATCATGACTTTTGGACAGCTCCCTCATTATTTCCATTTTCATCAGCTATACGGCACTTATTCGGGATTCTAATGTGAATAGACGTCGCATAAAGCGCTCATGCGACGTCTATTTCTCTTTTATTCATATTAATGTGTCGCATGAAACGGTAAACCGTAACATTCAAAGCTTACATCGCATACTTATGACGAACCTACGCTTCCATGCGACTACTTAATTAAATATTTTCGAAAAAAAGGTACCATGAATGAATCATACGACACTTTTTTTCGCTTGATAAAATAGGGAACCGTCGTATGATTCCTTGGAGGATTGGATTCTCAATTTTTCAGCACTCGATTCCGTTGCACCGGGTAATCACAAGGACAAGTGAAACTTTAGGACGTTACGCTACTTCCTTTGCACCGAGTAAGCAATTGCTATTTCGTATACGTCCCTGTCTCATCTTGATTGATTTCTTCGTGTAAAGCTGCATTTAATCCTTCTGCAATGATGTTTGCCATGTCTCGCATAAAGACGTCTACTTCTTTTGGGGTAACCATTAAATTGTGACCAATTGGAGTCAATACTTCATAAATGAGCTGTCGTTTTTCTTCTTCCGTTAATCGACCTACCATTCCCATCATTGCTTCTCGTTCTGATTCATCGGGCAAATCTTTTTCTGTTAATACAGTCCGTTCTCCAAAAGGGATTCCCGTAGGAAAGAGCGCATGGCGGGCTTGATGTTGAGACGACATTTCCTTTCCGAGATGTTTTAATAAGTAATCAATACTATCACTAACAATCGACACCGCATCAACAACTGTCGGGATACCAACAGCAATCACGGGAATTCCGAGGGTTTCTTTACTTAATTCTTTTCGTTTGTTTCCAACTCCTGCTCCAGGATGAATGCCAGTATCTGAAATTTGAATGGTTGCATTTAAACGTTCTAATGAGCGCGATGCAAGAGCATCGATGGCAATGAGAAAATCTGGTTGTATTTTCTTGACAATAGCATGGATAATATCTCCTGTCTCTACCCCGGTCATTCCCATCACGCCAGGGGCAAAAGCACTGACAGAGCGAAACCCTTCTTCAACATATTCCGGCGCTTCTTCATACAAATGTCTCGTGACGACTAATTTTTCGACCACCATTGGACCAAGTGCATCAGGAGTAACATTCCAGTTACCAAGACCGGTAATTAAGCAGGTGGCATCTTTTGGGATCGACAGCTTTTCTAATAAATGTGCAAACTCCTCTGCAAAAACTTGTTCTATCTTCTTTTGCACTTCTGTATCTTGCTTTCTCATATCAATTGCTTCTATCGTCACGTATTCCCCTGCTTTTTTGCCTGATTGTTTTGCCCCTTTCTCATCGATGGTTACGAATGTCACTTTTACTCCATTCGTCTCTTTTACTTTATGAAAAATTCCTTCTAAGGTAGATGTTTCTTTTTCTTCCAATAGTTCCTTTTGTTCGAGCGCTAAATCCGTTCGTACTGAGTATGCGGATAAGTCCAAATCTTTCTTCAATTCCTTTCACCTACTTTCACCGTCCTACTTCGTATTATGCAAAGCGTCCCATCATTTTATTCTTCCTTGCACCAAGGGATGATTTTTGGTAGAATCCTCTTGTACTTACACCTGTTGTTTATGAAGACAAAGCAAAGGAGGAATCGGAATGGCAAATATTAAATCAGCGAAAAAACGCGCTGTGAAAAGCGAAGAAGTACGTGTAAAACAAAGTGCTTTCAAATCGTCTATGCGCTCTGCCGTAAAAGAATTCAATAAAAAAGTGGAAAATGGTGACGTAGAAGGCGCGAAAGAATTATTCATTTTAGCGACGAAACAAGTAGATAAAGCAGCTGGTAAAAAAATGATTCATAAAAACGCAGCTGCAAGAGAAAAATCTCGCATGGCAAAAAAACTTCATCGTATTGCAAAATAAAAACGACTCCTTAAAGGGTCGTTTTTTTACTCGTGTAATAATTCTAATAAGCAAAGTTCGAGCCGCAATTGTTTCTCCATCTTTCCGGTTTTCATGTCGTAATCAACCGTCGCTAACGTTTGTAAAATATTCGTCAATTGCCGTTCATCAAATCGTTTTCCTTGCGCCAAAGCCATTTTTACTGCATAGGGATGCACCTTGATTTGAGAGGCGATTTGTTTCTGGGTGTAACCTTTCTTATGTAAATAAGATGCTTGCAGAATAATGCGAAATTGCCTTGCTAATAAGGCAACTATCTTGATGGGTTCTTCTTTTTGTTTGATTAAGTCATAAAAAATGTCCATCGCTCGTTCTGCTTTACCACGGACAACACTATCCACTAACTCAAAAATATTGTCTTCTAACGTCCGAGGTACTAGTTCTTCGATGTCCGCTTCCGTAATCACTCCCCCTTCTTCCCCATACAAAGAAAGTTTGTTTAGTTCAGACGTTAATGTCATCATGTTTCTTCCGGTCAATTGCACTAATTTATTTTTTGCTTTTTCCTCTAACTGGAGGGAAATTTCTCGTTCAAAATTATCTATCCATTGGCGAAGTTCTTTTTCTTGAAACGCATTTGCTTCTAAAAAGACACCGTTTTTTTTCAATTGTTTCACGATTTTTTTTCGTTCATCGAGTTTCTCGTGCCCCACGGAAACAATCATGACCGTTTCTTCTGCTGGTGATTGAATATATTTTTCGAATGTAGAAAGATCATGTTCAACTTTTTCTTTCTCTTTAACGGTTGTTAAAAAGTAACAGTTTTTTAAAAAAATGACGCGACGTTCCCCAAAAAAAGGAAGTGTTTCTCCTTCTTCCACCGCTACTTGTATTGGCACTTCTTTCATATCATAAATGGAGTAATTAAAATCTTTTTCTTCTTCGGTGAGTAAAGTGGACACGATTTTGTCAACACTATCTTTAATGAGAAAGTCTTCTTTTCCGTACAATAAATATAATGGGTGAATACGATTTTTTTCTATTTCTTTGACGAATGAGAAATAATCCATCTGTTCCCTACCTCGTTCATGAATTTGCCGACGCTTAGTTTTATCGTAACGATTGTCGTCATTTTTCGCAACCGTCTTACAGGAGAAAAGGAAAGTGCCATAAAAGCACTTTCCATTTATATAAACGTTAGTGAAAAGGCCTAGGAACCCTTTTCACTAACGGGATTTGTTTCTTAGAATATCCTATGTTGTCGATTGTTATAGGTGACAACTCTTTACATCAGAAGAAATGACACACATTTTTTAAAACGAACGTGGATTTTTGCAAAATCTTGTCTTATACTAAGGACAGATGATACAAGGAGGGAAAAGGGAAATGAATGAATTTGAAAAAGATGTGCAATCTAAAAGAAATGACTTTAATGACGCGGTGGTAGCTGCAGTCGTTTCATTCGTTTTCTTTACGTTAATTTTCTTCATTGGCATCGTGTTAGATGTCGCAGGTGGCACTTTATATTAATCATTCCTTCAAAGAAAACCTTGTTGTTAAGAACAAGGTTTTTTTATTTGACCGGTCATTTCTGTGGCTTTTTTCAGTTCATGTATATGGTTGTCTGAAAACGTCACTTGAATCGCGCCGTCCTCGTCACTACGATACACATTCACTCCGTTAGTTGCTAAAGTTTGCAGCGTTTCTTTATGGGGATGACCAAATCGATTGCATCTCCCTACCGAAATGAAAGCAGCCACTGGTTGTAATTGTTGCACAAAGGAAGAAGTAGTGGACGTTCTACTTCCGTGATGACCCACTTTTAAAAATTCGGCACGGAGATGGGGATGATGTTGAAGCAGCATTTCTTCCACTTCTTCTTCTATATCTCCAGTAAATAACCAACCAACTCCACCTAATTCTGTATAAATGACGATGGAACGTTGATTTCCCGGCGGCATATTCCTTTCCGGCCATAACACATGAAAAGAATATGAATCTTTTTTCCATCCCATCCCTTCCTTGACCCATTGAATCGGGATATTTAAACCATTCACGTATTGAAGAAAATGACGCTCACCTTCTTTAAAAGTGTCTCCTGCTCCGTACAACAGTTCTTTGACCCGCATGTCATGTAATACGGAATACAAGCCACCATAATGATCAAAATCCCCGTGAGTCACTACCACTTTATCGATGGTTCCAATACCGCGTGCTTTTAAATAAGAAACAACGATGCTTTTGCCCGGATCATAAGGATTTTTTCTTTTTTGCCATTCTTCTTTCGCAAAAGGAAGCACTCCTCCTCCATCAATGACGTACACCGCTTTTCGGTACGGCAGTTCAATCACGATACTATCCCCTTGACCAACGTCTAAAACTGTCACCGTTCCATATTTATTGAAATACGGTGCAATCATTGTGCTTGTACATACGAAAATCACCGCTATCGTAGGAGCAATCATTTTCTGTTTACGAATAGAAAAACGATCGAGTCGATACAGCCACCAGAAAATAGTGAAAGATAGCAGCCAAAGAAAAAAAGTATTCGGTTTACCAAAAACGAGATGAAACATGTGCCAAGAAGTTGCTTCTACTAAAAAACGATGAATTATTTCTATGAGAATATTAAATGGTTGAGAGAACATTTTCATGATCGAAACATTCAAAAAAGAAAGGAAAAATAATAGAAAAACAACCGGCAAGATAAGAAATGCAATAACCGGAACAATGATCAAATTGAGAACAAAACTCAGCAATGAAAATTCATAAAAATGATATAACAATACAGGAAATGCGGTTATTTGTGAAATCACCGTGACGAGCACCATTTGCGTCATTCTTGTTCTTTTGGCAAGAATGAAACGAGATAATAGTAAACTTCCACTAATTAAAAAAGATAATTGAAAGCCGACATGAAAAAGATAATAAGGATGGATAAAGAGGAGAATTAACGCAATGTAGCAAAGAAGAGGGAAAGGAGGAATAGAGACGTTCATTTTTCGGAAAATGATATATAACATCACGACTGTTCCAGCCCTAATGACTGAAGGAGCAAATCCTGCAACAATCATATACAACGGTAAAATCCATAAAAGAATCGTCTCCGCCCTCTCCCGCATGATCCCAGAGCGAATAAGCCCAAAGAAAACGACTCCGCTGATCAATCCAACGTGAAGACCAGACACCGCCAAAATATGGATTAGACCGAGCTTTTGATAGGCCTCTTCAGTATTGGCAGAAAGAAAATGTCTTTCACCAAAAATGAGTGCTCCAGCAATTCCTTTCATAGGTTCTTCGAAAAGAGTATCAAGTTTTTCTAACCCATAGTGACGATATAATTTCACGAGGGTAAATAAATCAAAAGAGGAAGATTGCTGACAAGTGAGGTCCCGGATAGACGAGAGTTCAAACAGCCAATGAATACGGTTCATTTTTAAGTACGTTGCATAATCAAAGTCATGGAAATTTACGGTGGAGGGAAGCGGTGATTTCAATTCACCACGTAAGACACAAGAAGAATGAGGGGTTATTTCACGCAATTGGGCGATTTCTTTTGCTTCATGAAGAAAAACGGTCACAAGAAGTTTTTCATCATAGGTCGTTTTTAATTCGAACTGAGCACGGTTTCCATCTCGATAGGGACCATCAATGATTGAGCCGGCAAGGATATTTTCTTCCCCGCTCAATTTCGTGATATTCATCTTTTCTACCATGTCTGCCCGCATATAAAAAAGGAGAAAAACGAGGAGTAAAGAAAACATCAAATGCTTTTTCCTTCCGACGATGAATGTAAATAAAAGAAGGAACGCCGCAAAAGAAAGCGCTCCCGTTGAGAAGTCGGTAAGTGCGACACTTACTGCGGCAATTCCCCATCCGACGAATAAGAGTGGTTGTTGTTTCACACAATCACCTTCACGCATTAGTGAATAATTGATTCGCTCGCTCATGCAACTTTTTCATTTCTTCACTTGAAACACCAGCTTGTTCAAGCCGTTGCAGTAACTCTGATGTAAAAGAAAGTTTTTCTTCGTTTTTTATATCTAAGACGCCTTCTTCCAATATCACTTTTTCCGTCTGAATTCCTGCATCTTGAAAGAGCTCTTCAGCATAAGGATGGTTGTGATAATCCTTAGCATACGACACTTTTTTAATGCCGCTTTGGATGATTGATTTTGTACAATGGACACACGGAAAATGGGTCACATACATCTCTGCCCCTTCTGTCGAAACACCGAATTTCGCACATTGCAATAGCGCATTCATTTCGGCATGGATCGTTCGTATACAATGGTTATCTACTACGTAACAACCGGCGTCGGTACAATGCTCTCCTCCAGAAATCGAGCCATTATAGCCACCGGCGATAATGCGATTACTTCGAACAATCGTTGCTCCAACGGCAAGACGAGGACAAGTGCTTCGGAGAGCTAATAAGTGACTTTGAGCCATAAAGTACTGATCCCAAGAGAGCCGTTCCATAGATGACCACCTACTTTCTTGTTACTGTTGGCTCTCTTTAAGTGCTTGTTCTATGTCAGCAATAATATCATCAATATGCTCAATTCCGATGGAAAGTCGGATTAATTCAGGAGCAACTCCGGCTTTTCTTTGATCTTCTTCCGACAATTGCTGATGCGTCGTACTTGCTGGGTGAATGACAAGGGACTTCGCATCGCCAATATTTGCGACGTGGGAATGAAGCTTTAAAGCATTAATAAATTTCTTACCTTCTTCAATGCCACCTTTAATTCCAAAGGTTAAGATGGCTCCATAGCCATTGGATAAGTATTTCTTTGCTTGTTCATGCGTTGGATGAGATGACAGACCCGGATAGCTCACCCATTCCACTAAATCATGCTTTTCTAAGTATTCCGCTACTTTTTGTGCGTTTTCAGAGTGGCGTTCCATGCGCAAATGAAGCGTTTCTAATCCTTGTAATAAGAGAAATGCATTCATTGGAGCCATCGCCGGGCCGAGATCGCGTAATAACTGGACACGAGCTTTCATAATATAAGCCAATTCTCCGAGAGCTTCTGTATATTGGAGACCGTGATAACTTGGATCTGGCTCCGTAAAAGTAGGGAATTTTCCATTCGCCCAGTTAAATTTGCCTGAATCAACGATCACTCCACCCATTGTAGTTCCATGACCGCCGATAAACTTCGTCGCAGAATGGACGACAATGTCCGCACCATATTCAATCGGACGACATATAAACGGCGTGACGACCGTGGCATCAACCATCAGTGGCAAGCCATGGGAATGGGCAACTTCAGCAATTTTTTCAATATCGAAAACTTCACCATTCGGATTTCCAATCATTTCGCCAAAAATGAGTTTTGTTTTATCTGTAATCTTTTCTTCAAATTCTTCTGGACTATTTCCTTCCACGAGATGAACGTTAATTCCCATTTTCGGAAGTGTATGAACGAACAAGTTGTACGTTCCTCCGTACAAACCACTGGATGCTACAATTTCTTCTCCTGCTTCTACAATATTTAAGATCGCAAGGTGAATCGCAGCACTGCCGCTTGCCAACGCAAGAGCTCCCACTCCGCCTTCTAATTCAGCCATTCTTTTTTCAAACACGTCTGTTGTGGGGTTCATAATGCGTGAATAAATATTTCCCGGTTCGGATAATGAAAAAAGATTTGCTGCATGATCGGTATCTTTAAACCCATATGACGTGGTTTGATAAATTGGTACGGCACGGGCTTGTGTTGCTGGATCAATTTCTTGCCCTCCGTGTATTGCAATTGTCTCTTTTTTCCATTGTTCTTTCGACACTTTCATTCCTCCTTTTTCATCCTTCCCTCTAACATTATCAAAACATTGCAAAAGATGAAACTAAAATTAACGAACGGTGACTAAATCTTGTAATTGTTCAAACGATTTCTCTCCAATTCCTGACACTTGTTTAATTTCTTCAGGCGACTGAAAAAGTCCGTGTTCTTCTCGGTAGCGAATAATTGCTTCTGCTTTCGCTGGTCCGATACCAGGTAATGTCTCTAGTTCTGTTTGATCCGCGCGATTCAAATCTACTTTCTCTCCTTCTTTGTCCCCTCCTCCTGCAAATTCCACCTCTTCTCCTTCTTTCGGAACATAAATGACCATTTCGTCATACAATCGTTCTGCTAAGTTCACGCCATTCTCTTCGCCTTGCGCGTTGATCCCACCAGCCATTTCAATGGCATCTTTTACTCGATCTCCTTCTGTTAATTCGTATACCCCGGGGTTTTTTACTTCCCCTTTTACATCTACTATGACCACTGTTTCTTTTTGCTCGGAGGCTTCAGAGGCGGAGTTATCCATCAATTCTTCTTCCTTTTCCGTTAACAATAACGCTTCTATTTCTGTCTCTTGATGATTTTTCAATGGAAATGGGACGAATAAAAATACGATAAATAGCACAACTGCTACTCCGCCAATAAGCCATTTTGGCTCTTTCCAAATAGAGTGCATGTCTATCCCCTCTTTCTTTTTGTGACATGTTTATTCCATTGCAATCATATACTTCAGGAGAAAGAAATTTTTATCAGTGAAGATTAGGGAGGTGAAGGGTATGGAAAAAGTAGGGATATTAGGAACAGGAAATATGGGAGGCATGCTTCTTGAAACAATGATTGAACATGGAAAAATCAATGAAACGAATCTCTATGTGTATAATCGCACACCATCCCGGAATGAAGCCATTCGTGAGCGATTCCCACAAGTTCATCTCGCCTCCGACATCCCATCATTTCTAAAACAAGTAGATACTGTGTTTATTTGCGTTCGGCCAGGTCAATATAAGGATATTATCGATGATTTACACTGGTCGCTTACGGAACATCATATTGTCGCAACCATTACTAGTCCGGTTCGTTTAGAAGATTTAGAAGAACTGCCGGCTCGGCGGATTGTGCGCACCGTTCCGAGTATCGTCAATCGAACAGGAAAAGGACCAATGTTATTAACATTCGGTCATCGGTGGACGGAAGAAGAAAAGCAGTCATTTACCATTTGGCTCGATCAATTTGCTGAACCAATTCCCATTGACGATACGATATTACGCGTCTCCAGTGATATTGTGAGTTGCGGACCAGCCTTCATCAGTTTTCTGTTACAAAAGCTGATTGAAGCAGCAGCCAAAGAAACAGACATTTCAAGTGAAACAGCCACCAAGCTAACGGAAACAATGATGATTTCCTATGGAGAGTTACTAAGACAAGAGTACTATACATTGAGGAGTTTAACGGAAAAAGTAAATGTACCCGGCGGGATTACAGGAGAAGGATTGCAAGTGTTAGACAAATATACAGAAGAGATGTTCGAGGAAGTCTTTCGTGAAACACATAAGAAATTTGCTGCAGATCAAAAAGAAATGAAAAGATTGTTATGTTAAGAGAGGAAGAAAATCTGCTGATGGCAAACACTCCAACGTGCAACCATCAGCCCCTTTCTATTTCCTGGCTGTATTATACCATACGACATCAAAGAGAGACAGAGGAAATATGATTTTAAACAGCAATTATAATTTCTTTGCGACAAAAAAGAGGCGCTCACTATGAGGTTTTGGTGGAAGCCATGTGAAATCAGCGTACGTACCAAGGGTGTCAAAATGTTCTAAATGCAACAGCTCTTGATATGTGTCAATGGAAAAAGTTCTTTGCTGATGCACTTCAAAAAAGCGTTCATAAAAGGATGGTTCTCGTTCGAAAAATAAAGTGAGTTCTTGTAATACTTCTCCTTTTCTTGTGGTTGGGAAAATATTCCATATGTATGCAACATGTTCTCGGTCTTCCGCGAAAGAAAAACCGTGAAGGATTTCTTCTACATAATGAACAGAGTGAACATCAAAGAAAAGCAAGCCTCCATTGTTTAAATGGCGCCAAAAAGAACGGAAAGCACGGCGTATATCTTCTTTCTCCGTTAAATAATTTAAACTATCGCAAAACACAATCACGACATCATACGTTTTTCCAATGTTTAAGGAGCGCATATCTTGTTGCATCAGCAACGGTTCGGAAGACAGTGGTCGTATTTTCGTTGTTGCGATTGCTAACATTTCATTGGAAATGTCTACCCCGTCCACATCGTAGCCGTGCTTCAATAACATTTTGAGCAACGTGCCCGTACCACACCCTACCTCTAAGATCCGCGGGGTAGTCGAATGATACTTTTGCAAGCCTTCTTCAAACCAATTCAACCACTGGTCATAAGGCACGTTTTCCATCAGCTCATCATAGACTTTGGCAAAATGATCGTACACCATGTATTCTCCTTTGTTTAAGAAGAGAGCACGGTACTCAATTCGACCTCAGTCGCATCTCCCCATAATTTTTCTAAGTTATAATAAGCACGTTCATCTTTATCAAAAACGTGAACGATGACATCTCCTAAATCAATCAGCACCCATTTTGCTTCAGCAAATCCTTCTAATCGCTTCACTGGATAGTTATTTTCTTGCGCGCGATCTTTAATTTCTCTCGCAATTGCTTGTACTTGTTTGCTGGAATTTCCATGACAAATGAGAAAAAAATCCGCAATCAACGAAATCCCTTCCATGTTCAGTACAACGATATCATTGGCATTTTTCTCATCCGCTGCTTTCACAGCCATTTCTAACAGTACCTCTCCATTCATTCTCCCGAATCATCCTCTCTTTTTAATTGGTTTAACATGTCATTATAGGCATGAACAGTCTCCGGAAAAATTAACTGTCGTTTGTTCACTAAAAAAGTGATCGTATTTCGAAGCGCCAAAACAATCGCTTGATCGATGCTTTCTTTTGCAACCTCTCTTACTTCATCCACCCCGGGAAACGAGCGGTTCGGTTCGATATAGTCGGAAAGATACAATATTTTTTCATACATATTCATATTTCTTTTTCCGGTAGTATGCCAAAAAATCGCCGATAATATTTTTTCATTTGTAATGCCTAATTCTTTCCGCACCAAGTATGCTCCTGCCGGGGCATGTAACACTTCTTCGCCATAATGGAGAAATTGATCTTGTCCGTTCTCCTGTAAAATATTTCTTAATTCTTCAGCGGGGCGATATTTCGCATAGTCATGAAAAATAGCAGCTAAACGAATCGCCTCTATATCTATATCTATTTCCTTCTCTTCTACTAATGAAACAGCAGTATTTAATACTCCTATTGTATGCACGTAACGTTTATTTGTTAGATGCGGTTTTACTTTCGCCAAAGCTATTTTTTTATCCATAAAGCGACCTCTCCTCGATATACTTTCTCACCCGGTCCGGGACAAAATAGCGAATCGTTTCTTTCCTTTGTACCCGTGTGCGAATCTCTGTGGAAGATATATCAATGGTGGGAATGTCAATACAGATAAGATGGTCTCGTTTTTCTTTGAAACGATAGCCTGGCCGATCCACCGCAACAAAAGTAACGAGTTTTTGTAATTCTTCAATGTCCTTCCACGTATGAAGGCTTTCTAGCATATCTCCACCGATAATAAAGTAAAAGGAAACATCTGGATATTTTTTTGTCAATTCTTCCATCGTATCAATAGTGTAAGATGGTCCTTTGCGGTCTAACTCAATCGTCGAAACAGTAAAATTCGGATGATGGTCTGTAGCTCTTTTCACCATTTCAAGACGATCTTCTGCGCTAGCCATAAAATCATGGGTTTTATGTGGGGGAAGATACACTGGAATAAACCACACTTCGTCTAAATGTAATTTCGTTCGCACTTCTTCTGCAATGATCAGGTGCGCAAGGTGGGGTGGGTCAAAGGTGCCTCCAAGTAAGCCAATTTTTTTACCCATCTTCTCCCCCTTATTGTGGCAATTCTATTTGTTTATTTTCTTTCGATTCTTTGTATAAAATAATAATATTTCCAATCACTTGTACAATCTCTGCCTTTATGTTTTCCGCCAATGTATGAGCAACATCTTCTTTTCTTTCTAAACAATTTTGTAACACATTCACTTTTATTAACTCGCGTGCTTCAATCGCTTCTTTTGTCGTTTGGATGACGTTTTCATTGACACCTGATTTTCCCACTTGTACCACGGGTTTTAACCTGTGTGCTTCTTTTCGTAAAAAACGTTTTTGTTTATTTGTTAACATCACTTGACTCCTTTAAATGTGAATGAACGACTTCTGTCATTCGCTTCGTGTCTGGTTTTATTCCTGTCCACCGCTCAAAAGCAGCACTTCCTTGTCCGACAAACATACCCACACCATTCAAAACGCGCGCTCCTTTTTCTCTTGCTTCTTTGAGCCACTTCGTCATGCGTGGATTATAAATTAAATCGCTACATAAACAATTCGGTTTCAATGGATCTACCGTCCACGGAGTCTCTTCTAAGTTTGGAGACATTCCAATAGATGTCGTATTAATGATGACATCGAATGTGGGCGTTTCTTTTTCCGCTTCTTTTTTATCTAAAACACGGTACGTTCCTTCACCGGGAAGATGATGAACAATGTCTTCAGCTTTCGATAATGTCCGGTTTGTTATTACGAGTTCTTTTACCCCGTATCGTGCTAGTCCTACAGCAACCGCTCTCGCCGCTCCTCCCGCTCCAATCATTAAGACGCGATAATCTTTTAATGCTTCTCCTGTTTCCGCCACAAGCGAAGCAACGTATCCAATGCCATCCGTATTGCACCCTACCCATTTTCCTTCCTCGTACACGACAGTGTTCACTGCTCCTATTTTCTCAGCATCTTCCTCTATTTCATCAATGTATTTCATCACTTCTACTTTGTGAGGAACGGTTACGTTAAAGCCGGAGAACCCCAGTGCTTTCATCCCATTTACCGCATCTTTCAAATCCTTTGGTGCGACATCAAAAGCATGGTAGTAATAAGGTAGATTGAACCGTTTAAATTGATCATTATGCATCAGGGGTGATAAAGAATGTTTCACTGGATGTCCAAGCAGTGCAAACAATTTTTCTTTTTGTCCTAACATCTATATAATTGCCTCCCTTATCGATACACCAACACCACGAGGAGCATGAATGACGACATGTACCCCCGGTTCCGTGACCGCCATCCAGCCAAGCCCATGAATCACTACATCTGTTTTTCCTTTTTTGATCGTAAAGGAATGTTTCACAAAAGGCGGGATTTGCGCAAGTGTTTTTTTCGATGGAGGAGAGAGCAATTCTCCTTTATGTTTTTCATACAATTGGTCTGCCTTTTCTAACTTTGTCCGATGTAGACGTAAGTCGTTATCGACATAAAAAACAAAGGAGTGAGGAGATCCTTTCACAAAGTCGACGCGTACAATGCCCCCAATGAATATTGTCTGTCGCTCGTTCAATTGATAGACTCTTGGCTTAATTTCTTTCGTTGGTGTAATTTCTTTTAATTCTATTGGATGTAAAAAATGAGCTACTTGCTTTTCGTTATAAATTCCCGGTGTATCATACATATGACGTCCATCATCTAATGGCAAGTCAACAAGATCCAATGTCGTCCCTGGAAAATGAGAAGTGGTGAGAAGTTGGTTTTCATCTCCGCCAAAATTTAAAATCAGTTGGTTAATAAATGTGGATTTCCCCACATTTGTACAACCGGTAATATAGACATCTTGACCTGCTCGATACATGTCTATTGCTTTGGCTGCATCTTTAATACCGATATTTTTTTCTGCGCTCATAAGCAGAACGTCCTTTACGGCAATGCCATGCTCCACCGCTTGTTTTTTTATCCATAATTTTATTTTATGTTGTTTTGTCGATTTCGGCAAAAGATCTATTTTATTAGCCAAAATGAGGACATCGTTCTTTCCAATGAACCGCTGAAAACCCGGAATCCAACTTCCTTCAAAGTCAAAAACATCTACTATTTTTACGACGAGGGCATTTTTCTTTCCAATTTCATGTAATTGATTCGTAAAATCCGTTTTCTCAACAGGCACATCTTGTAATTCATTGTAATGTTTTAACCGGAAACATCGTTGGCAGATGACGACTTCCCTCTGTAACGCTTGTGGTGGAGTGTAACCGGGTTTCTTTTTATCTTCCGTTTGGATCGTTGTTCCACAACCTGCGCATATGAATTTCCTTTTCAAGACGATTCCTCCCATGGAATGAGTCCTTTTTCTTTAAGCCGTTTCAATACTCTCCGTTCAATTTTTCGATTAATCTTCGTCAAAAATCCATCACTGGACGACACGGGAACAACTAACACCGTATGAAAGCCAGCGCGATTTCCACCAAAAATGTCTGTTAACACTTGATCTCCTATGACGATGACTTGTTCTTTCGGTAGCTTCATTTTTTTCTGCGCTTTGATAAATGCTTTCCTAAGTGGTTTTCTTGCTGAGTGAATAAAAGGGATGTTCGCTTGGGCACATACTTTTCCCACCCGTTCTTTCTTATTATTTGACACAATCGTCACTTGAAATCCTTGTTGCTCTACTAATCGAAACCAATCTAGCAATTCTGGGGTAGCCTCTGGTCGATCCCATTCAATCAACGTATTGTCTAAATCTGTAATGATCCCTTTAATATTTTTCTTACGCAAATCGTTCAAATTTAGATGATAGACAGACTGCAAGTATTGATCAGGTAAAAAATATTTTAACACAGTTTTTTCATTCCCACCCTTTATCACAATATTACTAATCACTGAGTATATCGCTAATCAGTTCTTTTGTGAACCATCTTCTTTCATCGGGAAATTTTATGATTTTTGAATGACAAAAATCGTTCGACAAATTTTTTGTTCGCCTTACTGTGGATAACCTGAATCAACAGTGAAATCCCACTTGAATATAGATTTCCCTACGTTTTTCAAGTGTTATAAACAATTTATCCACTTCATTATGTGGATAAACGAACGATTGTTCTACAGCCCATTAAATGATAAAATAGTTATACACTTTCACATACACCGTAATACACGTGATATATATATTATTTCAATGGATTGTTTGTAGGAGGGAAAATCATGGACCAATTATCAGATGAACTGCTCATGGAAGCGTATGAAAAAGCAAAACGACTGAAATTAAGTGATGATTTCGTTGCTTTAATTGAAAAAGAACTAAAAAAACGAGCAATTCCTATGGGAAACACCGTCCAGCAAAAAACTTGTATATAACAAAGAGCCTTCCATTTAATTGGCAAGGCTCTTTATTTTTACATACTCCCGTGAATCAAATACTTCCCTTTCGATTTCTTCGTGATGGGATAAAGAAAGGAGGGAAGGTTCTTGATAGAATTTTTCAATCCGATGTTGTTCAACATATTGATGAAACATCGCTCCACTATACATCAAGGCAAAAAAGACACAGAAGAAAATAATCGTATTTCTTCTTTCCATTTCTTCAGCTCCTTTTACCTTTTAGTGTGGAATAACAAAAAGAATTTTATTCTCTTTTGGCGTACTTCTACCTATTAATTAGAGACTCCAAAAGAACGTTTCTTTTTGAAATGAAAAGTTTTCTCCTGTGCATATTTCAGTTATAATATTAAAAGTGTTTTTTTCTAAAAAGTGAATTGAAAACGGACCATACTTATGGACCCTTTATGTATTCATCACCTGTTTTAAAGGAGGCCTTACATGTTTACTACATTACACTTAGCGATTATCGCTCCATTTTTCATCGCTATCGTCGTACCAATTCTATACAAATATTTTCCAAGGACACACACTGGTTGGTTCGTATTGTTTGTACCCATTTTATTGTTTTTGTATTTTTTACGGTTTATCCCTGAAACTTCTAACGGGAATACATATCACGCGGTTTTTGATTGGATCCCTTCTCTTGGCATCCAGTTTACAGCCTATGTTGACGGCTTGGGTCTTTTATTTGCGCTCCTTATCACGGGAATTGGTAGCCTTGTCGTCTTATATTCCATTTACTATTTGTCAAAGGAACAAGAAGCCCTCAACCGTTTTTATGTGTTTTTGCTCATGTTTATGGGAGCGATGTTAGGGGTTGTATTGTCAGATAATTTACTCGTCTTATATGTATTTTGGGAAGTGACAAGTATTTCTTCCTTCCTGCTCATTTCCTATTGGTATGAACGGGACAAGTCCCGATATGGCGCAATGAAATCTCTTCTTATTACCGTTGTTGGTGGTTTTGCGATGCTTGTTGGTTTCATCCTCCTTTATCAGATGACTGGAACCTTTAGCATTCAAACCATGATTCAGTCTGTTGACGATTTCACTGAACATGCGCTCTTTTTACCAACGATGCTATGCATTTTGCTTGGGGCTTTTACAAAATCTGCGCAATTTCCATTTCATATTTGGTTGCCGGACGCGATGGAAGCGCCAACACCAGTCAGTGCGTATTTACACTCTGCCACGATGGTAAAAGCAGGAATCTATTTAGTAGCAAGATTAAGCCCGATTTTTGCCATTAGCGGCGAATGGCTTTGGCTTGTGGCCGGTTTTGGAATCACCACTCTTTTCTGGGGATCATTTAACGCCGTCCGACAAACGGATTTAAAAGGAATTCTCGCTTTTTCTACCGTGAGTCAATTAGGAATGATTCTTTCCATGCTCGGAGTCGGAGCTCTTGCTTTGCATTTTGATGGCATTGACAACAATGTATACATCGGAGCCACAGCCGCCGCTCTTTTCCATCTCATGAACCACGCTACCTTTAAAGGCAGTTTATTTATGATGGTCGGTATTGTGGACCATGAAACAGGAACGAGAGACATTCGTCGACTTGGTGGTTTAATGACAATCATGCCGATCACTTTTACGATCGCGGTGATTGGAAGTTTTTCCATGGCCGGATTGCCGCCATTTAACGGATTTTTAAGTAAAGAAATGTTTTTTACAGCGATGGTCGATGTTGCTTCCTTCCAACAATTTAACATGGATACCTTTGGTGTATTGTTTCCTGTTGTAGCTTGGGTTGCAAGCGTTTTTACGTTTATTTATAGCATGATGCTTGTCTTTAAAACCTTTGGAGGAAAACTGCAACTAGGACAATTGGAGAAAAAACCACACGAGGCACCGTTTGGAATGTTACTTTCTCCGATTATTTTAATCAGTTTAGTCATTGTTTTTGGCTTTTTTCCAAATATTCTCGCGTATACCGTTATTGAACCGGCCATGGCATCAATTTTACCTTCTCTTTTAAGAAATGGAGAGCATTTTCTCGTTGATATTTATTTCTGGCACGGATGGACGGTTGAATTGTTTATGACAATGGGTGTCGTGCTCATTGGAACGGTGCTTTATCTCACTTTAAGAAAATGGAAAAGTATTTACTCGCTCTTTCCAAAGCACTTGTCCTTCAATCACCTATATGATACGACCATCACTCGTGGCGAAAGTTTATCTGCCAAAGTGACTGGCATGTACATGACAGGTTCTGTAAAACATTACTTAATATATATTTTAACGTTCTTCTCCATTTTCCTTTTATATGTACTGTTTTCTACAGATGCATTTGCATTGAATACTGATCATTTAGCACCCATTAGTATGTATGAGTGGTTACTCGCCATCGTGCTTGCTTTATCAGCAATTGCCATCATGTTTGCCAAAAATCGATTGGCTACATTAATCATTCTTGGTGTTTCAGGTTATTCAGTGGCATTATTCTTCGTGACTTTGCGGGCGCCTGACTTAGCTTTGACTCAATTAGTCATTGAGACAGTCTCTGTCGTCATGTTTCTCCTAGGTTTTTATCACTTGCCTGAAATTGCTGAGAACTTTAAAAAGGCACGTTTTCAAGTTAAAAACTTTATTATTTCATTTCTCGTCGGATTTACCGTCACTGTTATTGGAATATCGGCAAGTAGCACGCGTCTGTTTGAATCAATCGCTGATTTCTTTCCAAAAGCAAGCTACGACGAAGCCGGAGGAAATAATATGGTGAATGTTATCCTTGTTGACTTTAGAGGATTTGATACGTTATTTGAAATCCTTGTACTAACGATCGCATCGATTGGGATATTTGTCGTCATTAAACTTCGATTGAATGAAAAGGAGGAGCGATGATGAAACTGAACGATATCGTCATTCAGACCACAACAAAGTTCGTTTTATTTATAATTTTGGCCTTCTCTATTTTCATATTTTTCAATGGTCACCATCATCCAGGTGGAGGTTTTATCGGAGGTTTAATGACCAGTGCGGCAATCACCCTACTATTGCTTGCTTTTGATTTTGAGACGGTCAAACGAATTCTACCTATTGATTTCAAAATACTTACCGCAAGTGGAATGCTGATCGCTACGTTAACAGGGATGGGCGGACTCGTTTTCGGTGGCCCGTTTTTGAGTCATACTTTCGGTTATGTTCACCTTCCCTTTTTTGGTGAAGTGGAGCTAGCGACTGCGCTCCTATTCGACCTTGGCGTTTATTTCGTTGTTGTCGGGTCCGCCCTTACCATCATCGAAATGATTGGGGGCGATCAATAATGGAAATATTAATGTCAGTCATTGCAGGAATTTTATTCATGGTTGGAACGTATTTGATTTTATCGAAAAATATGATTCGGATCGTACTAGGCACAAACTTTATCAGTCATGGTGCGCATATCCTCATTCTGACAATGGCTGGGTTAAAGACAGGGGCACCCCCTTTGTTAGGATTGGAAGCAACCAATTACACAGACCCACTGCCGCAAGCGCTGATCTTAACAGCTATCGTTATTAGTTTCGGTGTGACTGCTTTTTTCCTTGTGTTAGGCTATCGGACATATAAAGTTACAGGAACGGATAACACAGATGGATTAAGGGGACCTGATTCATATGACTAACTATGTGATTTGGACATTACTTATTCCTTTACTAGCAGGAATTATCATGCTATTTATTCCTCAAAGAGTGATCTTACAACGGACGATTAGCATCATTGCAAGCATCATCTTATTAATAAATACAGTATTACTCGTCTTTCAAATACAAACAGAAGGCATTCAAAAAATGGAGCTTGGAGGATGGGCTCCTCCTTTTGGAATTATTCTTGTTGGGGACATGCTTTCCGGTTTACTCGTTCTTACAACAGCACTTGTCATAATCCCTATTCTCATTTACTCTTTCTCCTCAATTGGAGTGGAAAGAGAAAAAAAATATTATTATTCCATCTTTTTCTTTTTGGTAACGGGCGTGTTAGGTGCTTTTCTAACCGGTGACTTGTTTAACATGTTCGTTTTCTTTGAAGTGTTTTTACTCTCTTCTTATGTGCTCATCGTTCACGGTAGTACACAGAAACAACTCAGAGAATCTTTTAAATATGTGTTAATTAATATCCTATCTTCCGCTTTATTCGTCATTGGAGTTGCTTATTTATATGCGGTCATTGGTACATTGAATATGGCTCATTTAGGAGAAAGAATTGCCAGTCTTACAGAACCTGCCCCTATTTTAACGGTAATTGCGCTCATGTTTCTAATTATTTTTGGGCTAAAAGGAGCGATTTTCCCGCTTTATTTTTGGCTGCCTGCCTCTTATACAGCTCCACCAACAGCGATTGGTGCCTTGTTTGGGGCGCTTTTAACAAAAGTGGGAATCTATGCTATTTTTCGAACGTATTCTATCATTTTTGTTCATGATCCAGCTTATACCCATACCGTTCTTGGGGTACTTGCAGCATTGACAATGATATTTGGTGTCATCGGAGCTGTTGCTCATAAAGACGTCACCAAAATACTCGTCTATAACGTCATTGTGGCGGTTGGATTTGTACTCTTTGGTGTTTCTACTATGACAGAAGCTGGATACCAAGGAGCCATTTACTATGTTATTCACGATATGATCATTAAAGCGGCTCTTTTTCTCCTTATCGGGGCTTTAGTGACTGTGGGTGGAACGAAATATTTAAAACAAATGGGTGGAATCATTAAATACCATCCTGCCCTTGGTTGGCTATTTCTTGTTGCAGTATTTGCCCTCGTCGGAATTCCACCATTAAGTGGATTCATTGGGAAAGTTCTTCTCATTCAAGGAGGAACGACAGTTGGAGATTATTGGATTGTTTTTCTAATGATGGTCGCAAGTCTCCTTGTTCTCTACTCAATGATACGAATCTTTCTACAAGGTTTTTACGGAAAATCCGTCTTGTCGTCAAAAGAAGAACATGGCACCACAAAAGGACTTTTATTTCCGATTTCTCTTCTCATTGCGCTGTCCGTTCTATTAGGAATCGGAGCAGAATTTTTATATCCATTTGTACAAACAGCTACTGAAGTACTTTTACAACCGGAGCTTTATATTAATGCTGTGTTAAAGGAGTAGTTCAAATGGCATTTCAAATGATCATTCATTTTATTATTGCCTTCCTTTGGATGTTTTTGAACAATGCATGGACACTGCAGACTTTCGTCAGTGGTTTTCTCATCGGCTTAGCGATTCTATATCTTATTCGGGGATTCTTTCCACAACGATTATATGTATATTTTGTCATTGCTGCGCTGAAGCTTTTACTCATTTTTTTACGAGAACTATTTTTATCCACCGTCTCTGTTGTGAGTCAAATTATTCGCCCTAAGTTGCAAATTCAACCCGGTATTTTTGCGATGGATGTCGATTTAGAAAAAGATTGGCAAATTACACTATTAAGCTCTCTTATTACGTTAACACCAGGAACTGTCGTCGTGGACATCTCGGAAGACAATAAAACGTTATACGTTCATGCCATCCATTTACCGGACATTGAAAAAGCGAAAGATGACATTAATAATACGTTTGTGAAAGCGATTCAGGAGGTGACCCCTTAATGTTTGCGATCATTTTAAACATCTCTGCAGTATTGATTGTTTTATCTAGTCTGATCGGGTTATATCGTGTCGTAAAAGGGCCCTCCAATCCCGATCGTGTCATCACATTAGACATGATTGGCGTCAATTTAATTAGTCTTGTTGCAGTCATTACCCTCATTTTAAACACAACCGCTTTTCTGGAAGTAATATTGTTGTTAAGCATTCTCTCTTTCATTGGTACCGTTTCATTTTCAAAATTTATTACAAAGGGTGTTGTCATTGAACGGAAACGAGATTAGCTTGTTCATCGTCGGAATACTCATCTTCATTGGCGCCCTTATTAGTTTTATTAGTGCCATTGGTGTCGTGCGATTCCCGGATGTTTATACACGTTCTCATGCAGCTACCAAATCGGCTACCTTTAGTGTACTTTGTGTGTTAACAGGGGTTTTTCTTTACTTTGCTTTCGTAGAAGGATACGTTAGTGCACGGGTTTTGCTAGGGATTGTGTTCATCTTTTTGACAGCGCCAGTCGGTGGGCACTTAATGATTCGAGCTGCTCATTATTCAGGAGTCCAATTAAGTAAAGAAAGCATTCGCGATGAACTGCAAGAAAAGAAAGACAAAGAGCGGACAAAAACATCGTAATTCGCATGTAGAAAGACCTGTTTATCAAGTTTTTTCGCACAAATACGTTTAAAAAAGGAAGATTTTGTTTATAATACATTTATATCGTCGTTAATTTCACGGAAATTCCGCGTCAACACTTGACATATCAAGGATTCCTAAGTAAATTTGTAGTGTACGGACTCGATAATATTAGGAATGAAAGGGAGTTTTTGCATGAACAAAACAGATCTTATTAATGCAGTCGCTGAACAAGCAGAGCTTTCAAAGAAGGACGCTGCAAGAGCTGTAGATGCTGTTTTCGATAGCATTACAGAATCGCTTAAAAAAGGCGACAAAATTCAACTTGTTGGCTTTGGAAGTTTTGAAGTACGTGAACGTGCAGCCCGTAAAGGACGTAATCCGCAAACAGGAGCAGAAATTGAAATTCCGGCTTCAAAAAACCCTGCTTTCCGTCCTGGTAAACAATTAAAAGACGCTGTAAATTAAAGTAGAGAGAGCATGTCGTTTGGATGCTAATGTTACAGTCTCCTTCGGCAATGATCTCCATGCTTTTTGATTTGCACGATACATGATAAAGAAGCTTTTCGTTCATTTCAACATGAAGAAAAGCTTCTTTACTTCCACGTCGCGTTTATCGCTCTTTCGAAGGAACGCTCATTTCCTCTTTATAAAATTCTTGAAACAATTTGAGTAGCGCTCGCTTTTCAATTCGTGAAACATAGCTACGAGATATTCCTAATTCTTTCGCAATTTCGCGTTGTGTTTTTTCTTTTACTTCCCCGAGCCCAAAACGATAAATAATTACTTCTCTTTCTCGTTCATCTAACACGCTCATAAATTCATACGCTTTATGTTGTTCCATTTTTAGCTGAATGATATCGGCAATCTCTGGTCCATCTTCTTCAAGCACATCCATTAAATTTAATTCATTTCCTTCTTTGTCACTTCCAATCGGATCGTACAACGAAATATCTTTCCGTACTTTTTTCAACGAGCGTAAATGCATAAGTATTTCATTTTCAATGCATCTCGCTGCATACGTGGCTAGCTTCGTTCCTTTTTCCGGAGAATAGCTTTCAATCCCTTTGATTAAGCCAATTGTGCCAATGGAAATTAAATCCTCCGTATCCTCTCGCGTATTTTCAAACTTCTTCACGATGTGGGCAACGAGGCGCAAATTATGTTCAATCAAAATATTTCTTGATTCTTTACTATTATTTTTTTGCATATTTTCTAAATGGCGTTGTTCCTCTTCTTTTGACAACGGTTGAGGAAAAGCATTGTTTTTTACGTAGGAAACAAAAAGCGCCAGTTCCTTAAACAAATATACGAATAGAGCAAGTAAGCTAGACATTGGTACCGCCTCCTCAGTGAAGTCCACGGCCTTATTTCTAGCCTATGCAAGAAGATGACGCTTTTTGTTTGTCCTTTTCATTTACTTACTTTTTGCTACGAAGCCTTACATTTTCTTTCCATTGGTTGCGAACCATTTCAGCAAGGAAGGCTTGTTCTTCTTTTTTCAATGGTCTGCCGAGTTCTTCTTCAAATGTCTTTTTTAACGTATAAAATATTGTTTCTCGTTTCCGACTCCTCCTCATTCAATCTCTCCCCCGAAATTTCCTTTTTTTTCTTATTTTTATATTTATATTCCTCATTATCTTGTATTTTATCCCAAAATAATATTTCTTTCTACAATCTTCTTGGAATGAAGTAATGGTTGGATAGCAATTCAAATGAATCATTGTTCATGATGGAATTGAAAAAATTTGTTATGATGAGAGTAGGTTTCCGTATTGTGGGAGAGGGGTGAAGCAATGAAGATAAATGATGAGATGATTCGAAAAGAATCATTGATTCAACGGTTCCAACACCGAAAAGACGGCATTATTGATGAACGCCATATGAAAAGGTATGCGATATATTTGCCGATTATCGATAAAAAAGAAGAAGGATTACACGTTCTATTTGAAGTACGAGCAAAACATATGAACCGTCAACCGGGAGAAATTTGTTTTCCCGGCGGGAAAATAGACGCAAGTGATCCTTCTCCTGCTCAGGCTGCAGTTCGAGAATTGTGCGAGGAAATCGGCGTAACGGAAAAAGATACGAAGCTTGTTGGTCATTTAGACAAAATCATTTCACCTTTTAATCAAATCATTTATCCCTTTGTAGGCTTTTTAAATGAAAATGCAACGTTTTGTCCTAACCAAGAAGAGGTCGATGAACTATTTACGGTACCTCTTTCCTTTTTCCTTGAAACAGAACCAAAACGCTACGATGTCCACTTAAAAGTAGAACCCGAAAATGGTTTTCCGTATGAATGGATTCCTCATGGTAAAAATTATCCATGGAAAAAAGGAGCGATGCCCGAATACTTTTATTTTTATGAAGACTATTGTATTTGGGGACTTACAGCACGTATTATGAGACATTTTGTTGAAGAATTATAACCGGTGAAAACAATAGAGAGAGCGAACCGATTGCTTCATACGATATCGGTTCGCTCTTCTGTTACACATTCCTATCTTTTGATGTTTTTAACGAATGGATCATTTTTAAAACAACATTGGCAGAATGAACAGCTGCTTTTTCAAGAAATTGGTCATAAGATTCTCGGGCATCTTTTCCGGCTATATCACTTAAAGAACGAATGACAACAAAAGGAATATCGAATCGATAACAGACTTGCGCAATCGCTCCAGCTTCCATTTCGGCGCATTGTGGATCTTGGAACGAAGACTTTAAAAACTTGATTTTTTCTTCATTGTTCATAAAGGAATCTCCTGATAATATTAACCCTTCAAACACCGATAAACCTTCTTCTTTTACCGCTTCTTTTGCAATTTGAATCAGCGATTCATCTGCAACATATCGGGCAGGCATTTGTGGAACCTGTCCATACTCATAACCAAAGACGGTTGCATCCACATCGTTATATCTTACTTCATTTGAAATAACTACATCTCCTACTTCCAGTTCCGGATTAAAACCGCCGGCTGCTCCTGTGTTAATCACAACGTCAGGCTGGAATTGATGAATTAAAATGGCGGTACTAATGGCCGCATTCACTTTTCCAATTCCTGATTTGACAAGAACGATTTCTTGTTGATCAATATGGCCACGATGAAAAAAAGCACCACCAATTTCTTCATCAATACGATCGTCAATCTTACTTTTTAATAATTCCACTTCCTCATCCATTGCTCCAATGACAGCTATCTTCATTTGTTCCACTTCCTTTGTCATTTTTTATTGATATGGGTTATGGTCTAATTGTATCACTTCAATTGGTTGCCAACCTTCATTTTCAACAAATTGCATTGTCACTTGATATGGCTGGTCATGGGTAGACGCATCACTTACCGTTCCGATTGCGATGTTTTCTCCTCCATTTTCTAAACGCCAAATTGTCATTTCTTCCATTGGAATGGCAGTGGCGTAACGAAGAGCGTTCTCCATTTCTTTCCAATTTTGACTTCCTCTATTAAAATCATGTTGAAATGGACCTGTCTGAGAAGTTCCTACTGGTTCCCATTCTCCTAGATCAGGACCACCTACCTTTTCATCTGTATCTTCCTCTTCTTCTTTGTTTTCTCGTTCATTTGGTTCATTCGTTTCAGGGGGAGATTCAGGTGCTCGTTCTGTTTCCTCTATCCTATCGTCATCTGCTTCTTCAATGGAAGCTTCCTCATTCATAAAAAACAATTGAACCGCAAAAAAGAGAATAAGACCACCGACAACAACGATGGCTGTATTTAATAAACGATTCATTTGTTTTCTTTTTCTCATTTCTTGACGGGACAATTCTTCTTTATCTTCCAAAATCATCACCTACCATTTCTCTTTCACCCTTTTCATCATATAAAATTTTTCGACAAGATGCGATAGGAGTTTTGTCCCTGACGAAATGAAAGATTGCATCTCTTAACAAGTCAAAAAAGCAGTGTTTACAAAAAACAACACTGCTTTTTCCATCGGCTAATGCACTTCAAGAATCTCGACTTCAATCTCCCCGCCTGGTGTATGAACCGTTACAATTTCCCCTACTTTTCTCCCGAGAAGACTTTGTGCCATCGGTGAATCATTTGAAATTTTACCTTCGAGCGGATCGGACTCCGCACTTCCGACAATCGTATACGTTTCTTCTTCTCCATCCGGCAGTTCTTTAAATTTCACCGATTTTCCGAGCGCCACTTCTGTTTTATTTGTTTCGTCATCCTCAATAATAATTGCATTTTTTAACATTTTTTCAATTTGATTAATACGTCCTTCTACAAAGGCTTGTTCATCTTTCGCTGCATCATACTCGGAGTTTTCCGAGAGATCGCCAAATGCTCTCGCTACTTTTATTCTTTCTACTACTTCTTGACGTTTTTCTGTTTTTAAGTAATGAAGTTCATTTTCTAAGTTTTCTTTTCCAGCTTTTGTCATGTAATGTTGTTTCTCATCAGCCATGTCCCGTCACTCCTAATATCATAATCACTCTATGAGATAATATTTCTGACATTATCATACGCATGTTTATACAGAAATACAATGATTTTGTATTGTTATCATCGTTATTGCAAGTTATGCAATGAAGGTGATATTCATGTCTCTTTTTTGCTACTTACTGCAAGCCCATCTCCTATATTTAAAAATGTCGTTTCGTAACCGGGGTGATTTTTTAACCATTCATTGTAAGCCTGTACCTTTTTCGCAAGAGAACGCCATCGTTTTGGCGCTAACTCCGGATGCAATACGTATCCTTTAAATAAAACGTTATCGGTAATAACGAGCGCGCCTGGTCGTAAATAGTTGGTGTACTTCTCAAAAAAGGATTGATTTTTTCCTTTCGCAGCATCGATAAATAATGCATCATAGTCATTCTCTTGAATCACATTGGCAGTTAAGGCATCTTCATGCACAAATGTCACCCGGTCATGGTATTTACTGTTATCGCGAAACCGCATGGCAACTTGATAGCGATTTTCATCTTTTTCAAAAGAAATTACTTTCAAATCTTGTAAGTGATGCACCATCTGTAATGCAGAATATCCAATGGCAGTACCAATTTCAATAATTTTTTTGCTTTGATGGATACGGAGAAGCTCTAATAAAACAGTAAGGGAGTCTTTATCTATGATAGGAATACGATGTTCCTTTGCATACTCCTCCATTTCCTGAAATAAATGGGAATCTATATTGTTTAATTGATCGACATAGGTCGTAATATCTTCCATTTCCTCATCTCCTTACGGTCGTAACATTCGTATTAAGAGTCTGGGCGACCTTCTTCCCATTCACTTCGGTATTTTTCTTGTACTTTCCGATGTTCTTCATACGTTTCGTTATAGATCACTTCTCCATTTGGACGAGCATAGAAAAAGAGATAATTGCTTTCCTTCGGATGAATTACTGCTTGAATTGCTTTTTCTCCTGGACTAGCAATTGGTCCCGGCGGTAATCCTTCATACTTATATGTATTATAAGGAGAATCCACTTCTAAATCTTCATAGGAAGTCATATAGCGATGTTCCCCTAATGCATAAGCAACTGTAGGATCGACAGCTAAGCGCATTCCTTCTTCCAATCGATTAAAAAGCACCCCTGCAATGAACGGTCGGTCTTTAGCTTCCTTTGCTTCCCTTTCAACGATAGAAGCTAATGTTAGCACCTCATGATACGACAAATCTTTCTTTGCTAAGCTGTCTTTTTGCGGTAATAAAATATTTTCCATCTGTTCAATCATTGCACCAATTATTTCTTCCATAGAAATATCTTCATCGTAAAAATCATATCGCATTGGGAAAAGATAACCTTCTAATGGATAGCGCACCTGTTCATCGAGTATTTCTTCAGTAAGAATGTCATACTTGGAAATGAGACCTTTGATTACTTCTTCCTGTGTGAATGTTTCTTTTATCTCTTCTTCCTTAAAAGTGGTCGCTTCCGCAATAATAGCAGCAATCGTTTCGAAATTACTACCCTCTGGAATCGTGAACGTAACGGGCGCTTCCTGAATGACCTTTCCTTTTTTTAACTCCTCTGTCATTTCAGCGACAGACATTGATTTGGACAATTCATATGTACCTGCTTGTAACCCATTTTCGTTTTGTAGCTTTATGTAATATTCAAACACTTGTGCATTGCGAATTAAACCGTGTTCAGAAAGTTTCTTCGCAATGTCACTCGTAGATGAACCGAGCGGGATCTCTACTTCTGTCGAGGCGGTATCGGTCTCATCCACCGGCTGTAATAAAAAAGATATGTAAAAATAACCTGCAACTCCAATGACAACCACAACAAAAAATGCTCCCAAAAGAACACGGAAACCTTTTCTCTTTTTTTTATTCCCCATCATTTCTCCCCCCTTTAACAATAATAAATGATTCATGACGATGAAAGAACAAATAACTGTCCCGAAAGATTGAAATTCGGGACAGTTATTTTAGTCGTATATGTTATATATCTTCACTCGCACTGAACGTTTCAATCATTTCTTCCACCATATCCCATTCGCTTTCCGTTTCAATCGGAATTAACGTAATGTCCGAATCATCTTTTCCGTCTTCTTTATATTCAAAAGCAAACACTTCAACTTCTTCTTCTTCTTCGTTTTCTTTCATTGCTTCTGTCAAGACGATATACGATTTTTCCGTTTCATCCACATCGAAGGTGAACAACACATCAAATAAATGTTCATTTCCTTCTTCATCGGGGATGACAATGCGCTCTTGTTCTTCTTGTGCCACAAAAAACACCTCTTTCTTTATGATTGCTTCATCTTTCGGTGTTCCAAATATCCTTGGAGAATCATCACAGCAGCCATTTTGTCTACCACTTTTTTTCTTTTTTTACGACTCATATCTGCTTCAAGCAACGTTCTTTCAGCAGCTTGTGTCGTTAAACGTTCATCATACATGTTTACCGGAAGATGTAATTCCTTCTGTAACGCGCTTGCAAATTGTTGACATTGTTCTCCGCGGGGACCAATCGTTCCATCCATGTTTTTAGGAAGTCCAACGACAATTTCTGTGACATGATGTTCTTTCACGAGGGAACGAATGCGCGCAAACGATTCCTTTGGATCTTCCCCTTTTATGTGAATCGTTTCCAATCCTTGTGCGGTCCAACCGAGCTCATCGGAAACGGCCACGCCAATACGCTTCATTCCAACGTCTAAAGACAATATTTTCATTCCTGCACCTTCCCGTGACTCGTCAAATAAGATCGTACCAGTTCTTCAATCAGCTCGTCCCTTTCAATTTTACGTATCAAATTCCGAGCATCTTTATATCTAGGAATGTATGCTGGATCACCAGACAACAAATAGCCTACAATTTGATTAATCGGGTGATACCCTTTTTCTTCGAGCGCTTCATAAACAGTGAATAGTACTTCTTCTGCATTTATATCTAATGGATCGTCTTGAACGTTAAATTTCATTGTGTTGTCATTTGACCCCATTCCATACACCTCCCTTGCTGAAATGGCCGAGCATGACTTTCCACATCTTTCCCTCATTGTACACCAAATATTCTCTTTTAGGAAATGGATTTAATAATATTTGGCACTTCTTTTATCGCTTCTGATAATTTTTCCGGTTGTTTCCCACCAGCTTGCGCCATGTCAGGACGGCCGCCACCGCCTCCTCCGCATATTTGCGCCACTTCTTTAACTATTTGCCCCGCTTTATATCCTTTTGCCACTATATCTTTTGTGACACCGGCAACGAGATTTACTTTGTTATTTTTTACTGTTCCGACGACGATAATACCTGATTTTAATTTTTGTTTCAGTTCATCGACGGTATGACGAAGTCCGTCCATATCTTGAGAAGAAAGTTGTGCCGCTATTACTGGAATTCCGTTTACTTCTTGTACGCTCTCAAGAATCTCCATCGCTTCCATATTTCCTAACTTGGCATGAAGGGATTCGTTTTCTCTTTCTAAGGCACGAATTTGTTGTTGGAGGGAAGTAATTTTTTCCGGTACTTCTCGTAATTGTTTCGCTTTTAATCGTTTTCCGGCTTCTTTTAAATAGCGATATTGTTCATTCATATATTGGTAGGCACGTTTTCCTGTTACTGCTTCGATTCTCCGAACACCTGCACCGACACCGCCTTCAGAAACGATTTTAAACATGCCGATTTCAGCGGTATTTTGAACGTGACAGCCACCACATAATTCAATACTATAATCATCTACTTGTACCACGCGCACGATGTCACCATATTTTTCCCCAAATAGCGCCATGGCGCCGATTTCTTGTGCTTTTTCTAACTGCATCTCTTCAATGACGACAGGAATGGCACGCCAAATTTTTTCATTGACGATGTGTTCAATTTTTTCTATTTCTTCTTCTGTCACTTGTCCGAAGTGAGAGAAATCAAAGCGAAGTCGTTCGCTTTCCACAAGGGAACCGGATTGATTCACGTGCTCGCCTAATACATCTTTCAATGCTTGGTGCAGTAAATGGGTTGCCGTATGATTTTTAATAATATCTAAGCGGCTTTCTCGCGCTACTTCCGCCGTTATCGTGGCACCTTTTCGAAGCGTTCCTTGGGTAATTTCAACCGTATGAAGATGCTGACCATTCGGAGCTTTTTGGACATCTAATACACTTGCTTCCACTTGATCGTTATACAGTTTCCCCGTGTCAGCCACTTGTCCACCACTCTCTGCATAAAATGGTGTTTCTTTTAAAAGCAGTTGCACTTTTTTACCGGCAGATACGGTGTCAATCATTTCACCATCGTAAATGATTGTCTCTACCATCGTCTCTTTTTCAAGCGTTTCGTAGCCGATAAATTCGCTTTCCGTTGTAATATCAGTTAAAATCCCATCTTGAGTTTGCATAGAAGCCTCTTCTTTGCGAGCTTCCCGTGCTCTTGTTCGTTGGGCTTCCATTTCTTTTTCAAATGCTTCTTGATCCACAGTAAGACCACTTTCTGCAGCATATTCTTCGGTTAAGTCCACCGGAAAACCATACGTATCATACAGCATAAACACATCTTTTCCTGAAAGGACTTTTTCCCCGTTTGATTTCGCTTTCTCGATGATAGAAGACAAAATAGCGAGACCGTCTGCGAGGGTTTCATGGAATCGTTCTTCTTCGTTTTTAACTACTTTTTGGATAAAACTTTCCTTTTCACTCACTTCTGGATAAAACTCTTTCATCGTCTCTCCAACCGTAGCGATTAACTCATACATAAATGGGCGTTCAATTCCAAGTTGTTTCGCATAACGAACTGCCCGACGAAGAAGGCGACGAAGTACGTATCCCCTTCCTTCATTGGAAGGAAGGGCCCCGTCTCCAATGGCAAAACTCACCGTACGAATATGATCTGCAATCACTTTAAAAGCAACGTCTTTTTCCTTGTCTTTTCCATAAGTCTCGTTTGCTATCTCTTCTATTTTACGAATGATCGGGATGAATAAATCAGTGTCGAAGTTTGTTTTCACATCTTGTATAACAGATACGATTCGTTCCAACCCCATCCCCGTATCAATATTCTTTTTCGGTAATGGAGTATAAGTGCCGTCTTCTTGATGATTATATTGGGAAAACACTAAGTTCCATATTTCTAAATAGCGTTCATTTTCTCCTCCAGGATAAAGTTCCGGATCGTTTGGATCGTCCCCGTATTCCGGACCCCGGTCATAAAAAATTTCCGTGTTCGGACCGCTTGGACCTACGCCAATATCCCAGAAATTTTCTTCTAAACGAATAATCCGCTCTTCTTCTAAACCGATATGATTTTTCCACAAATTATATGCTTCTTCATCTTCCGGATGAATCGTCACCGATAATCGTTCTGGATCAAACCCGAGCCAACGTTCATCCGTTAAAAATTCCCACGCCCATTCAATCGCTTCTTTTTTGAAATAGTCTCCAATGGAGAAGTTACCAAGCATTTCAAAAAATGTGTGGTGACGGGCTGTTTTTCCGACGTTTTCAATATCGTTTGTGCGAATGGATTTTTGCACGTTCGCAATGCGGGGATTCTCCGGCACGAGTCTTCCATCAAAATATTTTTTTAACGTAGCAACCCCACTATTAATCCACAAAAGAGATGGATCATCTTGCGGTACTAACGGTACACTCGGTTCTATTTTATGATTTTTTTCTTTAAAAAAATCTAAAAAGAGTTGACGAACTTGTTGGGATGATAGTTTCTTCATAAGTCTCTCCTCCACTTGTACATTTTCTATATGAGAAAAAAGCTAGTTGCCAAGCCACAAAGCGCATGTCGGATGTTTTCAACTTTTTCACAGTACAAAAAAACCTCCTCCCACATGCAGGGACGAGGCTTACTCGCGGTACCACCCTGTTTGCAAGCGAGATGCTTGCCAACTTACACCGTTAACGCAGGTTCACGGTAGGTTTTGCCTACACTCCGAGATAGCTTTCTGTTGATCTTCTCTGCCGTTTTATTTCAGCAAACTAAAACGGTCTCTGTACAGAGGGCTTCAACATACTTGTCTCATCATCGCTTTCCATTTATCTCTTTCTATTTATAGTAAAAATATCTTCTCATGTCAATCATTGTTGTTCTTTCTTAAACGTGTGATAAATGTTGTTGATGACGACGAATAATGGTACGGAAAGTAATAGTCCGATGAATCCAGCGGTTTCAAACCCTAGTAGTAATGCAAATACGACGACAAGGGGATGAAGATTGACCGTTCTCCCGACAACATAGGGAGACAAAAAATTTCCTTCCACTTGTTGAATGACAAACAAAATGATCAGCGTTAAAATGACTTTACTCGTTGAAATCGTAGAAGCCACCATAATGGCCGGTATTGCCCCGATAATCGGTCCAATGTACGGAATAACATCCATTACCGCAATGAAGGCTCCGAGTAAAAAAGCATGCTCCATTCCGATCAACCAAAGAGCGATGGCAGACAGTCCACCGACTGAACCAGCGACAATCACTTGTCCTCGAATGTAGTCTCCTAATGCTTGGTCGGTCGCTTTTGCAAGTAATTCTCCTTCATCATGCCATTGTTTCGGTGTGAGCTTCTTCACTAATTTTTCAATGGCTTTAATATCTTTTAATAAGTAAAACACAAGGAATGGTAACAACAGCAACAATACAATAAAATCGACAAATTGTCTCCATTTATAAATCAGTTGATCCGTTTGGCTTGTAAGATACTGTTCCGTCGTAAAAAAGATATTTTCAATGCGGTCGTGTAATGCTACAGGTAAATGATCGATGCGATGATGAAGCTCTGAATAAAACAAATGCCACTGATGAAAATAAGCGGGCAATTGTTCCATAAAACGTGTCAATTGATAGTATATTGCTGGACTATAATACCATATGAGAATGGCTCCCCCTCCAAAAAAAAGAACATACACTCCTAAAATAGCAATAGGACGGGGGATATGTCTTTGCTGTAAACTTTCAATGATGGGATGTAATAAATAAGCAATGATCGCTGCTAATAAAAATGGGAGAGTTACTTTTCCGAGAACGAGAAAAACGGTGGACCAAACGGGTTTGATAAGAATAAGTAAATAGATCGTTAACAACACGAGAATAATGAGAATGAAGCGTCTTAACCAAATCCATTCTTTCTGAGTGTCCATCTCATTTCCTCCTTCTATTATAGAATGAGACAAAACAACTCATTTATACGAAGTAGGAATCTACGCTTCTTTAAACCAGTCATCCCCAAATATATCGTTCAAGCAACTTAACGAGCCATCCTCTTCCACTTGATAAAAAATACACTTTCCGTTTTCATCTATCTCCCATTCGAGAAAACAATTCCAACAATAATATTGCGCTACCCCGATTTTTCCAACTTCTTTTGAAGAACAATAAGGACAAACCATCGTTACTATCTTTCCTTTCTGCTCTCATGTTTGAAAGATAGTATTCAGTCTGTCCTATTACGGAACATTTTATAACTTTCATCTCTATATTTCCCCAAGCAATCGTTCTTTCAACGTCGTGAATCGCTCTTCTTTTTGTACATTATCCACGGCAAATTGAAAGGCCTGTTCTTCTCCACAAAGGATTAAATAATCTTTTGCTCTCGTGATGGCTGTGTATATTAAATTGCGTGCTAGCATCCGGCGATAAGACATTAACATTGGCACAATCACGATGGGGAATTCACTCCCCTGTGCTTTATGAATCGAGGAACAATAAGCAAGCATCACTTGATTCATATCTTTTTTCGTATAGGTCACTTCTTTCCCATCAAAAGAAATGACAATTTGCGTCTGTTTTTCGACGGTTTCTTTTGCGTCAATGATGCCTTTTATGATTCCTCGATCTCCATTAAAGACTTCTTCGTCCGGATTATTCGTCAATTGCAACACGACATCTCCCGTGGAATATATCGTCTCTCCTACCGTGATTTTCCGTTTTTTGTCTTGGTGAGGGTTAAAGAGAGTTTGTAATTCTTGATTGATACGATAAATTCCTACAGGACCACGATAGATCGGGGCAAGCACTTGAATGTCCATTGGGGAATAGCCTTTGTTTAAAGCTCCTTTACACACTTGGACAACGACATCCAACGAATTATCTGTCGTAGAAACAAAAAAGCGGCGATCTGGAAAAGGTTTTTTTAAATCAGAAGGTAACGAACCTTGTTTCATCGCATGAGCCAATTGAATAATCGATGACCCCTCTGCTTGGCGATAGACGACAGACAACGTGACTGTCGGAACTTTTTGAGCGATAAGTACATCTCGTAACACTTGTCCAGGACCGACGGAAGGAAGTTGGTCTTCATCACCGACTAACACGACTTTCATCCCTTCCGGAATCGCGCGAAACAGTTGGTTCGCAAGCCACATGTCAACCATAGACACTTCATCGACAATCAAAAGCTTCCCTTGGAGCGGATTTTCTTCATCTCTTTCAAACTTTTCCATTCCATCAAGTCCATTAAATCCTAATAATTTATGAATGGTAGTGGCTAATAGTCCAGTCGATTCTTTCATTCGTTTGGCCGCTCGCCCTGTGGGGGCAGCAAGCAGTATTGGAAACGGCTCCTCTTTTTCATACGTGGAACGGTCAAGAGAAAACCCTTCCAAAGAAGCATACACTTCGACAATGGCTCGAATCACCGTTGTTTTCCCAGTGCCTGGTCCACCGGTTAAAATCATGAAAGGTGATTCTATCGCTTTTCTTATTGCTTCGACTTGTTGTGTTTCATATTGAATTTGAAATTTTTCTTCCGTTTCCCCGAGCGCTTTTAAAAATTCCGCCTCAGAAAAAGTACGCTCTTCCTTTGCATCCAGAAGCTTTCGTACCTTTGAGACAAACCCAATTTCCGCAAAATATAACGATTTCATATAAATTCTATCTTCTTCTTCGACAATTTTGTCCTCTTCTAATAAAAACTCCATCGCTTGCTTGACATCTTCTGTCGTAATAGATTTCCCTCGGTCATTTAATAAGCGTAACGATTCATTGACCATGATTTCCCGCGGAACATAGACGTGACCTTCTTGTAACGTTTTTTCATACAAGATGTAAAGTATTCCCGCTTTCAATCGATCCGGATTATTTTTCTCGATTCCCATTCGAGTCCCTAATTGATCTGCTTTATGAAATCCGACTCCCTCCACGTCCCAAACGAGTTGATAAGGGTTTTCTTCAATGATTTCAAGCGTCTTTTCCCTGTAGGTTTGATAAATTTTCACGGCCAATTCCATTCCAAATCCATAGCGAGTAAGGGACATCATCGCTCGTTCCATCCCTTGGTTTTCCATCATTGCTTCATAAATTTGATTTCTTCTTTTCTCGTTCATGTGGGGAATCTTGGTAAGTTTTTCCGGATCGTCTAAAATGATAGAAATTACGTCTTTTCCAAATTTTTCAACTAGCGTCGCTGCTGTTTTTTCTCCGATACCAGGAAAACGATCACTAGATAAATATGTAATTAACGCTTCTGTTTCTGTCGGTATCTCTTTTTGGTAATAGGTAACGTAATACTGATTCCCAAAGCGAGGGTGTTCTTTAAAATACCCTTCGAAACGATATCGTTCATTTTTTTCTATTGCAGGAAAATAACCAACAACTGTTACCTTCTTTGCTTCTAGCTTAGGAAAGGAGTCTTTTACTCGAACGAGCACAACGGAGTAACCGTTCTCTTCATTTCGAAAAATAATATGCACGGCCGTTCCTGTTATAAAAGATTCCTCCATTTCATGCGGAGAAGTAATTGTATCAGACATGAAAGAAAAACCTCCGTGTTACTCATCCTCTTGTTTCATACGTTCTTCCACTTGTTTTTTTGCGTGTACAGCGAGGATATGATCTGGCTGTATTTCTACGGCACGATGAAAAAAGTCAAGCGCTTCTTCATAGGAATTTTCAAAAGTCGCAATCACCCCAAGATTATAGTATGCATCAGCATGGTTTGGATTTTCCTTCACGACGCGCATCAATGCAGCTTGTGCCTCATTTGTTTGTTCGAGTCGTGCAAGACATAACCCATAATAAAATCTAGCTTCGGTATCGGTGTCATCCAATTCCAATGCCCGTTTGAAGGATGCCAACGCATGAGGGAGACGTCCGCTTTGATAGTATGAAAGCCCCATCATGTAGTGAAGACTTGCGTCGTCTAAACCGGTTCGATGAGCTTGTTGATACATCGTTAACGCCTCACTATATTTTTCACTATTGTAATAAACATTTCCTGCTCCATAATAAGCAGAACCTGCATATGGATCAAGTTCAACCGCTTTTTGATAAAAATTTAATGCCTTTTCGTTTTCATGCATATGGGCAAGTAAATTGCCGAAGTTAATGAAAGGGACGGGATCGTCGGGGTTTTCTTTAATAGCATCATTTAATGTTTGAAATGCTTCTTCTATCTTTCCTTCTTTCATAAGCGCTATGGCCTCTTCATTTTTACCCAAAAAATCGTCCTCCTTTTTCGTTTCACGAGAAAGAGGGGAAAACGTTTATTGAAGGACGCTTTCCCCTTTTACTGCTCGTTCAATTGTTCCACCGCCTAAACATACTTCTCCGTCATAAAAAACGACTGATTGTCCAGGGGTAATTGCCCGTTGCGGTTCCTCGAAAATCACTTTTGTTTCTCCATTTATTGCTGGATAAACGGTTACTTGTTGATCCGGTTGGCGGTAGCGAAACTTCGCCGTACATGTCAATGGTTGTTCAATTTCCTCTCCTGCAATCCAATGAACAGAAGAAGCGTATAATCCTTCCGAATATAAATCAGGATGCTCAAATCCTTGGCCAACAATCAATTCATTTTTTTCTACATTTTTACCGACTACAAACCACGGTTCCCCTGCACCACCGATACCAAGTCCTTGGCGTTGACCAATGGTATAATACATCAGTCCATCGTGTTCTCCTTTTATCTCTCCGTCAGGGGTCACCATTTTTCCTGGTTGAGCAGGTAAATAGGACTGCAAAAATTCTTTAAAATTCCGCTCACCGATAAAGCAAATACCGGTGCTATCTTTTTTATGAGCAGTGGCAAGTCCTTTTTCTTTTGCAATATGGCGAACTTCCTTTTTTGTTAATTCGCCAAGGGGAAACAACACTTTTTCTAATTGCGATTGGCTTAATTGGTTCAAAAAATACGTTTGGTCTTTATTGTCGTCAACTCCACGTAGCAATTGTACTTTTCCATCAGCAGTTCGTCTCGTGCGGGCATAATGACCGGTTGCTAAAAAGTCAGCACCGAGTGTTAATGCATGATCTAAAAATGCTTTGAATTTAATTTCTTTATTACACATCACGTCTGGATTTGGAGTTCGACCGGCTTTGTACTCGTTTAAAAAATACGTAAAGACCCGATCCCAATACTCTTTTTCAAAGTTCACCGCATAATACGGGATATCTAGCTGGTTACACACTGCAATGACATCGTCGTAGTCCGCTGTCGCCGTACAAACCCCAAATTCATCGGTGTCATCCCAGTTTTTCATAAAAATGCCGATGACATCATATCCTTCCTCTTTGAGTAGCGCAGCGGTCACCGAGGAATCTACGCCACCGGACATACCGACAACAACTCTCGTATCTTCTTTTCGTTTTACCGACATTCTTATCCTCCTTTCTTTTATATTGTCTTCATCATTTTTTTTATTTCCCGAGCGATATATTCCATCTCTTCTTTCGTGTTTCCTTTGCCGACACTAAATCTAACAGATGACTGGGCACGTCCTTCTTCAGGAAACATGGCAGTAAGCACATGCGAAGGGTCAAGGGACCCCGCGGTGCAAGCTGAGCCACTGGAAGCTGCAATTCCCGCAAAGTCTAAGCGAACGAGAAAGGATTCCACCGTCGTCCATGGAAAATAAATATTTACAATGTGGGGAACGCGGTGATTAGCGTCTCCATTTATTTGAAATGGTACCTCTTCTTCTTTTAAAGCAGATACAAAAGAATCGGTCAAATGTTGATAAAAAGAGCCCCGCTGTTCCCTCTCTTCTAAAGCAACTTTTGCAGCGGTGGCAAAACCGGCGATTGCCGGCAAATTTTCAGTCCCTGGTCGTCTTTTCTTCTCCTGTTCTCCTCCAGCAAACGTCGCGATGAGTTTTGTCCCTTCTTTTACATATAAAAAACCGATTCCTTTAGGACCGTTAATTTTATGAGAAGATACCGCCATCATCGTTGGTTGCATTTCTTTTACCGATATTGGTAACACGCCATACGTCTGCACGGCATCCGTATGAAATGCAATGTTCTTTTCCTTGGCAAGGCGAGCAATCTCGTTCGCCGGCTGGATGACGCCAGTCTCATTGTTCGCATGCATCATTGCAATGAGAATCGTTTCATCCGTCATATTTTCTTCCACTTGCTCTTTCGTGATATACCCATCTTTATTGACCGGGAGATAAGTAACACGAAAGCCCTCTTTTTCAAGCTGTTTACACGCATCTAATACGGCATGATGTTCAATGGCCGAAGTAATAATATGATTCCCTTTCGCCTTATTTGCTCTCGCATAACCAAAAATGGCAAGATTATTTGCTTCGGTTCCACCACTTGTAAGGACGATTTCATTCGGTTTCGCTTCAATGGTTTGTGCAAGTGTCTGACGTGCTTCATCTAACAGCTTTCGGGCATCTCTTCCAAAAGAATGAATACTAGATGGGTTCCCATATTGATTTTTCATTGCTTCTATCATAGTTGTGATTACCCGCTCATCTATCGGGGTAGAAGCAGCATGATCGACATAAATTTTTTCCATTCCATCACCGCCAGTACGTACATCTCCTAACTGAGTTAAATGTAAAACATATAATACTCTTGGTCTTCGTCGTCCCCTTCATATGTTGCCAAATATTCTAACGTTGTATTATCCAACACATCTTTAATCGCATCTCGGATTTTCATCCATAAATCCCTTTTAGCAGGTTCTTCATTTTCCAACACTTCGACAGGACTAATAGGGCCTTCTAAAACACGAATAATGTCTCCTGCTGTAATTTCTTTTGGATCTTTAGCAAGCATATACCCACCATAGGCCCCCCGTACACTTTTGACTAGCGTAGCATTACGAAGTGGTGCTATTAATTGTTCCAAATAATGTTCAGATAAATCATGTTCTTTTGCGATGGATTTTAAAGATATCGGTCCTTCACCGTATTTTTTCGCTAACGCCATCATAATGGTCAGTCCGTACCGACCCTTTGTAGAAATTTTCATTTTGATCACCTCTTTTAATCATCCGATAAACGGCTTGCTGGCATTGCGGCATAGCTATCCCGACAATTTGACCAATTCCAAAACAATAAATGAGCGTTCCGATAAACACAGGCCCTCCGAACAACCAACCAAGAAGCAAGACAGTTATCTCCATTAATCCACGTACTCGCGCTATTTTCCAACCGGTTTTTTTATGAATAGCAATCATTAAACTATCCCGCGGTCCCGCTCCTAATTGTGGAGCGATGTAAATTCCAATCCCATATGCGATGAAAATAATTCCGGCAATTAACATGACAAATTTTAACACAAGTGATTCTGGGGTGGATAGAAAAAAGAGAAAAATGTCAATAAAAATACCAAGTGTGAGCATATTGACGATGCCACCCACTTGAGGCCATTCTTTTTCCAATATCGAGGTCAGAGTAATAATCATAACACCGATCATAATACTCCATGTTCCTACTGTCAGGCCGATTTGATAATGAAGTCCCACATGGAGAACGTCCCACGGCGCACTTCCTAATTCCGCTCTAATCATTAATGCAATGCCAAACGCCATGATGATTAGTCCTATTGTAAACACCATCCATCGAAGAAATAGGTGTTCCCCTCGGTTAAATGTCCTCTCCATGTAACCCTCTCTTTTCTACATTTCCGTTGTTTTATTCCGCTCATATTATATCATGAATACAAATCCCTTTGCATCGATAGGCAACTGTTTCTCTATGCTTTCTCGCTATTATTGCGTTATATTAGAAAAAGGCTACTGTCTACAAGGAGTGAAAACTGTTGAAGACTCATCGACCATTGGCTTATCGCATGAGACCAAAGTCTATTGAAGAAGTGATTGGACAGACTCATTTATTAGCGGAAGGAAAGTTACTCCGCCGCATGATTCAAGCGAAAAAATTATCTTCCATGATTTTATATGGTCCTCCTGGAACAGGGAAAACATCCATCGCTTCCGCTATTGCAGGGAGTACCGAAACCCCTTATAAAATGATGAATGCAGTCGTTCATAATAAAAAAGATATGGAAATGGCGGTGGAAGAAGCGAAAATATCTAATCAACTCATTGTGATTATGGATGAAGTGCATCGTTTAGACAAAACGAAGCAAGATTTCCTATTACCTCATTTGGAAAGCGGCTTAATTATTCTTGTTGGCGCAACAACTGAAAATCCTTATCATGCCATTCATCCTGCTATTCGCAGTCGCTGTCAAATTTTTGAAGTAACACGCCTAACGACGGAACAAGTGAAAGAAGCCCTCGTGCGAGCGATCAATGATCATGAACGAGGGTTAGGAAAATATAACATCTCCATTACCGAGGAGGCTCTTTTTCATTTAGCTGAAGCTGCCGGAGGAGACGTAAGAAGTGCTCTCAACGCTTTGGAACTGGCGGTGTTATCTACTCCCGATAATGAAGACGGAACCATTGTTATTGATGAGGAAATTGCAGAAGAATGTATTCAAAAAAAGCGTTTTCAACACGATAAAGATGGCGATGCCCACTATGATGTGCTATCGGCTTTTCAAAAGTCCATACGAGGTAGCGACGTGGACGCAGCACTGCATTACTTATCACGCCTCATTGAAGCAGGAGATTTAACGAGTATCGGGAGACGACTCATTGTAACTGCGTATGAAGATATTGGCCTTGCCAGTCCACAAGCAGGACCTCGTGCCTTAGCAGCAGTGGAAGCTGCGGAACGACTAGGTTTTCCAGAAGCGAGAATTCCTCTTGCCGTCGCCGTTGTAGAATTATGCCTTTCGCCGAAGTCCAACAGTGCATATAAAGCATTGGATAAAGCCCGGAGTGCCCTATTAGAAAAAGGAACTCCAGAAATACCTCTTCATTTAAAAGATGCTCATTACAAAGGGGCAAAAACGCTTGGAAGAGGAAAAGGCTACCAATATCCTCATGATGATGAACGCGGCTGGGTCCCACAACAATATTTACCGGATGACTTAAAAAACGATCAATACTATTTTCCAAAACAAACGAGCAAATTTGAAAAAACACTCCAGGAAGTCTATCAAAATATTCGGAAAGGAAAAGGAAGATAAAAACTTACGTATAATACCAAATTTATCCGTCCATACTAGTAACTGTAAATCTAGTAATTAAAGGAGAGAATACGATGATTCATCGTCAAGATGCATGGTCGGATCAAGAAGATAGACGGTTAGCGGAAGTGGTACTGGAGCACATACGCTCAGGAAGCACCCAATTAAAAGCTTTTGATCAAGTGGGTGATGAACTTGATCGCACTTCAGCTGCCTGTGGTTTTCGATGGAACGCCTTGATTCGTCAAAAGTATGAAGAAGAAATTAAACAAGCAAAGCGGGAACGAAAACAAAGAATACGGAACAAAGCAAGACGGGCAGCACATCAAATCACTACTCCCCAAATGGAACAAACAGAACTCACTCTAGAACAAGTGATTTCCTATTTAGAAAAAATGAAATTAGTAATGAAGGAAAATAAGTCTTCTCCGGAAAAGCTAGAAAATGAAGTGAAAGAATTAAAAGGAAAGAAAGAACAATTAGAAGAACAAGTGAAACAATTAACAGAGCACATGGAAGAAATTCATCAGGAATACACAATGATTCTTTCCATGATGAACCGGGTGCGACAACTATCTAATCAAGAAGGAGAATCCCGTCTTCCTCATGTTTTTCCAATGGAAACAAACAACACTCTCAAAAATTTTTCAAATTCCTCTTAAAACATAAAAGTCTATTTTAAAGGTTTTCCTTTAAAATAGACTTTTATGATGCATCTTATGTATAGTGAAGAGTCCCGATGTGCCGTTAAACGAACTTAGTTTTGAAGCCTGCTCTCCGCAGGTGGGTGCCTTGTTCATTCCTGCAAAACGTCCACTTAGAAGAGGCTTGTTATTCAGAATGAAACAGCAGGCTCCCGTTTTAATTGGTGTTGGCTCAAAACGATCAGTGTCCCACGTACACCTCAGGACTCTTCAAGTTGTGTTATAACTATCTTTCGTTACTCCTATCATATCATTTCACTAACGCCATCGTCAAGAAAAAATCTGATTCAACCCGGCAAGTTTTCTCATTTAAACTTCTCTAATACATAAAAGCATACGTTTGTTGTTATTCTTCTTCATCAAATGTTAATAGTTCTATGGAAAGCTCTTCCAATTGTTCATCGCTCACTTTTCCTGGTGCTCCGGTGAGTAAGTCGCTAGCGCTTGCCGTTTTTGGAAACGCAATCGTATCCCGTAAGTTATCTCGTCCCGCAAGGAGCATCACGATTCGATCTAATCCGAACGCAATACCTCCATGTGGTGGGGTGCCATATTCAAAAGCGTCTAATAAGAAACCGAACTGTTCTCGCGCTTCTTCCTCTGTAAAGCCTAGCGCTTGAAACATTTTTTCTTGAAGGTCGCGCTCGTATATCCGCTGCGAACCTCCTCCTAATTCATAGCCATTTAGAACGAGGTCATATGCTTCCGCACGTACTTTTTCAGGGTGCTCCTGTAACAGCTCAATATCTTCGTCCACTGGTCTCGTAAACGGATGGTGCATCGCAACATATCGTTTTTCGTCTTCATCGAATTCCATTAATGGGAATTCAGTCACCCATAAGAAATGATATTTATTTTCATCAATGAGTCCAAACTCTTTTCCAAACTTGAGGCGAAGAGCACCTAAGGAAGCAAAAACAATTTCTTTTTTGTCTGCTCCGAAGAAAAGCAAATCTCCGACTTCTGCATCAAGTGCTTCCCGAAGTTGTGCCGTTTCTTCTTCAGAGAAAAATTTCGCAATAGGTCCTTTTAATTCCGTTTCTTCTACTTTTAACCATGCTAAACCTTTTGCACCGTAAATTGCGACAAAATCCGCCAGATCCTCAATTTCTTTCCGAGACATTTTATCCGCTGCCCCTTTGACATTTAACCCTTTAACAATCCCTCCGTTTTTAATGGCATTCGTAAACACTTTAAAATCACTGTCTTTTACAATCTCCGATAATTCCACCAATTCTAATCCAAAACGAGTATCGGGCTTATCAGAGCCGTAACGATTCATCGCTTCTTCATAAGTAAGTCGAGGGAATGGGGTTTCAATGTCTATGCCGTGAATTTCTTTCATCAGGCGCTTCATCATTGCTTCCATCATTGCTAGCAAATCTTCTTTTTCTAAAAAGGAAGCTTCAATGTCAATTTGTGTAAATTCTGGTTGTCGATCCGCCCGCAAGTCTTCATCACGGAAACATCTCGCAATTTGATAATATCGTTCAAAACCTGAGACCATGAGTAGTTGTTTAAACAGCTGTGGTGATTGAGGCAAAGCATAAAATTCCCCTGGATGCACCCGACTTGGAACAAGGTAGTCTCTCGCTCCTTCTGGTGTGCTTTTAGTAAGCATCGGTGTCTCAATATCTAAAAAATCATGCTCATCAAGAAAGTCACGGACAATCTTCGTGATCCGATGACGAAGTCGAAATGTCTCTCTCATATCCGGACGGCGCAAATCAAGATAACGGTACTTTAATCGTACATCTTCGGAAACATCGATATTTGCTTCCATTGGAAATGGAATTGGTTTCGATTCATTTAAGATAACCATTTCTTCCACATACACTTCTACCGTTCCAGTCGCCAGTTTTTCGTTGTAAGTTTCTTCATCGCGTTTTACTACTGTCCCTTTCACAAAAAGGACGTATTCATTTCGCACGCGGTCAGCAACTTGTAATGCTTCTTCTGAAATTTCCGGGTTTGCTACCACTTGTACGATGCCAGTACGGTCACGTAAATCAATAAAAATCACTTGACCGAGATCTCGTCTCGTTTGTGCCCACCCTTTTAATTCTACCTTTTCTCCAATCAATGCTTCCGATATATGTCCACAATAATGAGTGCGTCCTCTCATTGTTGTTCCTCCTTTAATTTTTGGGTCAAGACTTCGATTAATTGATCCAATGGTACATCTTCTTGTTCCCCGGTTTTCATTGCTTTCACATTGGCTATTCCTTCTTTGAGTTCATTTTCTCCAAGCACAATCGAAAATCTTGCTTGAAGACGATCTGCCATTTTCAATTGCCCTTTTATTTTTTTTCCGGTGTAATCTTTATCCGCCGAAATACCGGCTTGACGTAATTTTGCTAGTAACACCGCTGCTTTTTTCTCAGCTTCCGCACCAATTGAGACGATAAAACAGTCCATTCCTTCTTCAACAGGAAGCGTTACTTTTTGTGTCTCTAACGCTAATAGTAAACGTTCAATGCTTAACGCAAAGCCGATACCAGGAGCACTTGGACCTCCTAATTCTTCCACCAACCCATTATAGCGACCTCCACCCATTAAGGTCGTAATCGCACCAAAACCTTCCTCATCAATCATAATTTCAAACGCTGTATTGTTATAATAATCAAGACCGCGAACCAAAGTCGGGTCTACCTCATAGGCAATTCCCATCTCATCCAGTAAATATTTCACCGTTTCAAAATAGTTCTTTGACGACTCATTCAAATAACGATGAATAGAAGGAGCTGTTTTCATGGCAGGATGATCCTTATCCACTTTACAATCTAACACGCGAAGAGGATTTTTTTGTAAGCGAGACTGACAATCCGCACATAGTTCCTCTTTCACCGGTTCAAAATGACGAACTAATGCGTCGCGATGAGCATGTCGACTTTCTTCGTCACCGAGACTGTTAATGACTAGTTTTAATCGTTTTAAGCCAAGTTCTTCATAAAAATTCATCGCAAGGGCAATCACTTCCGCATCAATCGTCGGATCTTCACTTCCAATTGCTTCCACTCCAAACTGGACAAATTGGCGCATGCGCCCGGATTGTGGTCGTTCGTAGCGAAACATCGGACCAATATAGTACAGTTTCTGCGGTTGAGTCGGGGCACCATATAATTTATTTTCAACGTAGGAACGTACGACCGAAGCAGTTCCTTCGGGGCGAAGAGTTAAACTCCGACCTCTTTTGTCGTTAAACGTGTACATTTCTTTTTGCACAATATCAGTTGTATCTCCTACTCCCCGCTCAAATAGCTCGGTATGTTCAAAAATCGGAGTGCGTATTTCCTCATAACGATATCGCTCACATAGTTCATGAGCTTTTCTTTCTATGTATTGCCATTTTTTCACATCTATCGGCAAAATATCTTGCGTCCCACGTGGAATTTGGATTTTCATCCTAAAACTCCTTTCATTTGCTGTTCTTGATTGAATAAAAAAATCCCTCGTGTCAAACGAGGGACGGATTGACCGTGGTGCCACCCTAATTGAAGCATGAAAGCTTCCACTTGAACAGTTAACGCCTGGATACGTTTATTCCTACTCTGTTTTTCAGAATAAAAGCCTACGGAGCGTCTTTCGGCAAGTCACTTATAGAACTATTCCAGCCTCGTAGTTCCTCTCTGTTATAAGTGTTCTCTTGCTTACTTTCTCCCTCATCAGCCGGTCATGCAATTTTCCCTTCATACATCATACGAATCGTTTCACCACTTGTCAACCCGCCTATGCATCCGTATGACTATCAAGAATGAGCGTCACTGGACCATGATTGGTAAGAGATATATCCATCATGCTTCCAAATTGTCCCGTCTCCACTTGAATGCCTTCCGCTCTTAACATGTCATTAAATTGATCATATAAAGCGGAGGCTTGTTCTGGTTTCGCTGCTTGCATAAAGTTCGGACGTCTACCTTTGCGCACATCTCCATAGAGCGTAAATTGGGAGATGGATAAAATGCTTCCTCCTGTATCTACAATGGAACGATTCATTTTTCCTTCTTCATCTTCAAAAATACGTAAATGAATCACTTTATGAACCATCCATTCAAGATCTTTCACTGTGTCTTCATGCGTAAAACCGACGAGTAAGACGAGACCTTTTTTTATTTCTCCTACTACTTCATTCCCTATAGTACATTTCGCTTCTTTCACTCGTTGCAACACTACTTTCATGCTATTCTCCCTCACTAACGATGATAATTTTAAAAAGATTAGTGTATCACTCGACGTACGGCATAAACATCAGGTAGTTTTTTAATTTTTTCTACTACATGATGTAAATGATCAACGTTTCGAATAGCGATGGTCATGTCGATGACGGCTAAATTATTTTTTTCTAAATGGCCAGTAACCGCAGTAATGTTCGTACGGGTTTCTGTAACTGTTTGTAATACTTCATTCAGTAAACCGCGTCGGTCATAACCTGTTATTTCAATATCCACATTATATGTTTTTCTTCGCTGTGCTTCTCCTTCCCATTCAACCGACAAGAGACGATTTTTCGCAGTTTCTGTATTGACATTGTGGCAATCTTTTCGATGAATGGATACTCCTCGCCCTTTTGTAACATAACCGATAATATCGTCCCCTGGTACCGGGTTACAACATTTCGATAAACGAATGAGCAAGTTGTCCATTCCTTTGACGCGAACGCCGGTGCTTTGTTTCTTAACAATCTGATTGGTAGAAACGTCTTTTGCTGCTTCTTCCAATGATTTTTCTTCTTTATCATCTTTATGACGCAATTCATCGGTAAGTCGGGTTACAATTTGTTTTGGGCTAATCCCATTATAACCAACGGCAGCAAACATATCATCTTCACCAGAAAAACTAAACTTCGCAGCTACTTCTAGCTTATTTTTTTCCGTTAACACTTCTTTTGGGTCGATATCTTGTGCCTTTAATTCCTGTTCCACCAGCTCTTTTCCGCGTTGAATATTCTCTTCTCTTTTTTCTTTTTTGAAAAATTGCTTGATTTTATTTTTTGCGTGAGAACTTTGGGTTAATTTCAACCAATCTTTACTCGGACCATAAGAATGTTTCGAAGTTTTAATTTCGACAATGTCACCGGTTTTTAATTCATGATCTAACGGAACCATTTTATTGTTCACAACTGCCCCAATGGTGCGGTTCCCGATTTCGGTATGAATGCGGTAAGCAAAATCAATCGGTACAGACCCCCGAGGTAACTCAATCACATCTCCCTTCGGAGTAAAAACAAACACCATATCTGAAAATAAATCTATTTTCAATGATTCCATGAATTCTTCCGCATCTTTTGTTTCATTTTGCCATTCTAAAATTTCACGAAACCATGTTAATTTATCTTCTAACGATTTTTTATTGGCAGCATTCTTACCTTCTTTGTAAGCCCAGTGAGCAGCCACCCCGTATTCTGCCACGCGATGCATTTCTTCCGAGCGAATTTGTACTTCAAGCGGTTCTCCTTTTGGTCCAATCACCGTCGTATGCAGTGATTGATACATATTCGCTTTCGGCATCGCGATATAATCTTTAAAGCGTCCGGGCATCGGCTTCCAACACGTATGAATCACACCAAGCACAGCGTAGCAGTCTTTAATATTTTTTACAATGATGCGAACAGCTAGTAAATCATATATTTCATTGAATTGTTTTTTCTTCAGCTTCATTTTTCGGTAAATGCTATAAATATGTTTTGGCCGTCCATAAATATCAATCGGCGTAACATTGATATCTTTCATGCTTTTCCGAATATCTTCAATGACTTCTTCAATATATTGTTCTCGTTCCGCCCGTTTTTGCTTCATTAGATGAACAATACGATAATATTGCTGTGGGTCTAAATAACGTAATGCTGTATCCTCTAGTTCCCATTTAATGGTCGAGATCCCGAGTCGATGCGCTAAAGGAGCGAATATTTCTAACGTTTCGTTGGAAATGCGTCGCTGTTTTTCCGGAGGAAGATGTTTTAATGTGCGCATATTGTGCAAACGGTCAGCAAGCTTAATTAAAATGACCCGAATATCGCGCGCCATGGCTACTACCATTTTTCGATGATTTTCTGCTTGTTGTTGTTCTTTTGATTTATATTTTATTTTTTTTAATTTCGTCACAGCATCAACAAGCATGGCTACTTCTTCATTAAATTCTTCTTCCAGTTCTTCTAACGTAACCTCCGTATCTTCTACGACATCATGAAGAAAGCCACCGGCAATGGAATTTGGATCCAGTTGTAGTTTGACTAAAATTCCGGCTACTTCCACGGGATGATGAATATACGGCTCCCCCGATTTTCGATATTGGCCTTCGTGGGATTTTTTCGCAAATACATAGGCTTTCTTTAAAAAAGCCACATTTTCTTCCGATAAATATTTCCGCGCTTCATCTAGTACTTCAGTGATGTTCATGAAATCACCTTTACTGCCTTTCTATAGAGCATATTTCTTACATTATCTTTAAAAATCATCAATCTGTAAAGTATTTAGACATCACAACTTCATTCAATGTTTGAATAAAAAGGAAGGTATCCTTTTGGACACCTCCCTTGTTTTCACACGATGATATTTATTCATATATCATTAATGAATATAAGTCATATTGATCGATTCCTTTTCTGCCATCCAAGTAACGAAGTTCAATTAAGAAAGCAAGACCTGCCACTTCACCACCTAATTGTTCCACCAAATCTATCGTCGCTCGAATCGTGCCGCCTGTCGCAAGCAGATCATCTGTAATTAATACCCTTTGCCCGGCTTGAATCGCATCTTTATGAATGGATAATGTATCTTTGCCATATTCTAACCCGTAATCGGCATCGACCGTTTCTCGAGGTAACTTCCCTTTTTTTCGCACAGGAACAAATCCTTTTCCAAGTGCGTACGCAATCGGGCATCCTACGACAAACCCTCGCGCCTCTGGACCAACAACTACATCGATATTTTTTTGCCGTGCGAATGCTGCCATGTCATGAATCGCTTGTTGGTATACTTCCCCATTTTGCATTAAAGTCGTAATGTCTTTAAAACTTACACCTTTTTGAGGATAGTCTTCAATCACTGTAATATGTTTTTTATAATCCATTCCCAACCTTCTCCTTCGTACCTATTTCTGTCCTCACTTGAATATATGGAGCAATCGTCTTTTTTAATTCAGCATATGTAGAATAAAGTAATTTTTGTTCTGCCTCTTGTTTCTCCAGCCGCTTGCGATAATGAAAAGATTCCATTAAACTTTTCTTTTCGGGCGCGGGATTTAATGAGACTACTCCATTCTCCATTGTAACAAAATGAAGCTCAAGAAACACTTTTGTCATCCAAGAAAGGTGTTCGACCGTCCATCCTTTTTTTCGCGCAAGCACTTCTTTATATTTTTCATAATGAAACGGATTTTGGTTTTTTAAAAAAGCAAAATACCATTTAAACTGCTCTCTCGTCGGAAGGGGTTGGAAGAACGTCTCTTCCGTATCATATAAAAACATATAAATACGTTCGATATGGGAAAAAGCAGTTAATGCATCCGTGAGTTCTTTTACTGCGTGAGGCATATCAGCAATAGCGATCATTCGACCGTTCATTTCTTTTTTTAGTTCGTCGTGCATATATAGGTTGTCAAGCCTAAACGACTGTAGTTGTTCGTATGTCTTTTCTTGAAAACAAATAACGGATGTTTCTTCTTCATCTGGTAAGTGAGAAAATATGTCGCGCAAATGACGGATACGTCGATAATCAAATAATTGCCATTCTGTCACAGTCATGTCTTTTAATTGCAGTTGGGGCTTACGAAAGCCATTCCATTCGTTCACAGACAATTCTCCTGCAACGGAGGCCGTGACACCCTCTGTTAATTGATCAACCAAATGACCGAATTGGAAACCAATACTTTCCAGCATCGCTCCGTTCGATGACAATTCCATCTTCATATGATTGTTGTCACTTCCAATTTTCCTTTTGGAAACAATGGTGACATCTTCAAACAAAAACATCGGCTTTGGATTTCCAATTCCAAATGGACCAAGTTGCATTAACTCCGTTAACGCTTCCACCGTAACATCTTCTACTGATAGGGAGACATCCATTGGTAGTTTGGGAATAAAATCCTCTTCTTTCATGGAAACTTCTGCTTGTTCACAAAGACGGATTCGCAACGTTTCTATATCCTCAGTCTTCATCGTTAAGCCACAAGCCATGGCGTGACCGCCAAAATGTATGAATAAATCTCTGTTTTTAGACAGTTCCTGAAACATATCAAATCCTTCTATACTTCTTGCCGATCCTTTCGCAACGCCTGCTTCTTCATCAATGGAAAAAACAATCACCGGACGATAAAAACGCTCTAACAAACGCGATGCCACAATGCCGATGACACCACTATGCCAATTGGCTTTTCCGATCACAATTACTTTATCGTTTTCCGAAAATGTCTCTTCTACTTCTCTCACTGCTTCTTTTGCAATGTCGTCCACTAGGTTTTTTCGTACTGTATTAATTTTTTCCAATTCTTGTGCCCAAGTCAGGGCCTCTTCCATTGTTTCAGAGAGAAGTAAATGCACTGCTGGATTCGCTGAGTCTATACGTCCTGCTGCATTTAAACGAGGTCCCAATACAAATCCGATGTGCTCTTCATTCACCACTTTTCCACTTACATGTGCTATATCCATTAAAGCTTTTATTCCCGGTCGTTTGGAGTTGGATAATGCTTTTAATCCTTGTTGTACGAGCGCTCTATTTTCCCCTGTGAGGGATACTAAATCGCTAATAGTAGCAATCGTCACTAAATCTAATAGGTCGTGAGGGAACGTTCCGCGTAAAGCATGTACCAACTTAAATACGACCCCAGCGCCACACAACTCTTTATAAGGATAAGCGCAAGTCTCTTTTTTAGGATTAATAATCGCATACGCGTTCGGTAACTCAGGAGGGGGTTCATGATGATCGGTCACAATCACGTCCATCCCAAGGTCATTTGCAGCCTCAATTTCCGCAACCGCTGCAATCCCATTATCTACCGTAATAATCAGTGATACATCATTCTCTTTTGCTCGTTCAAACGCAGGAATATTTGGTCCGTATCCTTCTGTAAAACGATTCGGAATGTACCAATCTACTTGCGCTTCTAACTCTAAGAGCGCCATCATTAACATGGACGTACTGGTAACACCGTCCGCATCGTAGTCACCAAAAATTAATATTTTTTCATTCGATTCAATCGCTTGTTGAATGCGAGCAACCGTTTTTTCCATATCATCGAGTAAAAAAGGATCATGATACTGTTCATCTGTCGGATACATCCATTCCTTCGCTTCATCTTCATGACGAAAACCACGGCTCCAAAGAAATTTGGCCGTTAACGAAGAAACACCAAGCGCTTTTTGCAGCTTATCATAGCCTGACATATTGTTTTCCTGTAATAACCATTTCATTTTTGGTCGTAACATGTTAACACCCCTGACCTTTCAATTATACTAGAGGCACAGAAGGGTGACAAATATTAACAAGAACGATAAACTTCGGTAAACTACAATCTTGAAATACCGTTCCTATTTATTTTTTGCTGTTTTTTTGGCCGAATGGCCGATCTTTATTTTGATGATCCTCGTTCGCCTGTCTTGTCGTTGTTTGTTTTTTTAATTGTTTGATTTCTTGTTCTAAGCGATAGATCCGAAGGAAGCTGAGGGATCCGGTAATCGTTGCTCCAATAAAGACCGAACCTAATATAATTAAGATAAGCGGCCACTTTGCTTGACCGAATATATAGTTTACTTCCACCGTTTCTACATTGACCACAGCAAATATCGCAATAAGTAAAGCGAGAAGGAGGCTTAATATCATCATCCCTTGCACTTTCATTTCACTCACTCCTTTTTTCTGGTGATACATCTGGATTAACATGCACGAACACATCTTTCACATTGTTTATCGTTAACAATGCTTCTTTGACATTTTTCGCAATCGCATGACCTTCTTCTACTGTAATCGATGGATCTACGGCAATTTTAATGTCAACAATCACATAATATCCGTGCTCGCGAGCGAAAAACTCATCAATGCGCCGGACTCCATCCACTTGTATAACAATCTCGCGCATTTCTTTTGTATCTTCTTCATGAAGCACGTGGTCCAGCACATTATGAATGGAATCTTTTCCAAGCTTCCACGCCATTCTCATGATTAAAATAGCAACAAAAAGTCCCGCCATCACATCTCCATACAATAACCACGAAACATCGATCCAATCACCTAAAAGAGATGCGCCAATCCCTACGAACGCTGCGATGGAAGAAAAAGCATCGGAACGATGATGCCATGCATCGGTAATCAGTGCATCGCTCTTATACTTTTTACCAAGTTGATATTTATAGTGAAACATCCCTTCCTTGACGACAATAGAAAAAATAACCGCAATAAGTGCCATTGCATGAGGGACAGTTGCTTCTTTGCCAATATCTTTCACCGCTTCGATGCCAATTTCCGCACCTACAAGAAAAAGCAATACAGCAACAATGATGGCAGTTAACGTTTCTGCTTTCCCGTGACCATACGGATGATCGCGGTCAGGTGGGCGTTTCGCTGCTCGCACTCCGATAAAAACAGCAATCGAACTTATGACATCGGAAGTGGAATGAATCGCATCCGCGATCAACGCTCGACTTTCAGCAACGATTCCCACCACTCCTTTCACAAGAGCTAATATAATATTTCCAATAATCCCAATATACGCTCCGATTTTTACCATTTTGTATCTTTTTTCTTCATAACGAGTCACATCATCACCTCTTTGTTACTCGCCTTCCAAAGATCGTTACTAAAAAAGAGGTCACGGTAAATACCATGACCTCTCACTATTTTCACCATCTTACGCCGAAAACACTCGCATTAAATTTCAGGTTCAAGCTCTTCTTCTTGTTTTTTCGGCTTCTTTTTTTCTCGTTGCATACTTTTCCACTTCCAGTCCGTCCAAATTTGTGCCGCTAAAAATAAAGAAGAGTAGGTACCTGCAATTAATCCAACGAGTAACGCAAAAGCGAAAGATCGTATTGCTTCTCCTCCGAATACAAAAATAGCCGAAGCTGCAAAGATCACCGTTAGAATCGTATTTACCGTTCGCGATAATGTTTGCGTTAAACTAAGATCCACGACATAGGCCAAATCATCAAAATTTTTTATTTTGTCTGTGGCACGCAAATTTTCGCGGATTCGATCAAAGGTAACAATTGTATCATTGATCGAATACCCGACAATCGTGAGTACTGCTGCAATGAATGGCACATTCACCTCAAATCGAACGAGAGAGAACAACACAATAATGAAAAATGCATCATGGATCAAAGCAATAATAGTAGAAATACCAAATAAATAATGAAAGCGAATACTCACATAAATAACGATTCCAAGAGAGGCGATCAAGACAGAAATAAAGGCATTTTTTGCAAGTTCCTGTCCTACTTGTGGCGATACAGTGCTCACACTTGGTTCTGACCCATACGCTTCACTAAAATATGCCTGAATTTCAAAAATTTCTTCTTGTGTCAATGTCCCAATAAACGTGGCATGGGCCATTTGATTGGATTCTCCTGCCAAGGTAACGTCATCCGGTTCGTATCCTTGACCGGCACTTGAAAAGTCCTCCATCACTTTTTCTTCCGTTAATGTCTCCTCTGCCATCACTTCCACTCGTGTTCCACTTTCAAAGTCAATACCTAAATTAAGTCCTGCGGTTGACAGAAGGACAATTCCTAAGAGAGTCGCAATCAGTGTGAAAATATAAAACTTTTTTCGATGTTTTACAAATGGAATGACTTTCTTTCTAGAATCAAAGATCACTGATTTCACTCTCCTTTACTCCAAACACCCGCGGTTTTTTATTGAAGATGCGGCTGTTGACCCATAAACCAAGCAATAAACGAGTAAAATATACAGACGTAATCATACTAATGATAATACTCACAATTAACATGACCGCAAACCCTTGTACGGCACTTGTTCCGTAATAAAACAAGACACCAGCAGCGATGATCGTTGTAATATTTGCGTCCAAAATAGTGGAAAGTGAACGACGCAATCCTGATTTAAAGGCGGACATAATGGATTTACCAACACGAATTTCTTCCTTAATTCGTTCAAAGGTAATGATGTTTGCGTCAACCGCCATTCCAACCCCTAAAATAAGAGCTGCAATACCAGGTAAAGTAAGGACACCTTCCATCCAGTTAAATACGAGTAAGACAAGGTAAATATACACACTTAATGTAATGACCGAGATGATTCCCATAAAGCGATAGTAGAAAATCATATAGAGGAAGATGAGAGCGATACCGATATACCCCGCAAAAATCGTTTTTTCCATCGCTTCTTCCCCAAGAGATGCACCAACTGCATTCGAATACACTTCTTCCAATTGCACCGGCAATGAGCCGGAGTTCAACACTTCTGCAAGAAACTCAGCTTCTTGTAATTCAAAATTCCCTTCAATTTGAATATTTTTATGATAAAGAGGAGTGTGTACTACTGGTGCAGATAAATATTTCGGATTCGGCTTTTGAGACTCTTCAACGAAAGAATCACCTTCTTCATAATCGAGCCAAATGACCAGTCGATTATTCGGTGCTTCATATTTTTCTAAAATTTGTTCCGTCACTTCTCCAAAAGCGTCTCCATCTTTCAATGTGACCGTAACAACAGGTTGATTATTTTGATCAAAACCGACACCTGCCCCGTTTTCCTCTAAATCGGCACCGGATAATAGCTCATTATCCTCTACATCTCGAAAACTTAAATTTGCTTCTGTCGAGAGCAATTCTCGCGCTGTTTGCTGGTCTTCTACCCCAGCCAGCTGGACCCGGATCCGATTTTCTCCTTCAATGCTAATATTCGGTTCGGAAACTCCGAGCACGTTCACCCGTTGGTTTAGTGCACTAACAGTCGCTTGTAACGAATCTTCGGTAATTTCTCCCTCTCCATCTACGGGTTGAACTTCATATAGTATTTCAAATCCACCTTGTAAATCTAGTCCTAAGTTGATTCCTTTTGCTGTATCCATTGCCGTTTGCGCAATTAAAACGCCCAATGCGATAACGATGACAAAAAAGGAAATAATCCTCGACTTTTTCACCATGAATGTTATCCTCCCTCAAATCGACCGTTCCTAGGTCAACGACATACCCTATGTAACGAAACATCCTATATGCAACATGTCAATTATACGGATGGTCATAAATTGATGTCAATGACGATTGTTTGACGCATATGTTTCAATATCTTCGATTAAATCGTTCAAATCGACGTTAGAAGCGAACGTACTTCCTTCTTTATACGAGTCAATTGTTACTTTATTCATATATTCGTTGAGACGAAGGGACAAAATATCATTCACTAACACATGTAAACGAACCGACACCTCTTTTTTCTTTAACTTTTCCATCACACAATTCCAAATATCTTCTTTGGTTGCTTTCGTATATCCTAGCAAGGCAAACTCTTCGCGCTTGCTTTCTAACACAACGTCTACTTCTTCTCGCCACATGGAAAAAGGAGTGACATCCATCTCCATTACCTCCTTGAAAGTAAAAATATTTCTTTATAAATGGAATGCTTGTCTTTCCCCTTCGCATAGATATAGAAAGGAATATTTCTATTTTACCACTATCTTGTGAGGGCGGGACATGGAATGCAAAAACAAACATTCATCCAAGGAACAGTGATCCTTATTATTGCAGGCCTTCTTACTCGTGGCCTTGGGTTTATCAATCGAATTGTTACTGCAAACATCTTAGGGGCTGAAGGAGTAGGTCTTTACATGATGGCTTTTCCCGCATTGCTGTTAATTATTACATTAACACAGTTAGGGCTCCCAGTTGCAATCTCTAAGTTCATTGCGGAAGCAGATAGCCGTCATGATAAAGAAAAAATGAAGCAAATTCTCGTCGTTTCCATCAGTGTGACGGGGGTTTTAAGCATCATATTTACAGCGCTGTTAATGGGGTTGGCACCGATATTATCCGGCTACTTCCTCACCGATGAACGTGCCCTTTATCCATTACTTGCAATCACTCCAATTATACCTATTGTCGCCATATCGGCTGTTCTACGAGGGTATTTTCAAGGGCGTCAAAACATGAAACCTCCAGCAATTGCACAAGTGTTGGAACAAATTGTTCGCATTACTTTTGTGTTTATATGTACAAATTTATTGCTTCCCTATGGTCTCGAATTCGCTGCCGCTGGGGCGATGATTGCTTCTGTCATAGGAGAGATGGCCTCTCTTCTCTATATGGCACAGACTTTTAAACAAACAAAGCCGATGAAAATGAGAGCTGCTTTTTTTCGCACGTTAAGACAGGGGAAGCGGACATTCCGAGAGTTAATGGAAATTGCACTCCCTTCTACTGGCAGTCGATTGATCGGATCTATTTCGTTATTTTTTGAACCCATTATCATTGCTCAAAGTCTTGCTTTAGCTGGCGTTTCCACTGCGGTAGCTACCGCCCAATACGGGGTGTTAAGCGGATTTGTCATTCCCATTTTAACGTTACCTACTTTTATTACGTATTCTTTTTCCGTTACCCTCGTTCCGACTGTAAGTGAAGCTGCCTTAAACAACAAATACGATGTCATTCAACATCGTCTAAGACAAACATTACGAACAGCAATCGTCGCCGGAAGCTTTTCTGCTCTTTTTTTATACTTTTTTGCGGAACATGTGATGACTGTCATATACAACGCACCAGAAACCGCGTATTATTTAAAAATACTTTCTCTCTTTAGTTTATTTTTATACGTTCAAGGACCTTTACAAGCGGTCTTACAAGGATTAAATTTAGCTCGCCAAGCAATGACGAACACATTGATTGGCGCCATGATTAAAATGATCGCTTTATTTATGCTGACGTCTCAACCGGAATTAGGGATAGAAGGAGCTGCCCTTGCCATTGCTATCAATATGGTTCTCGTTACGTTACTGCATTTTTACGTAATAACAAAAGCGGTCGGATTTATTTTTGAGGGGAAGTTCATTTTTCTTACGATCATTGCTGGTTTTATTTCCATGATGAGCACTTATTTATTTGTAACAACGGTATTATTAAACACCTCCCTTCTTTTGACTACCATTTTTTCCGCTCTCCTATCAGGTAGTTTATATATGCTGTTACTTTCAATGTTTGGGGTATTTCCATGGGATCAAATAAAACGAATCCTTCCAACGAATCGATTATAAATTGTCATCTTTGACATCGATAAATAAAATTCCATTTTCCTGTAACGTGCAATAAGAAACTTTTTTAATATTTGTAATTCCGGCTTTTCGTAGTTCTCTTCTTAGCCATAATTCATCTTTTCCCGCTTCCTCCAAATGATCTCGTTGTATTTCTCCGTCAAGAATGAGAGGAAGGGGAAAAGGAGAAGAAATTCGATCTTTCTCTTTTTTCGGAAACACCGATAACTCCCCGGTGGGTTCTAAAATAGCAAATTCTACATCCGCCACATCTTTAATATTTTTGTCGCGAATTTGCATAAGAAGGTCATCAAAGTTATATCGTTGCTTTTTCATTTCTTTTTCATTTATTTTTCCATTTTTTATTAAAAATGACGGTTTTCCATCTATGAATTCACGAAAACGAGGGAATTTCAAAGAAAGAAAAGCGAGCAATACTTGAATAATGAGCAACACAAAAATAGGGATAAAAGTGACCGACAGCGGTTTGGATAAATCTTCAATGGAAATGACGGCAAATTCCGCAAACATAATTGCAACAACAAAATCTAACACCGACAATTCACCAATTTCTCGCTTTCCCATTAATCGAAGCGTCATTAATAAGTAAAAGTAAACGACGACAGTTCGGACGATAATCGTACCAAATTCCATCGCTTTTCACCTTCTTTTCATGAAGCCATTATGTGTATCATTCACCCACTTTCAACAATTATTCAAGTCAAGCTTCTATTTTCTTTTGTTCGTCCATAATAATGGGTAACAAAAGGGAAAGGAAGGATAGATATGCCAAAAATGGAGCATTTGTCGGGGATCGGAAAAGGGATTGTCGTCATTATCGTACTGTTTCTTATCATGAGTGTTATTTTCTCTACGATACTCCGTTTCTCATCCATTGCCGAACAATCTTTACAATGGATTTTAACAGGTATCGCTTGTATTATTTTTTTTATTGGAGGGTGGATTGCAAGCAGAAAAACGAAAGAAAAAGGATTCATTACAGGAGTCATTACTGCCCTTGGTGCAATTTTACTTTTTATCGTTTATCAATTTCTCGGGTATGATACTTCTGTTGGTAGTACCCAAGCGCTTCTCTTTCTAGGCTTTATTCTTTCCGCTTCGATTGGAGGGGTCATCGGGGTAAATGTGGGAGAATGAACTAGCTAGTGGAAGACTTCTCGTTTCTACGCCTTCGCAACCCCGGTCTCCTCGAGTGTAATTTCGGAACAGTTGAACAAGACAAAGCCTGTCCTTGTCCGCAGTCAATGGATCCTCCACTTCCATCCGGCTTCGCAAAATGTAGAGTACAAGACTTCTTAAAAAAGGGCATAGACGATTTTTCGTCCATGTCCCTTTTTTATGTACGTTAATCTTCGTTGACAACTTCGCGGACGGAGTTGCGATCAAAAGTGAGCTTTTGATTATTTCCGACAGATAAAACAACTGTCTCTTCATCAAGTGCTTCAATTGTGCCATGCAGTCCGCCAATCGTAATGATTTGATCTCCTTTTTGCAAATTCGCATGCATTTCTCGAATTTCTTTTTGTCTTTTCTGTTGGGGGCGAATGAGCAAAAAGTAAAAAATCGCAAACATTAAGATAAGCATTATAATCGCTTCCATGTTATTTCCCTCCATTCATCTACACATATTTTTAGTGATGCGCTTGTTTAAAAATTTTTTGCATTTTCTTTGTTGAAACCATATTGCTCAAAAAATTCTTCTTTGAAGTCAAGCAATCTATCTTCTTGAATAGCATCACGAACATTCTTCATTAAGTTTAACAAGAAATAGAGATTATGGTAAGAAGTAAGTCGAAAACCAAAAGTTTCATTTGCTTTGACTAAATGACGAATATAGGCGCGGCTGTAGTTACGGCACGTATAACAATCACAATTTTCATCAATTGGACGAAAATCCCGGGCGTATTTCGCGTTTCTGACAACAAGTCTTCCTGTACTTGTCATACACGTGCCGTTTCGAGCAATTCTCGTTGGCAACACACAATCAAACATATCGATGCCACGAATGGCGCCTTCAATTAATGCATCGGCAGATCCTACTCCCATTAAATACCTCGGTTTATCGTCTGGCAACAAAGGAGTCGTCATTTCCAATACTTCATACATGATTTCTTTCGGCTCTCCTACCGATAATCCTCCTATGGCATAACCCGGAAAATCTAACGACAACAAATCATTGACCGATTGCTTTCGGTATTTTTCGTACGCTCCTCCTTGCACAATTCCAAACAATGCTTGGTTTTCAGAGTTCGTTTGCGCTTCTAAACAACGCTCTGCCCACCGGGAAGTTCGTTCTACCGAGGATTTCATGTAAGGCTCTTCGGCAGGATATGGAGGGCATTCATCAAAAGCCATGATAATGTCCGCCCCTAGTGCTTCTTGGATCTCCACTGCTTTTTCCGGGGATAAAAATAGCTTTTCACCATTTAAGTGATTGCGAAAGTACACGCCTTCCTCTTGAATATCCCTTAGTTTGCTTAAACTAAATACTTGAAAACCCCCGGAATCCGTAAGAATCGGTTTGTGCCAATTCATAAATGAGTGAAGTCCCCCTGCTTCTTTCACAATCTCTTCACCGGGGCGCAACCAAAGATGATACGTATTACTTAAAATGATTTGTGCCGACATTTCGTTGAGCTCTTCCGGGCTTAACGTTTTCACGGTGGCAAGGGTACCAACCGGCATAAATATGGGCGTGTCAATCGTCCCATGAGGGGTGTGTATTTTTCCTAAACGTGCCCCGGATTGCTTGCACGTTTTTATTAGTTCATAGGTTACTGCTGCCATACATGATGACTTCCTTTCATAATCAACATCGCATCACCAAAACTAAAAAAGCGATATTCTTCTTTAATGGCTTCTTCATATGCGTCAAATAAAAAATCTTTTCCAGCAAGGGCACTCACTAACATCACTAATGTCGACTTAGGCAAGTGGAAGTTTGTTAAGAGTCCATCAATTCCTTGGAATGTATAGCCAGGATAAATGAAAATGTCTGTCCATCCTGCATCTTTTTGAAATTGCCCTTTTCCTTTTTGAATCACCGTCTCTAACGTTCTTAAAGAGGTAGTTCCTACCGGAATGATTTTTTTGCCGTTCTTTTTTGTTTCATTCAGAAGGGTCGCTACTTCTTCTGTCATTTGATAAAATTCCCGATGCATTTGATGCTTTTCCACTGTTTCAGCTGTCACTGGACGAAATGTTCCTAAGCCGACGTGCAACGTGATGTTCGCAATGTTTATCCCTTTCTCTTTCAACAGTTGTAACGTATGTTTTGTAAAATGAAGTCCTGCTGTAGGAGCTGCGGCAGAACCTACTTCTTTTGCATACACCGTCTGATAACGATCTTTTTCTGATAACGTTTCCTTAATATATGGTGGAAGGGGCATCTCTCCAAGGGATTCTAATATTTCTAAAAAAATTCCATCATAATAAAAACGGAGCTTTCTTCCTCCGTGAGCTAACATTTCGATACATTCCGCCTTTAGCCTCCCGTCACCAAAAGAGAGAACCGTTCCCACTTTCACTCTTTTCGCTGGTTTAATCAGCGTCTCCCACTCGTCATCTTTGTCTTCATGAAGTAAAAGCACTTCCACTTGTCCACCTGTTTCTTTTTGTCCAAACAAACGAGCAGGAAGCACTTTCGTATCATTTAGTACGACGGTATCTCCTTCTTCCAAGTAATCAACAAAAGAAGAAAAATAATCATGCTTCCACTTTTTCACTTCCGGGTCTAAGACGAGTAAGCGCGACGCATCCCTTTCCTTTAATGGCTTTTGGGCAATGAGTCGTTCCGGTAAATAAAAATCAAACTCATCTACTTTCATCGACGTAAACCTCTTTCTAACTCTATCTCATGAAGCGACTAATCACAAATAAAATGACAGACAAAACGATACTAATTACAATAGAAGTGGCAAGAGGAAAATAAAAGGTCATATTTTCTCGTTTAATTAAAATGTCCCCAGGCAATTTTCCTAAAGAGAAAAATTTTCCGCCTACTTGCCACAAAAGTCCGATAACAATGAACAATATCCCTAAACCGATAAGTAACTTCGGCATGCTGTTCATTGATCCGTCACCTCAATATTCAAATGATGATAAGCTTCATTTGCGACCATTCGTCCTCTTGGTGTTCTTATTAAAAAGCCAATTTGCAATAAATACGGTTCATACACGTCTTCCAATGTATTCACATCTTCTCCTATTGCTGCAGCAATCGCTTCGATCCCTACCGGACCTCCTTGAAATTTTTCAATGATGGTCCGAAGTAATTGATGATCAATATCGTCTAAACCGAGACGGTCTACTTGCAATCGTTCCAATGCTTGGCAAGTAATCTCCTTGTGAATCTTTTCTTCTCCTGCCACTTGCGCAAAATCTCTCACTCTTCGCAAGAGTCGGTTGGCAATCCGCGGCGTTCCCCGTGAACGACGAGCAATTTCTTCCGCTGCCTTCTTTTGCATTGTAACACCAAGTAACTCTCCGCTTCTTAAAACGATTTCCGTTAATTCACTGATCGTGTAATACTCTAATCGTCCGTGTACACCGAAGCGATCTCTTAAAGGTGCGGACAACATCCCGGCACGAGTGGTGGCTCCGATTAACGTAAACGGAGGAAGATCTAACCGAATGGAGCGCGCGGTCGATTCTTTCCCTATTACGATATCGATGGAGTAGTCTTCCATGGCAGGATACAGCACTTCTTCCACCGATCGTGGCAAGCGATGAATTTCGTCAATAAATAAAACGTCTCCTGGCTCTAGTTGGGTTAAAATGGTTGCTACATCTCCTGGGCGCTCAATGGCCGGACCGGATGTCGTCCGGAGATTTACTCCCATTTCATTAGCGATGATCACCGCTAAAGTCGTTTTCCCAAGTCCTGGTGGTCCATATAATAACACATGATCCAAGCATTCTTCACGCAATTGCGCCGCCTTAATAAAAACTTCCAGGTTTTCTTTTACTTTTTTTTGACCGATATATTGGGCAAATGTCTGCGGACGAATGCTTAGCTCTAATTGATGTTCCTCTTCAAATGCTTCTTGTGAAACTACCCGTTCTTCCATCATAAACACCACCTACTTCCTCGGTTTTCCTGACATCTCCCTAGGATAGCGCAAGCACGTTGTATGATTAGGAAAGCATCCATTGTAATGCTTTTTTCACATACTCTTCTGCTTCAAGATTTTCTTGTTGTAATTTCGGTTTCACTTTATTAATTTCTTTTTCACTGTATCCAAGTGCCCGCAATGCTTCTAATGCTTCTTCCAACACATGATTTTCTTCTTCCACCACTTGCTCAAAGGCAGGAATATCATCCGGTGAAGGAGCTTGTAACGCTTCCATTAGCTTTCCTTTTAAATCCAAAATCATTTGGCGGGCTGTTTTTTTGCCAACACCCGGGAATTTGGTTAAAAACTTCTCATCTTCATTTTCTATTGCTTTGGCTACTTGAAGAGGAGAGCCAGAAGCTAAAATCGCGAGTGCTCCTTTTGGTCCGATTCCGGAAACTTGAAGCAGTTGTTCAAACAGTTGGCGCTCTTTTCTGGAAGAAAAACCGTATAAACGAATCGCATCCTCTCGTACATATTGGTACGTATAAATGGTTGTTGTTTTCTGTAATGGAAAGACAAATGGATTCGCACAATACACTAAATAACCGATATTTCCTACTTCTATTGTAACTGTTTCTCGTTCTGTATGTACGATTTTCCCCGTTAAACATTCAATCAATGCTATTTTCTTCCTTTCATCTCCTCTATTTCGAACATGCTTTCTTTATGATAGCAAAATATGGACCAATTGAAAATAATACACTATGTGGAGAAGGGCTTTTTTAAGGTGATGGTTTTCGTGTTTAAATCGACGATTTCCCAATCTGCATATTGAGACCAAAAGTCTTCCATTGCCCATATGGTGATTGCTTTCTGTTCTTTTTGCCATTGTCCATTTTCCATTTGTTCGTACAAAATGACTTCATATGTGACGGGTGGTCGTTCCATCGTTGACAAATCATCTGGATTTTCATCCATTCCGTTTTCAGATGCCAAGGAAACTTGAATGAGGTATAGGAGTATAAGCAGTCGTTGGATTTTTTTCATTGCAATCCTTTCCTAAAAAAACCTTTTTTATGGTAGTGTGGCCATAAAAAAGGTTTTTCATCCTAACCTTCTAAATTGTGATACACATTTTGCACGTCATCATGATCTTCTAAATCATCAATAAGTGCTAACATTTCTTGTTTTTTTTCTTCATCGTCTAAGCGAACCGTCGTTGTAGGTAGCTTCATGATTTCAGCCGTACTAAAAGCGTAGTTCGCTTCTTCAAGTTTTTCTTTGACGGTTTCGAATTGATCCGGATCCGTCTCCATATGAAATATTTCCTTTGACGACTCAAAGTCAGCGACACCAGCTTCAATCGCTTCTAACATCAATGATTCTTCATCCATGTCTGGTGTGCGTTCTATCACAAGTACTCCTTTTCGCTCAAATAAGAAAGAAACACAACCGTTTTCTCCTAGGTTGCCTCCGTGTTTGGATAAAATGTGGCGGATATCTGCGGCCGAACGGTTTTTATTGTCCGTTAATACTTCAATCATGACCGCCACTCCACCCGGTCCGTATCCTTCATACGTCATTTCTTCATACGAAACACCTTCTGCATTTCCCGTTGCTTTTTTCATCGTCCGTTCGATGTTGTCGTTTGGGATATTTTCTGCCCTTGCTTTCGTCAACGCCATGCGAAGGCGCATATTTGTATCCGGGTCGGGACCAGCTTCTCGTACAGCTGCATATATTTCTTTAGATATTTTTGTAAATATTTTCGCGCGTTTCTTATCTTGACTTTCTTTTCTGCGTTTTATGTTATGCCACTTTGAATGACCTGCCATCTCTACTTCACTCCCTCTTTTCAATATAACACAGCTTTTTCTTATGTAAAAGAGAGCGTTTCCTCTCATCATTCGAGGAATCACGCTCTCTTTTTATTCGTTAGCTATCTTGAAAAGGTTGTTGCGCTGCATCGCTTAAATCTTCAATCATTGCACTGATCGTGTCTCCTACTTCGTCTAATCCAACCCCATTCCGTATATCGTTATCTACCTGTGCAATGTTGCCGATATGCTCTTTATCCGTCGTGACGTAAACGTTTTTACCTTTGTTGTCACTTTCAAGCATATTTTTTACTTGTTTTTCAATTCTATTTTCAAGTTTTTCCGCGTTTTCTGTCCCAACGGTTTCTATCCCAATTAGCACGTCGTCACCTGAGACAATGACACGAGCATCTTCCACCCCATCTAAACCTTCCACTTGATTTTGTATTTGTTGAGATTCATGAATGTCGCGCGACGTACGATCTTTATTCATCGTTCCGCCCATTTCACGGCCATTATTTACTCCGTTTCCAGGACCGCCAGAGTAAGCATCATGATTGATGACTCCAGAGCCGTTCCCGACTTGTCGCTGATTATTATATTGACCTGCTTCGCCTATTCGTCGATGGGATGAATCATTTTTATGACGAGTTTGATTGCGGTCATCGACAGTTAGCATATCTGTTACAGGACCCTCTCCACGATAATTACGACTTGTTACATTTTGATTCCCATACGTTTCTGTCCCATCAATCGTATATCGTGTCGGAGATGTTCCCCCCATATCATTATCGTTATTGGCATCTCCACAACCTGTCATTCCACCGGCGATAACCGCTAGCGTGGCTGCTGTTAAAGCAAATTTTTTCATGAATGATTAACCTCCTTTCACCCATTATGGTGAGTCAAGGAGGTGTCTTTTACGCTGTAAGTTAGAGGTAAGAGTGGATAAGTTTATTCTTCTTCCCGTTGATGATCGTAAAATTTATTGATCCATGGAGATTGTTTTCCTTTCTCTTCATCATCATATCCATAGTATGTTGGTGATTGGTAAGGATAATCATGGGACGGATGATTGTCTTCCGGACAATTTATATCGTGTTTTTCTTTCTTTACGTTGGAGTAATACGGATGAGCATTTCCCATCGATGCGTATTCATTCATTGCAGGATAAGGATAACCTTCTTGGACTGGATAGTGCGGATACGGCATTGGTGGACAAGGTGCTCCACATGGTGAAAATCCATAACCAGGCATAATCGGTGTCCAAGGAACGTAATGACATGGATGATGCCCCATCATAAAAGGATACGGTTGAGGTGTATAGTATTTCGGCATTTCGGGCATAGAAGGCATTGTATAGACAGGTTCTTTTTTTTCGTGTTTTTTCTTTTTCTCTTCTTTTTTACTTCCCTCATGCTTCTCATGTTTATATACGTTTACGTTCATATTCATCTGTTGCTGTTGTGATTGTTTCACACCTTGTATAATATGAGGGGATGGTGCTTGTGGTATAGGAGATGGTTGATATTTTGGCGGTATTTTCGGTTGCTCTGGCATATGGGGTTTTGGCATCTCTTTTTTCGGTGCTTCTTTCACAGGAGACTTCGGCATCTCTTTTTTTACAGGAACACTTTTTGTTGGGATTTTAATTTTCATTCCTGGCATAATTTGGTCAGGATCCGCCAAGTGCGCATTTGCCTTTTTTAATTCTTCAAAATCCACTTGATATTGTTGCGCAAGCTTCCATAATGTATCTCCTTTTTGAACAATATGAATGTTCATCCTTTGTCCTCCTTCACGTGAGTTTCAAAGCAGGGACGTACAACATTTTCCGTTCCCACCATCTACGGCAATCATATGCAACACTTTCTTGCTATATGCTTTTTTCATTTCCACAAGCTAACTGTTCATACGAAAAACAATTGTGTAAAATGGTACTATGGATCACGTTGGAGGTGACATCGTTGTCTCGCAAAAAAGATAAAATTCTTGGAGAGGAAAGACGAAAGCTTATTTTAAAATGGTTACATGAAGCAGACGGTCCGCTTACCGGCAGTACACTCGCCCATAAAACGAATGTTAGCAGACAAGTCATCGTTCAAGACATCTCTTTGTTAAAAGCAAAAAGTCATCCCATTATTGCCACATCCCAAGGATATATATTAATGAAAACCGAAGAAAAACAGTTGGTTCGCCGAAAAATTGTTTGTTCCCATCCCCCTGATCCGGACTTGACAAAAGATGAATTGTACACGATGGTCGATCACGGCGCCAAAGTCATCGATGTAACAGTAGAGCACCCTCTCTATGGTGATCTCACTGGCTCATTGCTGTTACAAAATCGCAAAGATGTCGACAATTTTATCAAAGGGTTTGAAGAGAAAAAAGCGACACTTTTATCCGAGTTGACAGACGGCATTCACTTACACACGATTGAAGCGTCCAATGAAACAATGATTGAAGAAGTGAAAAAAGCTCTTCTCCAAAAAGGGTATTTAGTTACATAACAAAAGGGAGCGCCAAAAGAGGCACTCCCTTTATTATGCTTCAGTATTCATATTTCCTATCGCGATTTCTTTCATGTCTTCGTAGTAAAAACAGGGGTAGCTTCCAAGAATTCTAACACCACACCCTAATGCTTCCAATTCTTGTATCACACCAGGAATCAATACGTCATCCATTTCTTGATTCACATCGATGATAAAAAAGTAATTACCGATCCCTGTTTTCATCGGACGTGATTCGATCTTAGACATATTTAACTTTCGCCATGCAAAGGCGGAAAGAACTTGATGTAAGGCTCCAGGATAGTCAGAAGGAAGGGTAACAACGAGGGTTGTTTTTCCTTTTTTGGCTTTTTCCCGATTTAAAGTCCGGTGCTCGTTATTCGTTAATACAACAAACCGTGTATGATTATTTTCATAATCGTGAATATTCTTTTTAGCAATCAATAAATTATATGTTTCCGCAGCTAAAGTATTTGCAATCGCTACAGCATGCAGTTCAGGTTCCTCTGCTATTTTTTTTGCGGCAGCACTCGTTGAATTCATGTAATGCACTTCTGCTTCCGGTAATACTGACTGCAAAAATTCATGGGATTGTGCGATCGCTTGAGGATGAGAATAGACATGTTGCACAGTTGTCCAATCGTCTTTTCGAGACGGATGAACGAGTAAATTTTGAGAAATCGGTACTGTCACTTCTCCTATAATTGGTAGGTCATGTTTATGAATTAAATAATCCAATGTCATATTCACAGACCCTTCAATCGCATTCTCGATTGGAACGACTCCATAATCCACCTTTTTTTCGGCCACAGCAGCCATACAAGCTGGGATTGTAGAATAGGGAATTCTCTCTTCCCTTTGAAAAACAGCTTCTGTCGCCATTTCTGTAAAAGTTCCTTTTGGGCCTAAAAAACCCACAGTTTCAATCATTTCCTCCACTCCTTCTTCTAACCAACCACCTATAACCATCCGGAGCCGACGATCTCGACGCTTTCTACCGTTTCCATCCCTTCCAATGTTTTGACAAAATCACTAATTTCTCCTTTTAAAAGAGATGTGTCTATCGTTAAAGTAACATTAGCTCTTCCACCTAATGGAATGGATTGATTAATGGTTAATACATTGGTATTCACTCTTGCCAATTCACTTAAAAGAGCTGATAGCGCACCAGCTTGATCTGCTAACTGAATGGAAAGTGTAATCACTTGTTCTTTTATTACTGTATGAAATGGAAAAATCGCATCCTTATATTTATAAAACGCACTTCGACTAATATTGACCGCATCTACCGCATCTTGTACTTTTTGTACTTTTCCACTCTCTAACAGTTCTTTTGCTTCCAATGTTTTTTGCATTGCTTCGGTTAACATTTCTTGTTTTATCAAATAATATTGGTCAATTTTCTCCGCCATTCACCCACCACCACACTTTGCACTGAAGCAGGCGTCTCCGTTCGTTGTTTTTATTATAGCGACGCTTTTCTATTTTGACAAACAACTATTCAACAAACTCAAATTCAAAGTCTAAAATGCGGACGGTATCTCCGTTTGTTGCTCCTTTTTCTCGCAGGGCATCATCAATTCCCATATGCCGCATTTTGCGTGCAAAACGTCGCACCGATTCATCCCGCGTAAAGTCTGTCATTTTGAACAATTTTTCAATTTCTTTTCCTTTCAGTACATATGCCCCATCATCATCTCGTGAAATGGTAAACGGTGCTTCTTTTTGTTCATGACGATAAACAACCCGCACCTCCTCTTCTTCCTCGTATAAAGGAAACGCGGGAGTTTCTTTTAATAATTCACTGACTTTAAAAAGCATTTCCTTTATCCCGTCTTTTGTTAACGCGGAAACAGGATAGATAGGAAAATCTTCGCTCATTTTTTGTTTAAACAATGAAAGTTGTTCTTCTGAACCTGGTAGATCCATCTTATTTGCAACGATTACTTGTGGACGTTCCAGAAGCCGCATATTATATTGTCGCAATTCTTCATTGATTTTTAAGTAATCTTCATAAGGGTCTCTTCCTTCCATACCAGACATATCAATCATATGCACAATCACTCTTGTCCGTTCGATATGACGTAAAAATTGATGTCCAAGTCCAGCCCCTTCATGAGCGCCTTCGATTAAACCGGGTAAATCAGCCATCACAAAGCTATCACCATTTTCTAAATGAACAACACCAAGATTCGGTTTTAACGTCGTGAAGTGATAATCGGCTATTTTAGGCTTTGCGGCTGAGACGACAGACAATAACGTCGATTTGCCCACACTGGGGAAACCTACGAGGCCAACATCTGCCAGTAATTTGAGTTCCAATCGCACTTCCTTCTCTTCTGCCGGCTCTCCTTTTTCACTCAATTCCGGAGCAGGATTGCGCGGTGTTTTAAAACGGGTATTCCCGCGCCCGCCGCGTCCTCCTTTTGCAATGATTGCTCGTTCTCCGTGTTTTGTTAAGTCAGCAATGATTGCATTCGTTTCTTCATCATATACAGCAGTTCCCGGAGGCACTTTGACGATGAGAGGATCGGCGTTTTTGCCATGCTGGTTTTTTGGTTTGCCATTTTCCCCTCTCTTCGCTTTAAAATGGCGCTGATAGCGAAAGTCCATTAACGTTCGTAATCCCTCATCGACTTCAAAGATGACATCCCCGCCATCGCCACCATCCCCGCCGGCCGGTCCGCCGTCGGGAACGTATTTTTCACGACGAAAGGCAACCATTCCATCGCCTCCATCGCCTGCTTTCACATATATTTTTACTTGATCAACGAACATTCTTTTCACCTCTTCAGGAAGGTCGGTACACCTCATATCGCCACTTTCTCGTGGTTTGCTCTATTTCTGTATTGTAACACATCAAAGAACAGACACGCATAGCTTCCGACATTTTTTACATTTCATGTATATTGTTCAGTTATGAAGGAAACGATAATTACCGTTACACTATTATTACAATGGAGGGTTTTTGATGGCAAACCAAAACCAACAATTGCAACAAGTACAACAAACGATTCAACAAGCACAACAACAAATGCAAAATGCATCCAACGATCCCCAACAGTTGCAGCAAGCGCAACAACAGCTCCAACAAGCACAAACAGAGCTGCAACAGTTGCAACAACAAGGGAACTCCCAAGAACAACAACAAATGCAACAAGCACAACAACAACTTCAACAAGCGCAACAACAACTTCAACAAATTCAACAGCAACAAGGATAACGTGAACAAAAGCGGACCGCTGGGGAAATCTTCCCTTGGTTCGCTTTTTTTCAAAAAATATGTTGACAGAACAATTATTTATAGTAAAATGAGAATTGTTATCAATGATAATGATTTTCAATATCATAAGGAGGATCGCCAGTTTTCTTTCAGTTTCACGATGAGTTATTTCTAGAAAGGAGTATTTTTTCATGAAAAAATGGTTGTTTTTATCAGTTGTTTTTCTTTTCATTTTAAGTTTGACTGTTGCTTGTGGAGCGGGTAACACAGAAGAAGAGCCGACGGATGCTTCCGGCGACAATGCCAATGGAGCGGAAGAGGTGGAAGAAACCGAAGAAGCAGCTGAAATCACAGTGAGTCATGATCTCGGCGAAACAGTTGTTGAAAAAAATCCTGAAACAGTGGTAACGTTTGACTTCGGTAGTTTAGACACGTTAGATGCCCTTGGCGTAGAAGTAAGTGGCGTGCCACAAATGAATATCCCTACATATTTAGAAAAATACGAAGGATCAGAATATGAAAATGTAGGGGGATTGAAAGAGCCGGATTTTGAAAAACTTGCAACAATGGAACCTGACCTTATTATTATTTCCGGTCGCCAGCAAGATTCTTATGAAGAATTTAGTAAAATCGCACCTACCATTTTCATGGGTGTCGACACAGAAAATTACATGGCATCCTTTGAAGAAAATGTAACGACGCTAGCTTCTATTTTTGAAAAAGAAGAAGAAGCACAAACGATGTTAGATGACGTGAAAGAAAGCATCGCCACATTAAATGAAAAAGCATCCAACATAGACGAAGAAGCATTAATTATTCTTGCCAATGACGGGAAAGTAAGTGCTTATGGATCCGGATCTCGCTTCGGTCTTATCCATGATGTATTCGGGTTTAAAGAATCAGACGAAAATATTGAGGCTTCCACTCATGGTCAAAGCATTTCTTTTGAATACATTACAAAACAAGATCCGGACTTTTTATTTGTCATTGACCGTACCGCTGTTGTCGGTGGGGAAACTTCTGCCGAACAACTGATTGAAAATGAATTAACTGAAAACATTCAAGCATATGAAAAAGACCAAATTGTTTATTTAGACCCTGAATATTGGTACCTCTCCGGTGGAGGGTTACAATCAGTAGCTAAAATGGTGGAAGAAGTAGAAGCTGCTATTTCTGAATAAATAAAACAAGGAGTGCAGACAAAACGGGTCCGCACTCCTATCTTTCTATCTTTCACTTAGAAGCTAACAATTTTTTTACGACGTTTTCCCCTTGATCAATGCAATCAGGTAGACCCACTCCTTCAAACGCGGCACCAGCAACGTATACACCTGGATATTTTTGATTCATGATCTCTAGCCCTTTTTGAAGTCGTTCCCGATGATGAACAACATATTGAGGCATCGCTTTTTTCCAACGAGTAATGACGTAATATTCTGGTTTTCCTTCGATCTCCATCACACGATTTAAATCCTTTAACACGATATCAATCATTTCATCATCCGAAACATTGACAATGTCTTCTTCGCCAGGTTTACCGACGTAACAACGAAGCAAAGCTTTTCCAGGCGGTGCGGCATGTGCCCACTTGCGATGCGTCCACGTACAAGCGGTCATCTGATAGTCGCTTTTTTTCGAGACGACAAATCCGGTACCGTCTATATCCGTTTTTAACTGAGACTCGTTAAAGGCCATTGCAACTGTAGCTACGGTGGTAAAAGGGATCTTTTTTAACCACTCTTGAATGGCATCTTCTTCTAAAAATGACGCCGTTTCATAAGCTGGAGAGGTCAAAATGACGCGGTCAAACAACTCTTTTCTCCCGCTTTTAAAAGTTAACATAAATTGTGAACCCTTTGGGGTAATCTTTTCTAACGGTTCATTTTTATGAACGGCATCTTCATCCAAATGATTTTCGATTGCATGCACAAGAGATTGAAGACCATTTCGACATGTTAAGAAGGCGCCCGTTTGTTTTTCTGGTGTCGTTTTCGACGCCGGCGGACGTAACGTTTTCATTCCAAGAATTAGGCTGCGATGAGATTGTTCCACTTGTTGAAATTGGGGAAAAGTAGATTGTAAACTTAAACGATCAATATCCCCTGCGTAAATCCCTGATAGCAACGGATCAATTAAGGAATCTACAACTTCGTTTCCTAGTCTTCTGCGAAAAAACTGGCCAAGAGATTGATCTTTATTCGTTTCTCCTTTTGGAAGAATCAGATCGATTCCTGCTCGTACTTTACCCATTGCAGAGAATAGCCCCGTCGTTAAAAAAGGGCCTAGTTTGGTTGGTATCCCCATCATCGCACCTTCTGGAATGGGATGTAGCGTATCTCCTTTTAAAACATATGATTGACCTGTGCGATTCGAAACAAGCTCTTTTTCTAAACCGACTTCTTTCGCCAATTTAGAAGCGCTTTTTTTCCTCGCCAAAAATGAGTCCGGTCCTTTTTCAATCACAAAACCGTCGTAATAATCCGTTTGAATTTTTCCACCGAGTCGATCATCTTTTTCAAATAAATGATACTCTATCTCAAGATTGTTCGTTAATATTTCTTTTTGTAAATAATAGGCCGCAGAAAGTCCAGTAATTCCTCCACCTATAATTGCTACTCTCATCATCAATTCCTCACTTATCTCTCCACTCTAATCGTTCATATTCTTCACAATAACATCTGCCATCGCCTCTATAAAAAGCGGATCGGTATTTGGCATTTCCGGTCGATAGTAAAGAGCCCCTACTTCATCACAAGCTTCTTTACATTCGACATCGTTGTCATAGAGGACTTCTAGATGGTCCGAAACAAAGCCGACAGGACAGTACACGAAAGACGTGTATCCTTTATTTTTCGCTAAATCTTTCGTTAAATCTTGTACGTCCGGTCCAAGCCAAGGTTCAGGAGTGTTTCCTTCACTTTGCCAACCGATTTCGTAATTGGTAATATTCGCTTTCTTTGCGATTAAGTCCGCTGTTTCTTTCAGCTGATCCGGATATGGATCACCATGTTGAATGATTTTTTCCGGCAAACTGTGGGCAGAAAAAATCACACATGCGCTGTCTTTTTCATCTATTTGTTCCATTGTCTTTTTTAATTGATCGCTCCAGTACTGAATAAACTTCGGCTCATCATACCAACTATCCACTGAATGAATCACAGGCCCGTCAATCTTTTCCGTTGTTTCTTTCGCTCGGCCGTTGTACGATTGAATGCTAAAAGTTGAATAGTGAGGGGCAAGTACAATACTGTATGCTTCTTCCACTCCATCATCTTTCATTTTCTGTACCGCATCTTCAATAAAGGGATCAATATGTTTTAATCCGAGATACCACTGAAATTCTACATCTTCTACTCGTTCATTTAAACGATTTGCCAACGCTTCTCCCTGCTCGTTCGTGATTTTTGCTAATGGAGAAACTCCACCAATCGCTTCATACCGAGAAATCAGATCGTTCAGTGCTTCTTGGGAAGGCTTTCTTCCTCTGCGAATGTGCGTGTAATACGGTTCCACTTCTTCCATGTTACGTGGTGTTCCGTATGCCATCACGAGTAGGCCCACTTTTTTCTTCATTGTATCGCCTCCTGCTATGCGTTCTTCGTATAGTCGTGAACGAACTGTGTAAGACGCTTTAACGTCTCTGGTTGGACCTCCGGGAACACACCGTGTCCTAAGTTAAAAATGTAGCCATTCCGTTTTCTCCCAGCATCTAAAATTGATTTGACTTGTTCTTCAATTACTTCCCACGGAGCGAGTAGAATGGAAGGATCTAAATTTCCCTGTAACGCTTTTTCAATTCCCATTTCTCTCGCTTCTGCAATCGTCGTTCTCCAATCCAGTCCAATCACATCCACCGGTAGATCATTCCACTCTGTCAGCAAGTGACTGGCACCAACCCCGAAAATGATGAGAGGAACATGTTCTTTTTTAATTTCTGAACAAATTTCCATCATCACCGGCTTAACAAAACGACGATATTGTTCTTTATTCAATGCGCCTACCCATGAGTCGAATATTTGTATCGCTTGCGCACCTGCTTTGATTTGGGCTTTTACATAGCGTACCGTCATGTCTTTCAATTTATCCATCAATAGTTGCCAAGTTTCTGGGTGTTTATGCATCCATGCTTTGGTACGATAATAGTTTTTTGAAGGACCACCTTCAATCATATAACTTGCTAATGTGAACGGAGCACCGGCAAAGCTAATAAGAGGAACGGTCAATTGTTCTCGCAAAATTTTAATCGTATCCAGTACATAAGAAACGTCGTTTTCAGGATCTATTTCACCGAGTCGTTCCACATCCGCTTTGTTTTTAATCGGATTGTTGATGACCGGTCCAACGCCAGATTTGATTTCTACTTGTACTCCAATTGGTTGTAGCGGAGTCATAATGTCTTTATAAAGAATCGCCGCATCATTGTTATATTGATCGACCGGAAGCTTGGTGACGTATGCGCATAGTTCCGGTTGTTTTGTAATCTCAAACAGAGAATATTTTTCTTTTAGTTTGCGATATTCAGGTTGGGAGCGACCTGCTTGCCGCATGTACCATACCGGCACATGATCGACCGCTTCTCCTTTTGTTGCTCGTAAAAAGTTATCATTCCATGCCTTCCCGCTCATTTTTTGCACTCCTTTAAGTAGTCACTTATACAACTTTCTCATCGTCTGACACTGATATGAATTGGTGATTGTTACTCTTCAGCCAAGAACTTATCCCTCATTACGATACTCTTTTCCTATGACAATGTACAGATGTACACTCAATTGTTCATAAAATTATCGTTTTAGTTTCATTCAAACAATGAACCGATAGAGACCGAAGCAACATTGGACGGATCCCCTTCTTGATTCGTTTGGGGATTTACCGGTACAACCATATAATCATGTAATTGAAAAAGATTCACACCTTCTACCGTGAATTCTCCCGTCCCTTCCACTCTTCCAATTTCCTCGCTCGTTCCATCTCTTACTTCATAAATAATGTAGTGCACTCTCCGATCTTGATTTGGTGTCCAACTTAAATGAACATTGATAAGGCCACTACCTTTGAACGTCAACTTTCCGTGTAGATCATCTATTTTTTCTACCCTTACCGGTGCATCTAAATCTTGTACATTTTCCGGTGGTTGAAATCCACTTGTTAATTGGTCATCTGACGGCGTACGATTTAAAATTTCCTTAAATAGTCTCGTCGGATAGGCGCTGCCACCTTCCACATAATTCTCTTCCGTTGTTTGATCATATCCCATCCATAGTGCTCCAGTCCATTTTGGCGTAAAACCAACAAACCAAGCGTCTTTCGTTGCTCCTTCCACTTCCGTAAAAGAAGTCGTTCCTGTTTTTCCCGCCAAAGGATACGCTGTCTCTCCAGGGGTACCTGTCCCTTCTTTCACAACATTTTCCAACATTCTTGTCATATACCATGCATCTTGGACATCCAACACTTTCGTCTCTTCCATGGTCTTTTCATAGACGATTTCTCCGTGGCGGTCACGTATTTCTTCTATCACATAGGGGGTCGTTTTCACCCCATGATTAGAAAAAGCCGTATAAGCACTGGCCAATTCCAGCGGAGTAACTCCTTCAGACAATCCTCCTAAAGCAACCGCCAAACCTTCATCATCAATCGAAAGACCGACATCACGTAAAAAAGCCATTGTTTTATCTCGGTCCAGTTGATCATACAGCCAAACAGCTGCGGTATTTGTAGACTCTGTAATGGCATCCACCATCGAAATTTCCCCGCGGTAGACGTCATTATAATTTCTCGGAGAATAGCCGTCAAAATCCATTTGTTCATCCTTTAAGAGAGAATAAGGATGGTATTGTTGGGATTCAAGTGCCGGGGCATAGACAGCAAGAGGCTTCATCACTGAGCCCGGTTGTCGTTTCACTTGCACTCGGTTTAATCCGAGTCGCACATAGTTCCGACCTCCTTGTACAGCAATAATTCCTCCACTTTGATGATCTAACATCACAAACGCCGCTTCGATAGTGTCACTCCCTTTAGGAAAATAATCATTTTCTTGAAACAATTGATATGAAGCGAGCTGCATTTCTTTATTCATCGGCACGACAATATCATAGCCACCGCGATAAATTTCCTCGGGACGAATATGCGCTTTTTCTTCCGCTTCTTTCAGGACCATATCAATATACGCGTAAAAAGCTTTTTGTTCTTCTGATTGATAAATGGTGTCAGGAACCGTTTTCCCTTGGTATTTCATCATTTCTTCCGCGGTCAGAAATCCATTTCTTTCCATCACAGCAAGAACCGTGTTCCGGCGTGCTTTTGCTTTTTCTGGATCGACAGCAGGTGAATAGTGGGAAGGTGCTTTTGGTATTCCTGCGAGTAGAGCAGCTTCATCAACCGTTAATTCCTCCACTCCTTTATTGAAATACGTCTCAGCAGCCGAATCAATGCCGTAAGCACCATGCCCAAAATAAATTTGATTTAGATAAAAGGATAAAATTTCCTCTTTGCTAAATTTTCTCTCTAATCCCATCGCTATTAAAACTTCTTTTGTTTTTCGTAACAACGTTTTATCATTTGTTAAAAAAGCGTTCTTTGCTAGCTGTTGCGTAATGGTGCTTCCCCCTTCTACCTTTGCACCGGCGATGATATCTCGGTATAACGCTCGAAGAATCGCCCGGGGGTCAATTCCTTGATGCTCATAAAAACGGACATCTTCAGTGGCGATAAAAGCGTCGATGACATGTTGTGGAATGTCTTCAATATCGATCACTTCCCTATTCTCCACAAAAAGTTCTGCAAGCTTTTCGCCATCGGTGCTATATATTTCTGTCGTCTCTGGCATAACGAGCTGTTTTTCATCTATTGCTGCTGCCCCTATCATGACCGAGGACAAATAAATGCCTGTCCCCATAAGAAGAACAAGTGTTATAAGAAGGAAACCAATCAACCACTTTTTCTTATTCATCTGTCTTACCCTTTCTCTTAGATGTTCATATGCCTATTTAGACGACATGTCCAGCACATGGGATTCATCCTAAGTTTATAGATCTTTGTCTATATCAATCACTTTTGATGAATGTTTTCGTTTCGACCAATACAGCAGTAAGAATACGACGAGGAGAAACAAGACCAATGAATCGAATCCTTTCTTGACACCAAAGGATACAAGTGCCAAGACGCCGAATAAAAGAGACAACATCGTCGCTTGCTTTTTATAAAAATGGTAAGATAACCAAAACAGAACAATCGGCCATAAAAAGTGAAAAGGGAAAGCCCATACGTTATCTAGAAATAAAACTGCGGTGAGTATCACAATGACAAGGATCAATAAATGATTCCGTTCTTCATTCATCACAGATGCCTCTTTTCTTTCTTGCTTATTCTCATGCTTTCTACTTATTATCATAACAATCCTCATCAAGAAAGTGAAAAAAAAATGAAACATATTTGTCCTTTACAAACATTTCACAGATGCATTGTATAATAGTAGGAGATGTACATAATTAAAGGGGGATTTCTCTTGACAGAAATTAGTATTTGGCTCGCCCTTGGAGCTGGGATCGTTTCGTTTCTATCTCCATGTATTTTTCCACTTGTACCGGCTTATTTAGCACAGCTAACGGGAACAACGATTTCTGACAATCGCATTCATGCGGATCGGAAAATGATATTAACAAGAAGTATAGGTTTTATTATCGGATTTACGATTATTTTTCTATTGCTCGGTGCATCTTCTACGTTTATTGGACAACAGTTCCGAACGTGGGGAACGTTAATTGAACAAATTGGTGGGATCATTATTATTTTATTCGGTCTCCAAATGGCAAGAATTATTTCGATACGTGCGCTATTAACAGAAAAAAAAGTGACGGCTGCTCCGAAAAAATCAACGAGTTTTGCTAGTTCTGTCCTATTAGGGTTGCTGTTTGCCGCAGGTTGGTCTCCATGTATTGGCCTTGTTCTAGGAAGCATTCTTGCCCTTGCAAGCCAAGCAGAAACGATATGGATTGGAATGTTTATGCTTTTCGTGTATTCAATGGGATTAGGAATTCCTTTCATCATTGTGGCACTCTTGTACTCTCGTTCATTGAATAAATTACGGAAAGTGAATCAATGGATTCCAATCATCCAAAAAGTTAGTGGTTACATCATGATCATTCTCGGAATCATGCTTTTCACTGGATATTTTCAACTGTTATCCAGTTATTTAGCTCGTTTTATACCGTTTGGAATTTAATATATTTTAATAAGGAGGTGTATTTTTTGCTTGAACAAAAATTATTTCAACTATTAGATGCCGGGTTTGAAGAAATCGTAGCAATCAGAAGACATCTGCACCAATATCCGGAACTTTCTTTTCAGGAAGTGAAAACACCGGCGTATATTGCTTCTTTCCATGAAAAGCTCGGACATGAGGTGAAAAGAAACGTTGGAGAACGCGGAGTGGTTGCCGTTTTAAAAGGAGGAAAACAAGGCCCAACCATTGCACTTAGAGCTGATTTTGACGCTCTTCCTATCCAAGAAGAAACGGGATTGCCTTTCGCTTCCAAAGTGGATGGTGTCATGCACGCTTGTGGTCATGACGGCCATACCGCTACTTTACTTGGACTTGCGCGCGCTCTTAATCAATTGCAAGAAGAGATCAAAGGGACAATTGTATTTATTCATCAACATGCGGAAGAGTATGCTCCCGGCGGTGCCATCGCGATGATTCAAGATGGCTGTTTAGATGGAGTGGATGTCATTTTTGGTACGCATTTGTGGGCAACCATCCCTTATGGAGAGGTTCAATACCGGAAAGGTCCTATCATGTCGGCGGTGGACCGTTTCGAAATTGTCATCCACGGACAAGGGGGACACGCAGGTACGCCACACTTAACAAAAGACGCCATCGTCATTGGGGCAAACGTTGTGACCCAATTACAACAAGTGGTAAGTCGTCGGATCGATCCGATGAAACCAGCTGTTGTCTCCATTGGATCTTTTGAAGCTATGAATGCGTTTAATGTCATTGCCGATGAAGCAAAAATAGTCGGAACGGTAAGAACTTTTCACGAAGAAGTAAGAGACGAAGTAGAAAAAGAAATCAAACATCTCGTTCATACCATTTGTGATAGTGCTCACGCTAAAGCGACCGTTACCTATGAACGAGGCTATCCTGCAGTCGTGAATCATTCCGCAGAAACCGACTTCCTTCGTACGTGCGCTCAAAGTATTTCCGAAGTGAAACGAACGGAAGAAATGGAGCCAATGATGGGTGGAGAAGACTTTGCCTACTACCTGCAACATGTTAAAGGGACGTTTTTCTTTACCGGGGCAAAAAATCCAGCCTGGGACGTCGCATATCCCCACCACCATCCGAAATTTGATATAGACGAGCGCGCGATGCTTATTGCTGCCAAAGTGCTCGGAAAAGCGGCTTTACATTATCCAAATATATCAAGAGAGCAATAAGTTGGTGACCAGTAGAAATCGAATGCCGGAAACGAAAATAAAACAGAAAGAGGACGGGACAAAACCCCAGTAATCAAAAGAAAGGTGCTCACCAAAGACTCGGTGATAAGACCAATTTTTCATCACATAGAATCGAGTAGGAGGAGGCGATGAACCTCCGTCCTCTCACATCACCGTACGTACGGTTCCGTATACGGCGGTTCAATTAAGATTTGTAACGCAAGAATTCATAACGTTTTTGTAGACTTCTAAGCCCCTGGTGACTCCAATATGAGTTGCCAAGGGTTCTGTCTAATATTGGACTGTTGGAGATACGCCAATAACCCTTTCGACTATTCCCCCATTCATAGGCTTTCCATTGTGGGACGCCTAGCTTGATCAGGTTACGTATCTTTGTCTTCGGTTTCTTCCACGCTTTCCATTGACACATTCGCAGTCTTCTACGTATCCATCCATCCAATTCCT
>NZ_WKJG01000084.1 GCF_027853235.1 Aliibacillus thermotolerans
CCCTGTTAGAATATTCTGTGATTATCCTTTTATAAGGTGGAAGTGCTGTTAGGTGTAAAACAGTGTCTATGAAATTTTGAGAATAAGCGAGCATTTGGAAGATATTCTTACTTTATTGAGGGAGGAAAGGGAACGATGAGGGAAGAGCGAGAAAAAAAATATCGGTTTAGTTTACGAAAAAAATTAGTCGCTGGCATTAGTGCCGTCTCCATTATTACATACGGAACAAGCGCGTTCTTCATCTTTGTGCTAGCTGACTATATCCCGCCATCTTGGGGAATTTCTGAAGATGTGTTTATTATCATTACACTGTTCTTAGGTTGGTTATGGAGCGGCATTTTAGCATTTCTCTCCGCACCGTTAATTACAAAACCACTGCGCCGCCTGGAACGATCCGCTCAGAAAGCTGCTGAAGGAGACATTCGTGAAGATGTTGAAGTAACGAAGTCGGATGATGAACTGCGAGGACTTGCCCTTGCATTTAACCAAATGCTGCAAAACCTTCGCATCATGGTAAAAGACATTGAAAACAATTTTAATCAAACGAACCAAACAGTAGATGAAATTACCGAAAAAACCGAACAAGCTTCTGCCAAAGCCGAAAGCATCGCAGAAACCGTTGGCGAAATCTCTGCCGGTGCGGAACAATCGGCCAATGCGATTCAAAATACAGCGGAATCTATGGAAGACATCACTCGCATTGCAGGAGAAGTACAAAGAAAAGCAACCAACTCCAACGACTCCGTCACGGATATGGTTTCCACTTTAGAAGAAAGTAAAAAAGTGATTCACTCTCTTGTTGGAGGAATCAAAGAACTAGAAGTAGACAATCAAGAATCTCTGGTTGCAGTGGAACAATTAGACAAACAAGCAGCCAAAATCGGAGAAGTCATTGATTTAGTCGGAGATATTGCCGAACAAACGAACTTACTTGCTTTAAACGCGTCCATTGAAGCCGCTCGCGCCGGAGAGCAAGGAAAAGGCTTTGCTGTCGTTGCGGAAGAAGTGCGTAAACTAGCAGACGAAAGTGCCTCCGCCGTACAAAACATCCGTGACCTATTACAAAACATTCAATTAGAAGTACAAAACGTCGTAACGAAAATTGAAAATCAAGTAGAAGTGGCCAGCCGGGAATCGAAAAAAGGCACAGAAACAAGTGAAGCCTTTTCGATGATGGAAGAAACCGTTCAAACAGTAGCAGATGCCGTGCACGACATTACAAAACTCATTGACAAACAAATGGAAGCGATCGAAGCAACTTCCCATGAATCCCAAGAAGTCGCCGCCATCGCTGAACAAACCTCCGCCGGAGCAGTAGAAGTCACCACCGCAACCGATGCCCAATTCGAAGTCATGAACGCCTTAGTCACCACCGCCAAAGAACTAACCAACCAAGCCCAACAACTAAAAAACACCATACAAAAATTCACAACGTAACAAGAAAAGCGGAGGCAACCGCTTAGGCGTGAAGGCGATGGAAGAACGGGGCAAGAAGTCGTTTTTTGACTTCTGCCCCGTTCTGAAGCGCTCAAGCGCCTGGTTGCTGGAGCTGGACAAAGAAAAGCGGAGGCGACTGATTACGAGCGACAAGCGCTGCGACGCACATGACGTGCTAGCATCGCCGTTTCTCACAAAATCTGGACTGCAATACTTCTTTGTGTTCTTTTGCGCCGAGTAACCACAGGCGCAGGACGTGAGGGGCATGCGACCACTCAATGAGTTATATATGAGAAAATTGGTCGTATGAAGCCCTCATGCGACACTTATTAGCCCTTTCTTAGCAGTGATAAGTCGTATGAATAGAGAAACAAGCATGTATTCTCTAATTAATTCCAATTCTATATGCTATGGGACACTAAATCAGTGGTAAGCAATGTTAAACTGTCCCATGACTCGTTCATACGACCACTATTTTTCAATTTTAAATAATAATTGGTCGCATGGAAACATGAAACCTCAGAGAAAAAATCACACATAAGTACGCGAATACTTTCTTCTGCTTCAATTAAATTTGCATTCAGCTTTATTATTTCGTGTATTTTTGATATCATTTGTTCCATGAGAAGGCCTCTTTTCTATGTGTATTTGCTGTGATGGGCATACATTTAGGATAGAGTGCCTTCTCTTTTTTTGCCATAGTTTAGCTCAAAATATCTCGAGTAATATTTTATACATACCACAAATTCAAAGCTTATATCCACTACTCCACCCTTTCATGCAACCTCTTGATCAAGATTTTTTCGTAATAAAGGTTCCATGAATCAGTTATACGACACTTTTTCTCATCTAAGAATGAGAAAAAGTCGTTTCAACCCACCTATCCATTCAGATATGTTTCACTCCTTCATGCCCCGTTGCCCTATGAATTGTTTCTTCCCATCTTATCCCGCACGTTCCATAGCGTGCTTTCAAGTAAACATGTAGAAGTGGTACCTTGAAAAACGATTCCGTGAAATCAGAAACAAGTTCTAAAGGTTCTATTCACTCTACATCATCACCCAAGTGCACTTACGATTCCCATTCTTAGCGCGGTTATTGTTTTCTCTTGTCAAAATGTGCCAATACGAAAATGGAAAGATGTTTGCTTGAAAATAAATGGCGAAATTTAGGACAAAGCGACGAGAATCCTCCTCATTTCAATGAGGAGATGAATCGTTGCCTTCTTTGAGTTACCCCATATCATATGTAACTATGATAATAGTTGTTAATATTGATAATATGTATCTTTAAATATATACTATATGTATGAATAAAAAATCTAAAATCACTCATGCTAGAACTTGTGTTTATAACGTCAATTATCACAT
>NZ_WKJG01000085.1 GCF_027853235.1 Aliibacillus thermotolerans
TGGGGTGAGTTATTAGGCGATCCAGCAATTACTACCGCTATATTAGATAGGATTATGCACAGAGCGGAAATTATCCATTTAAATGGAGACAGTTATCGCATGAAACATAGAACTTCTATCTTTGGAGTAAAAACTGCTTCAAATTAATTATCGAAAACTGTATCTTTTTACTTGACGGTTACACTGTTAGATTACGTTACAAGTTTGCAGAAATTAAGCAGATTCTTTGTACTATTTATGAACAGAATTTACCTACAGAAAAATAAAAGGCTAAGCAATACCATACATGCTTAGCCAAACATAAACTATTTGTTTCTATTAATCGATTTTTAATAATTGAGCGTTTATTGCACAAATAATGGTACTGAGTGACATAACTGCGGCTCCGACGGCAGGGGTTATGACAAACCCAACATTGTACAATACACCTGCAGCTAAAGGAATGGCAATGATGTTATACCCAGCAGCCCATGCTAAGTTTTGGGACATTTTTCTGCGACTAGCCTTTGACAATTTAATGATATTTAGAATATCCACTGGATTACTGTTAACTAGTACAACATCGGCTGTTTCAATCGCAACATCTGTACCCGCACCAATGGCAATTCCCAAATCAGCTTCCGCTAGGGCAGGGGCATCATTTACTCCATCCCCAATCATCGCAACCTTTTTCCCGTTTTGTTTTAAATCCTTTACATTATTTGATTTTTCATGGGGAAGAACTTCTGCAATGACTTTGGAAAGCCCTAGTTTTTCTCCTACATAATTTGCTACACGGCTATTGTCTCCAGTCATCATAATCGTTTCAATACCACGATCATTTAATTCTTTAATGACTTTGTAGGAAGATTCCCGGATGATATCAGCTAGTGCTATCATCCCTTGTAAGACATTATCTTTAAGTACAAATACAACCGTTTTTCCTTGTAAAGCCAGTTGATCATAGGTTTTTTCATCGAATGGAATTTTATTTTCTCTCATTGTTCCGGGACTTACAACAGCAATTTCAGCTTCACCTATTTTCGCAACTAATCCCTTACCAGTTAGATTTCGGTAATCCTTAATGTCATAGGCCTGTAAATTACGCTCTTTTCCTTCTTTCACAATTCCATTAGCTATTGGATGTTCTGATTGTAATTCAACAGAATAAGCCAACTTCAATAATTCTTCTTCACTAACTCCCTCGCTTGGATGAATATCTGTTACACCGAAGTTTCCTTCCGTAAGGGTTCCTGTTTTGTCAAACACCACGCGGTCCAATTTATACGCACTTTCAAACGCTATACGATTTCGAATTAACAAACCATTTTTGGCTGCAATGGAAGTAGATCTAGATGTTACAAGTGGTGTTGCCAAGCCAAGTGCGTGTGGACAAGCAATGATCAAAACGGTTACCATTCGTTCTAGAGCAAAATCCAAGTCTCCGTTAGTTAACCAGACCGCAAAGGTTATAATCCCTACTACTACTGCAACGTAGAATAACCATTTAGCAGCAATATCCGCAAAGCCTTGGGCCTTTGATTTTGATTTTTCTGCATCGCTTACCAATTTAATAACTTGGGATAGGTAGGTGTCATTTCCTGTTTTACTTACCTTAACTTTTAATACACCATCACCATTGACGGAACCACCTATCGCTTCCATTCCGGGTCCTTTTTCAACAGGGACAGATTCTCCTGTAAGCATAGACTCATCGACGGTAGATTCTCCTTCGTAAATTTCACCATCAATTGGAATCTTTTCACCCGATTTAACTAAAATCAGGTCACCCGGTTGTAAATCTTCGACTGTTACCTCAACAATATTTCCGGATTTGTCCAGTTTATGGGCTTCTTTTGGCATTAACTTGATTAGCTCTTCCAGTGCCTTTGAAGCACCCATCAGGGATTTCATTTCTATCCAATGTCCTAACAACATAATTACAATAAGAGTAGCTAATTCAAAGAAGAAGTCGCTGCCTTCGATAAAGAATGCTGTCAGTGTGCTATATACATAAGCGGCGATGATAGCTAAAGAAATTAACATCATCATTGCAGGCGATTTCTCTTTTAACTCATCCCATGCACCAAGTAAAAATGGTTTTCCACCATAGAAAAAGACAATCGTGGAAAGCAAGAAAAGTAAAAGGGTATCACCTGTGAAATTTACTTCATATCCAATCAGCATTTGAATCATTGGAGACAAGTATAAAATAGGAATTGATAAAACTAGGGATATCCAAAAACGTTTCTTAAAATCTTCTACCATATGTTCGTGATGTCCACCATGTCCACCATGTCCACCATGATGCCCACTATGTCCATGACTGTGGTCGTGATTTTTGTGTTCTTCATATCCATGTTTGTGATGACCATGCATATCTTCATGTTCATGATTGTGATGTTGATGACTGCGATGTTCTTGTTTCTCATGTTGTTTGTGATTATGATGGTCATGTTCTCTATGCCTATTGTGGTTGTGTTGATTCTCTTCATTTCCATTGTTATTCATTATTACTCCTCCTTTGGTATGGATATTTAGATGAATTTCCTATTATTTTCTGTATTATTCATCCTTCTATCCATACTATATCATACTATACCCCTGTACAGTATTGAATAAGGCTATGATTTTATGTAAAAGATTTGTGTCAAAACAAAAGGTCTTCTTTTATAATTGTATTAAAGACCTCCCTCAATAAAGTAAGAATATCTTCCAAATGCTCGCTTATTCTCAAAATTTCATAGACACTGTTTTACACCTAACAGCACTTCCACCTTATAAAAGGATAATCACAGAATATTCTAACAGGGTG
>NZ_WKJG01000086.1 GCF_027853235.1 Aliibacillus thermotolerans
ATCAATGAAATTTCAAGAAGAACTGGATTTTGTTGGTCAACGGTGAAGAAATATGCAGACAACGATCAGTTACCTGAAGAAAAAATACCTGTCAAGAAAGGAATGATGTATGAGGAAAAGTGGGGAGAAATTGTCATTGATTGGTTATTGGAAGATTATGCACTCAAAAAGAAATTAAGAAGAAAAAACACGAAAATATTTGAGCAGTTACAGGAATTGGGTTTTCCGGGTTCTTATCGCACCGTATGTAACTTTATCAAGGAGTGGAAGGATAAAACATTAGACGAAGCTGATGAAATGAAAGAGGAATATGAAAGACTGACTCATCCTCCCGCTGAAGCTCAAGTAGACTTTGGTATTACGGAAGCTGTCGAGGATGGGAAAGTGAAAGATATTCATTGCTTAATCATGAGTTTTCCATATAGTAACGGTGGACTTGCCGTTCCCTTACCTTCTGAAAACCAGGAGTGTTTTCTGGAAGGGCTCAAAGTACTTTTTAAACAAGCAGAATTTGTCCCGAGAAAGCTTCGTTTGGATAATCTCTCGGCGGCCGTGGTTAAGGCAAGGAGCCGTGGTCAGGAAACAATTTTCACTGACGCTTTTCAACGTTTTGCGAGTCATTATGGATTTGAAGCGCAGGCTTGTAATCCAAGAAAAGGGAACGAAAAGGGACATGTGGAAAATAAGGTTGGGTATGTGCGTTATAATTTTTTCACTCCATCTCCAGTTATTAAGAATTTAGCGCACTTACGTGAATTATTATTCGAGAAATGTAAAGATGATCATCAACGTTTGCATTATAAAAAAGGTGTCGTTATTGCAGATTTATTAGAGGAAGAGAAGAAATACGGTTTGGCTTTGCCTGAAGCAGATTATCCGGTATTTAAACAATCAATGGTAACCGCTAATAAATATGGAGAAGTGCGGATTGACGGAGCGTTAATACACGTGCCTCAAAGTTACATTACAGTAAGTTACATTTAATTCAGTACTGGGATCATTATAAAGTTGTTTCTCCTAACGGAGAGCTGCTTTGTAAAGAACCTAGACCATATATGAATCAAGCGAGAGAAATACCTTGGCAATCCATATTACAAAATTGGAGACGCAAGCCACGTTCCATTGTGTATTCCAGGTATTATCCTTACCTGCCTGGAAGAATAGCTCATTACTTAAATATCGAATCCATGAAATTAAGAAAAGAGCGTATAGAGTGGTTACTAAGTTTAATGATCAATCATGATATGCAAGAAATAGATGAACAATTCTATGAATTATTACCACAAGAAAATCAGTTTGATGCGAGTTTGGATGATACTACGAACCACCCTTACGATGTAGATTGGAGTATTTATGATTCCCTCCAGCCTACTGTTAAGGGAGGAGGTATAACATGACTGATGTGATTAGAGAAAAATGTAAATCACTTCGTTTAGCATACGTTGCGGACCTGTATGAGAAGATTCCCTTCGAGAACCCACAACAATATTTAATGGATTTATTACAACAGGAAATTGAGTTAAGGGAAATCGCCAAAGGAGAACGTTTAATTAAAAAAGCAAAATTTATGAATGAAAAGGAACTAGAAGATTATCAATGGGGCGACCATATTCATTTCCCAGCAAATCTCGACAGAGATAGCCTTGAGTCCCTCTCATTTATCAAGAGGAAAGAGAATGTAATTTTATCAGGGGCACCGGGAACTGGAAAGTCGCATCTGGCGACAGCATTGGGCCGAAAAGCTTGTAGAAACGGATATGAGGTCCGTTTCTACCGGGTCGCTGATTTAATAGAGTTATTGGAAAAATCATGGGCCGAAGGTCGATTTCAACAGTTTCGTAATCGATTTAATAAAGTCGATATGATTATTCTCGATGAAATGGGCTACGTGCCATTCAGCAAGGATGGAGCTGAATTACTATTTCAATTAATTTCCGACTGGTATGAACAGAAAAGCCTTGTCATTACGTCCAATTTAGAGTTTAGTCAGTGGAATAAGATATTTGCGGACGCACGTCTTACAGCTGCCTTAGTGGATCGAGTGATCCATCACGCACACATTTTAAGTTTCACCGGAGATAGTTACCGTGTAAAACACGCTCTATCTAATCGATAATATCAATGCAAATATGGGCTGGCAAAGTTCTAAACTTTTCGTTGCAATCTTCTAAACTTTTTGCTTGCAAAACACAAATGGAGACAGTTATCGCATGAAACATAGAACTTCTATCTTTGGAGCAAAAACTGCTTCAAATTAATTATCGAAAACTGTATCTTTTTACTTGACGGTTACAAAGGTGCATGGTAATGATCGTAATAAAGTATTTTACCTTGTTATCCAAAAGCAATTAACTCAAAAAGAACGTACTTTTTCAAAAATCAAACGAGAAAATAATGATAAAAGAGAGATATTACTTTACAAACCCTACGTAGAAGTTACCGAGTAATATCTGGATCCATTCAAAAGATTTACAGATAAGCGCTTATTATTGTTCAAAATTTTAAACTACCTTATAGTAATAACTCAGCTTTCGCAGTCCAAAATCTTGTTTAAATGCTTGATGTAAATGGTTTTGGGAAGTACAAAATTATCATTTGACATTTTTTAAAACATAAAGAAAGACACCTATTCATTTGGTAAAATATTGGTGACGAAACCAAATCCAAAAGAAAGGTGTCACCACTATGATAACGAATAAAGACTACTTTGCGCAATTACCAAAAGAAATTAAACAAGGATTTTCCGAATTAAATATTGGA
>NZ_WKJG01000087.1 GCF_027853235.1 Aliibacillus thermotolerans
AAACTTTGGCGGAAGCCGAGGTTTCTTTGAACATGGACATCTTTAAAAATCAAATGAATAAATGGTTGGCCACTATACCTAATTATATCAAGCAATGCTTAAATATTTCTGTGTGCGAAAGTTGAGTAAGTACGTAATTCTTTCAAATAATTTTTTTCTGGCACGACTTTTATAACAACGCCATCCTGTTTCAACAAACGGAGGAATTCTTCATAATTAGATGGAGAAAAGATGCTTAAAATCATTGTAAACTGTTTATCATGAAAAGGCATGTTGGCTAGATCTGCTACTGTCCAAATATGTTGGTCATAGTTTCTTGCGGCGGCAATAATGCCTTCTTTTGAAATATCCACTCCTACCCCAACCACTTTTTTGGCACAACTTCTGCGTAAATGATTAGTAATATGGTGCAGGTACGTCCCTTCCCCACATCCAGTGTCCAAAATGGATATCTCCTCTTCTTTCCCAAGGGTAATATCCGCGACAATTTCTGACAATGCATGTTGAAGAGGTGTGTAAAAACCGCTTTCTGAAAGTAATATTTTTCTAACTTCAAAAAAATCCTTCCCATATTTTGTATGTATTGGTTGGTTTAAAAAATTTACGTACCCTTGTTTCGCAAAATCAAAGGTATGGCCTTTCTCACAACGGATACTTTTTAACCCCGTAACACGCATATCTTTTTGGCAAATTGGGCATGCAAAGATATTTTCATGTTGTTCTATGTGCCGCGCGCTTTGAATTTTTCTGCTTTCTTTTTTCAACCTAATACCTCCAGGGTATATTTTCTGAATAACATAATAGTCCTGGTATCCAAGGTAGAGGCAAGGAAAAGCCGGAAGCGCCTGACTGAGCAAAGATGAAACATTTCCACGGATAATTTCGAGCCAGAAGTGCTCCACTAAGCAAAGGTCACACACTTCCACAGATGAATCGGTTCTGAAAGTGCTCGACTACGCGAGAGTAAGACATTTCCACAAAAGGTGTCAGTCTAAAAGTGTACGAGAGTGTGAGAAGGAAGCCTCTCTATGGATAAAAAATCGGTCAAGTCCTTATTTTAGGGTTTCAGAAACTCCTACTTGGTTAATAATAAGCCACGGCCAAAGGAAGAATCTTCTCCTTCATCATTGGCCGTATTAAATCTATTTAAAAAGCTATTCTAACTCCTCTTCATCTTCTCGATGGTGATAAGGTGGGTGATGATGATTACCTGCATTTTGTTTCGTTTGCTGAACCGTGCCAAATGGATGTTCTGGCGGGGCATAGATAGAATACAATTTCAATGATTCCCGTCCGATATTCGTCAAATTGTGCCATTTTCCAGCTGGTATCATGATTGCGTCTCCCTGACGAACTTGCTGCTCCACTTCTAGCCGTTGCCTGCTGTCACCGATTTGAATCAATCCTCTTCCTTGTTCAATTTTTATCAATTGATCTGTTTGAGGATGCCTTTCAAAGCCAATTTCCTCCCTGCTTCTCAGACTCATTAACGTTACTTGTAAATGTCTTCCCGTCCACAACGCGGATCGATAGGCATTGTTTCTTCTTGTCGCTCTTTCAATATTTACCACGTAAGGTCTTCTTCCGTAATCTCTGCGTTCCATATCCTCATCAAATTCATCACCATCTCGGAACGCTTCCTGATCGTTTGGATAAATAAAACGGTTATCTGCCACCTGAGGATACATGTAATATGGATGTACTGCATACCAATATGGGTGTCCGTAGTACATAATTATTTGCCCCTTTCATTCTGTGTTCAGAAGCTATCCTACGTCGGACAACAGTGAAAGGTGCCTATAATAATCGAAAATAAATTGCTCTTTTATTATGATTCACTTACTGCTTTATCTAACGCTTGTAAAAATGCTTCTTCAGGTTGTGCACCGGAGACGGCAAATTTTCTATTAAATAGAAAAAATGGAACGCCTTGAACACCAATGGTACTGCCATCCTGCTGATCACGCACCACGTCTGATTTGTACGCATCACTTTCTAATGCTTTCCTTACTTTCTTTGGATCAAGTCCTGCTTCTTTTCCAATCTCCACTAACGTATCCGTGTCACTCACATCTTTTCCTTCAATAAAGTACGCTTTCATTAACAGTTCCATCACTTCAACCATTTTACCTTCTGTTTTCGCGTACTGGCTCAACTGGTGAGAAGCCGCCGTATTCGCAGGAATCACTTGATCAAAATCATAATCCAAGCCAACTTGTTTCGCTTGTTCCGCTACTTGGCTATTCATCCCTTTCGCTTGAGCAACAGGCATGTTATATTTTGTTGCTAATTGTTGATGAATGCTTCCTCGTTCTCCTCTTGTCGCGTTCGGATCTAATTGAAAACTTTTAAATTCTACTTCTACTTCTTCTTTATTTTCCCACTTCTCCAGTGCCTGATCTAACCTTCTCTTCCCGATATAACAAAAAGGACAAACAATGTCCGACCACACTTCAATTTTCACACAAATTCCTCCTCGAACTTTATTGTTCTCATTATTATCTCGCTTTTTAGTCTATCAATCAAATGAGATGACTAGTTCGTCTGAGTCAACCATTTGTGGGCAACTTTTTGTGAACCCCAATAATTGTAAGCGGATTCACTCTTGCTGGGTACTCCTTTGACGTGCTATTAATCTCTTTTTAAAAGCCTCTCAATCCTTTGAGCGCTTGATATACAGGAATATTCGCTTTCCCTTTGAGA
>NZ_WKJG01000088.1 GCF_027853235.1 Aliibacillus thermotolerans
AAGGGACTATCAATCTCTGAAATACAAAGAGTAATGAAGATTAATTGGAGAACTGCTAAGAAGTATGCCGATGAAGATCAATTACCTCAACAAAAAGAATATAAAAGGAAAGGAATGATGTATGAGGGGTCCTACCAACAAAACGCGGAAAACATACGCTAAGCAAAATTCGACATAAAGAAAGCCGATATTTCCTACGCTAATGAAACTTGCTGCCTTTGCAGAAGGACTGTTTGAGACAGTCCTTCCAGAACCTTTAGCTCTAATCAAATCGCTCGGAAAACTCCCAAAATCCTGGGGTATATTCAAAAACATTATTATGGAAACACTCGGTTATTTTCATTTTTAATTCTTGTTCTAAATCTTCACGATTTTGAGGGCTGGTAGAATATAGTGACTTTTTTATTTTTGGATACAATTGTTTTATTGCTACTTCAGTTGTCATCATAATTACTCCACTCCTTTTGAAGATGGTCTTTCAGTTTTTGTAACGCTCTTTTGTGTAGTTTAGATACATTTTGCGGCGAACTGCCTATTAATTCAGCTATTTCCTTGTTTTGTAATCACTGATGGAATCTCTCTCATGGCTTCACCCGTTCCATGTTTCAATTGGGACGGATTAGGGACGTGCTGTAAATTTAGATACGGTGGCTTGCCATGGAATCCAATTGTAACGTACAAATGGTGTGGAGCAAATTGTGGTAATGGCTGTGGTAGCACACCTACACCGGTAAACGCATTAGATCGTTGCTGTAAATCGCACGACTGCTGTTATGTGAATAATTCATCCTATCCAGCCCGTTGTTCTTGTGACCAAACACTAATTAATTGTGCTCGTGGAACTGACAACGCTGGTAGTGATAGAGTAGTTGTAGCATTCCAAGCCAAAAGGTTGTATTTTGGATGTTAAGGAAAAGGTAGAGCGCGATGCTCTACCTTTTGATTTTATGGATTATCGTTAAGCATGAAGCCTATTCCCATGAGGATAGGAATCAAAATTACAAATAGAATGATGAGTATAGGGAGCAATATACCGAAGTACTTTTTTACGCCAACCTCTTTCTTTTTAATAGCTAAGATACTTGCCACAATCCCCAAAGTTAACAAAATAATGGCTACAACCAACATTATCTTCATGCTTATTACAATCATTCCTTGCGGGTCACTTGGTGAAATGAAATAAGGTGTAACTAAAAACAAAGAACCTACTATACTTAATAATACAGACCAATATCCATATGGTTTGTTTAAAAACATTTTATCTCCCCCAATATCAACTTTCATAAAAGAATAGTGTGCCAACTACAATAACGATTGAATATACATTGATGAGAATACCTATTACTGGGGTGCTATCTATTCCTTTTCTCATATATAAGACGATAACACCAAATAGAATTGCAAGTAAGCTTAAAGAAATATTCGTCATAAAATAAATTGGTTTTCCTATTAAGACATTTAAATTCATAAAAAACAGGTTAATAATAATTAAGGTGTAAGCCAGACCATGAACGATACTGCTCATATCTAACTTTCGGTTTGTTATTTTCATAAGTTCATCTCCTTGTATAAAAGGCAATTGTTGACACTTTCCCGTAGGAGAATTACTTTACGGAAAAATGTCGAAAGCCATTGCGAATAAATTCAGGGTTGGAAGAAGGAGAAGAGATACCACTATGGAAATCAATCCCATCCGAAAATATGCAGACAATTGGCTACGTCTTAGGATTTTCCTTTCAGTTTCTAGGCTATATTCATCCCCACTTGATATCCCAGCTGTTTCTACTTCTAGGAAAGCTTGGTATTCATCAAGTTTTTCTAATTCATCTTCAAACTGCTCTTCCTCTTCAACGGTTAACATCCCCATTCGATATTTTTTAAATTTTGCTTTGAACTCTTCGCTATTCAAATGATTCACCCTTTCTTTTCAAAGAACGTTTTAGACTTTGTTTTGCACGAAATAAAATGCTTTTGAAATTTGATTCAGTCACATTCATTTCTTCGGCTGCCTCTTTATAGGTAAGATCCCTCACATAAAAACAAATAATAGCGTCTCGATAATTTCCTCTCAGATTCATGATTTCCTCGCGTATTTTTTGAACGTTTTCTTTTTCGAAAAGTTTTCCTTCAGGAGATTCACCTGTATCTGGGATAGTTGAAAAATCATGTTCAATATCGGCAATTCTTTTATTTTTCCTTAAGTGGTAATAAAAAATATTGCGAGAAACAGTGAAAAGCCATGCTTTATTAGGCTGATTCCTAAAACTGTCCAAATTCAAATAAGCACGTGTAAATGTTTCTTGAACAATATCCTCTGTTAAAGATTTATTTTTCGTTAACGAAAAAACAAACCTAGGGTGTGTCAATAATTTTGTGTAAATAACCCTATTTCCGGTAGAAAAGTTAGCCTGCTTATTTTAGTTGATAAAACTTCTATCTCTAGGTTAAACACAGAGCCACAGCGGTAGCTGCTTGTCCTT
>NZ_WKJG01000089.1 GCF_027853235.1 Aliibacillus thermotolerans
AGATAAGAATTGATAATTTAACTCCAGCGGTGAAAAAAACAAGATCAAAAATGGAAGAGGCTCAATTAACGGATGAATTCATTCAATTTCAAAACTATTATGGTTTCGATGTACAGGTATGTAATCCACGAAGTGGACATGAAAAAGGTAATGTGGAAAACAAAGTTGGATATGTACGCTATAACTTCTTTACTACAGCACCGATTATGAATAGTTATGAAGATTTAACCGATCAAATATTTCTTAAATTAGAGGCGGATCGTAATAGAATCCATTATTCCAAAAATGTGCGTATTGAAGACTTATGGCAGGAAGAAAAGAAATATCTTCTAGCATTACCAGAAAAAACTTATCCTGTATTTAAAGAGCAACTGTTCAAAGTGAATAAATACAACGAAGTGAAGGTTGATCAGATGTTAGTTCATGTACCGAGAGGCGGAAATTATAGTCAGTTACAATTGATATTAACCTGGGACCAGCTAAAGGTTGTTTCACCTAACGGAGAGATTTTATTAGATGATTATCGTCCATATATGAAAAAGCGAAAAGCATTACCATGGCTTTCTATAATTAAAACATGGATTCAGAAGCCCAGGGTTGTTGAATATTCGCGTTATAACAAGTATTTGCCAGGTAGAATTAAAGAATTTCTGTTAGTAGATAATTTAAACATTCGTCGAAAACGGTTAGAAAGCCTAGCTAGTTTATTAGTTTCTTATGATTTGAAGAGGATTAATGAAGAATTTTATGAATTAATAGCACAGGACAAATTAGCTAGTGAAAGTAATCCTTATGAAGTAGATTGGAATAAGTATGATTCATTGGCACCTAGAGAGGGGGCAATTCGATGAAACAGGATATCAAGGAACTATGCAAATCATTGAGATTAGCTTATGTTGCCGATGTATATGAGCAAATATCATTTGATACACCTGAACAATTCTTGTATGAGCTTCTTCAAGAGGAAATTAAATTAAGAGAACAAGCAAGAACGACTCGCTTGATAAAAAAGGCTAAGTTCTTGGATAAGAAGAGTTTACAAGATTATGAGTGGAATGAACAAATTCGGTTCCCTCATCATTTAACCAAAGAGGCATTGTGTAGTCTGAATTTTATTAAAAACCGAGAAAACGTAGTTTTAGTCGGATCACCTGGGACGGGAAAAACACATTTAGCAACGGGACTAGGAAGAAAGGCTTGTGAACAAGGTTATGAAGTACGATTTTATCGTGTTGCCCATTTAGTTGAAGAGTTAGAACATGCATTACGATTGAATCGATTATCAACATTTAGAAAACGTATGGAGAAAGTAGATTTAGTTATTTTAGATGAAATGGGCTACTTACCATTTAGTAAAGAAGGGGCGGAATTATTATTCCAAATTATATCGGAGTTTTATGAACAAAAAAGCATAATTATTACATCGAACTTAGAATTTAGTCAGTGGAATCGAATCTTTACTGATTCTCGATTAACAGCAGCATTAGTGGACAGGCTAATTCATCACGCACACATCATCTCATTCCAGGGTGAAAGCTATAGACTGTCAAACGCATTGTCAAAAAGGAATTAAAGGGTGGCAAATCTCTGTATTTTTAATTGCATTTTTCTGCACTTTTCTATTGCAAAAAACACTAAGAGCGGAGACAGTGGACCTCCCTGAGGTGTTCCTTTTGTCGTTTCAATATAGATGTCTTTGTCAAGTATACCGGAGCGTAAGAATTTCCATATCAGTTTCAAAACAATTTTATCTGAAATGAAATATTCAAGGTATGCTCGCATTCTCTGGTGGTGTATCGTGTCAAAGTAACTTTTCAAATCACAATCTACAACGACTCGGTAGCCATCCCGGTAATATTCTTTGGCTTTCTCTATCGCTTGGTGTGCGTTTCTTCCTTTACGGAAACCAAAGCTGTTGTCCGAGAAATGTGGGTCGATAATCGGATCAATGACTTGAAGAATGGCTTGTTGCACCACTCTGTCTAAGACACTAGGGATTCCCAAGTATCTTTTTGACCCATCAGGTTTTGGAATGGCCACCCGTTTGACGGGTTGTGGTTGATACGTTCCATCCCTTAGTTTCCGTTTTAACGGTTCATAATGCTTCGTCATGTGACTTTTCAGTTCATAAACCGTTAGTCCATCGACTCCCGGAACTCCTTTATTGGCATAGACTTTCTCATATGCTGTCCAAAGATTATTATCCGAGATGACTTTCTCGATTAAGTTGATACCATCTTGTTTCTCCATATCCATGCGACATCCCTACGCTCTCCTATGTACCCTTCCGTTTCCAACGTATCTCTCCATAGGCAGTCATCTCTACGGCAAATGCCACGATGATTGGCTGCGTTTAGGCGGCGATGTCTGCACCTCCTTGTTCTTCAAGATTTAAGGTTGTTCAGCCCTTCGTTTGATTCAAACTACTATGGCGTCTGCTGACTTCTCACAATTCATC
>NZ_WKJG01000090.1 GCF_027853235.1 Aliibacillus thermotolerans
CCGGGAGTCAGACTACGAGTGCTAAGATCCGTAGTCAAGAGGGAAACAACCCAGACCGCCAGCTAAGGTCCCAAAGTATACGTTAAGTGGAAAAGGATGTGGAGTTGCTTAGACAACTAGGATGTTGGCTTAGAAGCAGCCATCATTGAAAGAGTGCGTAATAGCTCACTAGTCGAGTGACTCTGCGCCGAAAATGTACCGGGGCTAAACGTATCACCGAAGCTGCGGGTGCACACCATATGGTGTGCATGGTAGGGGAGCGTTCAAAGGGCGTTGAAGCCGTACCGTGAGGAGCGGTGGAGCGCTTTGAAGTGAGAATGCCGGTATGAGTAACGAAAAGAAGGGTGAGAATCCCTTCCGTCGAAAACCTAAGGTTTCCTGAGGAAGGTTCGTCCGCTCAGGGTAAGTCGGGACCTAAGCCGAGGCCGAAAGGCGTAGGCGATGGAAAACAGGTTGAAATTCCTGTACCACCTCCTTCCCGTTTGAGCGATGGGGGGACGCAGGAAGGTAGGGCAAGCGCGCGGTTGGAAATGCGCGTCCAAGCCGTGAGGCAGATGGATAGGCAAATCCGTCCATCAACCATGCCAAGCGGTGATGGCGAGGGAAAGATAGTACCGAAGTTCCCGATCCTACACTGCCAAGAAAAGCCTCTAGCGAGGGAAGTGGTGCCCGTACCGTAAACCGACACAGGTAGGTGGGATGAGAATTCTAAGACGCTCGGGAGAACTCTCGTTAAGGAACTCGGCAAAATGACCCCGTAACTTTGGGAGAAGGGGTGCTTGATCGGGTGTATGCCTGATCAAGCCGCAGTGAATAGGCCCAAGCGACTGTTTATCAAAAACACAGGTCTCTGCGAAGCCGCAAGGCGAAGTATAGGGGCTGACACCTGCCCGGTGCTGGAAGGTTAAGGGGAAGCGTTAGCGTTTACGCGAAGCGCAGAACTGAAGCCCCAGTAAACGGCGGCCGTAACTATAACGGTCCTAAGGTAGCGAAATTCCTTGTCGGGTAAGTTCCGACCCGCACGAAAGGTGCAACGACTTGGGCACTGTCTCAACGAGAGACCCGGTGAAATTATAATACCTGTGAAGATGCAGGTTACCCGCGACAGGACGGAAAGACCCCATGGAGCTTTACTGTAGTTTGATATTGGATGTCGGTACAGCTTGTACAGGATAGGTAGGAGCCTTGGAAACCGGACCGCTAGGTTCGGTGGAGGCGTCGGTGGGATACTACCCTCGCTGTGCTGACATTCTAACCTCGAACCGTGACCCGGTTCAGGGACAGTGTCAGACGGGCAGTTTGACTGGGGCGGTCGCCTCCTAAACAGTAACGGAGGCGCCCAAAGGTTCCCTCAGAATGGTTGGAAATCATTCGCAGAGTGCAAAGGCAAAAGGGAGCTTGACTGCGAGACCTACAAGTCGAGCAGGGACGAAAGTCGGGCTTAGTGATCCGGCGGTTCCGCATGGAAGGGCCGTCGCTCAACGGATAAAAGCTACCCTGGGGATAACAGGCTTATCTCCCCCAAGAGTTCACATCGACGGGGAGGTTTGGCACCTCGATGTCGGCTCATCGCATCCTGGGGCTGGAGTAGGTCCCAAGGGTTGGGCTGTTCGCCCATTAAAGCGGTACGCGAGCTGGGTTCAGAACGTCGTGAGACAGTTCGGTCCCTATCCGTCGTGGGCGTTGGAAATTTGAGAGGAGCTGTCCTTAGTACGAGAGGACCGGGATGGACACACCGCTGGTGTACCAGTTGTTCCGCCAGGAGCACCGCTGGGTAGCTACGTGTGGAAGGGATAAGTGCTGAAAGCATCTAAGCATGAAGCCCCCCTCAAGATGAGATTTCCCATCTGACATCTTGTCAGAGTAAGACCCCTTGAAGATGACGAGGTAGATAGGTCTGAGGTGGAAGCGTGGTGACACGTGAAGCTGACAGATACTAATCGGTCGAGGACTTATCCAAAC
>NZ_WKJG01000091.1 GCF_027853235.1 Aliibacillus thermotolerans
GCAACTCATATTGGAGTCACCAGGGGCTTAGAAGTCTACAAAAACGTTATGAATTCTTGCGTTACAAATCTTAATTGAACCGCCGTATACGGAACCGTACGTACGGTGGTGTGAGAGGACGGAGGTTAATCGCCTCCTCCTACTCGATTAAAACTAACTATGAGGTTGTTCCGTGATAATAGGATTACGAAAAAACAAGACAACATTCCATTTGAATCAGATTAAATCGTCCAGCGATCGATAATAATACCGACCACATACCACATTCCATCTACTTCCTCAAAAGCGAGTATTAAGCTGGCCCAGTCCATCCCAATCTCATCACTTGCAGGGACATAGTATTCCACAAATTGTGCTTCTGGGTATATTTCATCTGCATTGTGTAATGTATTTCCCCGCTCTTTCAATTCTGTGACGAACGATCCATCTACTTCGGCAAATTTTTTTATATACAAATAGTCTTCATAGTATGCAGACGGAGTTAATTCAATTGGCGTTCCTTTACCATCCTTGGAACCCCATATATAGGAGTTTTCATCTTCCATGAAACTGCGCACTTGGTCACTGGTGAAAGAGATATGCTCTTCCGGTAGCACGTGTGCATATGGGGAAAAACGAACGCCTTTTTCCGGATGAACGATAGAAGCAAGTGTGGCAAAGTCTTCATTGTGAAGTGCAGTGACAACTTTTTCCGCTCGTTCGAGAACCGCTTCCTCCGCTCCATCTTCTACCGTCATTTCAACTACGTTTTCATTCATCGTATTTTTCAGTTCAATGTGCCAAGTACTTGATTCTTGATCAAACTCAATTACCGTAACGGCAAAGACACCTTCTGTTTCATGAGTAACTAAAGCTCGTTGTAACGCCTCTGATTCTGTTAAACTTGCTCCTTCAGGTGTTTCACTCGGAATGATCTCAATGTTGTTAGCCTCGGATTGTCCGGGGTATGATTCGAGAGTGATATCAAACCACACACGCACCTTATCCCCGAGTTCTACCTCTTCAGGTACATTTGAAAACCAGATCGCATTGTAAAATTCATCGCTGCCACCTGTCTCGTTAAAATCCTGTGCTTCCGAGTCCACGACAAGAATACGATTATCCTCTTTTTCCATCACATATCCTGTCATCATTGAGTCAACACTTTCGCCTCTTTGCTCCGGTTCTTCTGGCTGTGTCCCACAAGCAGAAAGGATTGCTACTGTAAAAAATATAAAGGAAAGAAAAGTTTTCATATGCAATCCACCTCCTTCTTATTTCATTTGACGTTGACTGAGAAGCATTGGTTGCAAATGGTAAATAAATACTCATTTGGTTTAAGAGTAAACGGAGGAGTTTTTTTCATTATATTTTACATATGAAAAAAGCCGTATAATCATGCGTATCCTTCGACTCTTAGTTATCAGAGGTATATAGTTTTGGCAGGAAAAAGATTGAAAGTCCTATTAATGGGGGATTTGTAAAAGGGGATGTGAAGGAAGGTTCATTTCCTTACTATACTATTTGCAATCCGAAACTAGTGAGGGAGAAATATTTTAACTTTTTCCGACAGAAGTCTCCCATCCTCAAGGAATGTGCAGGGCAGTAGGTGGGAGATGAGTAAGAGTAAAATTATTGTGGGCAAAAAATATCCCCCTCATTTTGGAAAGGGTCAATGAACCCTTTCCAAAATGAGGGGGAAGCAAGCGTTAGCGCGCTAGCTACCATGTAAAAGGCATGAAAAAAGGGTCACTCCTTGATAAAATTAAATGTACGAACAAATAACCCAAAGGAGTGAACCCTTATGAATAAGAATATCATAGAATTCCCTCATTTAAAACAGTTGGAGGAGCTTCTCTGGCGCCAACTACAGAAAACTTTTTCACGGGTAATGAAAGACATTCTAGAAGAGATGGATAAACAGATTATGGAAACTCGAGATAAAAAACGATTT
>NZ_WKJG01000092.1 GCF_027853235.1 Aliibacillus thermotolerans
GATGATTCATAGGGAAGACCTCTTTTCTGTGAGTTGGTTGGCTAACTTTATTCTACAGAAAGGGTCTTCCTTTTTCTATGAACATTATTTAGTGCATTTCTATTTACACAAAATATTTTACACTCTCCAAACCTATAAATGTCATTGAAATATTCAGTATATAATTCATCAATATTCATTCAAGAAACATCCTCTCGCTTGATTAACGAACTAATGGACGATTTGTTGCACCTAAAATTATTAAAATTCCTTTTCTCGAATTGTGGTGTTATTTATTCCTAACATCTTACATTAAAATGAAATTCTACCAACAAAAAGCGCAAAACATACGCTAAGCAAAATTCAATATAGAAAAAGCCGAAGTTTCCTACGCTAAGGAAAATTTCGGCTGATTATTTTTATTGAATAAGAGGGCGCAACGAATGTAGATCTGCTATTTTCTTCGTATCAAAGGTGTATTCACCAAGAAAATTGATATGTTCCCATCCTAGTGGTGAAATATGTTTTAATAAGTCCTCTCGTAAATTCCCTTTTTTATTCAACAGTTTTGTGGCTTCAGTTAAATATACCGTATTCCATACGCTAATTGCGTTAATTATTATGTTTAAAGCACTTGCACGTTGAAGCTGATCTTGCAATCCTCTTTCCCGCAACTCACCTCTTTTTCCAAAAAATAATGCTCTTGCTAAGCCATTCATGGCTTCCCCTTTGTTTAATCCACGTTGAATACGCCTTCGTAATGCTCCATTAGATATGTAATCTAAGATAAAAACGGTTTTTTCAATCCTTCCCATTTCTCGCAATGCAGTAGCCAACTTATTTTGCCTTGCATATGAGCCTAGTTTCCCCATAATAAGTGATCCCGACACTTTTCCTTCTCGTATAGAATGAGCCAAACGCAAAACGTTATCAAAGTTCTCATGAATAATCTTTGTGTTAATTCGCCCTCGAAGTAAACTTTCTATTTTAGGAAAATCACTTGGCTTTTGAATTGTATATAGTTTGGCATCAGCTAAATCACGAAGCCTTGGTGCAAAACGGAATCCTAACAAATGACTTAAACCGAAAACTTGGTCGGTATAACCGGCTTTAATTGTACTAGTATTAGAAGTAGTTATTAACGTATCTTGTGATAGTAATTACTTCTTTTATATTTCATTAAAGAATTATTATTTGTACTATTAAATTTATGAATATATAGTATCTTACGAATTAGGGGGTGGAATGTTGAAAGTACAAGAAGTTCTCATTCAAGAGAAGAAAAGATATCTATATTTCATAATAGAGACTTAACTAACTTGTGTCCATACATCCATACTAGCACCAGTCTTCATTTGTGCAATATAAAATATGTAAATTGAACTTTTAATTCCATACGATAGTGCAAAAATCTACCTTTTTTACTTTTTACTAGGTAGGAACTATGGTTTCTGTACAATATCGTTTTTGACGCTTACATAATTATAATGGCTCTAGTTATAGAGTATCAGGTATATGGGATGAAGAAACCTGCTAAAGTTAATATAAATCATCTTATACTAGTCTTTTAAACATGAAACGAACAGGGACAATAAGAATTGATTTGTAAATTCTCTACAGCCCGACTTCTCAATTTTAATACTGAGAGATCAGCCCTTTTATATTAGAATTTCTTAGCGTTGTAAATCTGCATTTTCCTGAGGTTACCGCAAAAAATCATAAACCAAAAGTTTCCTTAGCGTAGGAAATATCGGCTTTCTTTTTGTCGTATTTTGCTTAGCGTATGTTTTCCGCGTTTTGTTGGTAGGACCCCTATGAGGAAAAATGGGGAGAAATTGTTTCAGATTGGCTATTTGAGGATTCGAAATTAAAGAAAAAGTCAAGAAGGACTAGGAAACAGATTTTTGAGGATCTTCGGGAGATGGGTTTTAAAGGTTCTT
>NZ_WKJG01000093.1 GCF_027853235.1 Aliibacillus thermotolerans
AAAAATCGTCCCGGCGGTTATGTTGGTTCTTTCATCATAGGAATGGCATTCTCTTTGGGATGGACTCCTTGTACCGGTCCAATACTAGCTATTGTGTTATCATTAGCTGCAACAAATCCTGATGTTGTTATGATTATGATGATTAGTTATGTTTTAGGTTTTTCGATCCCATTTCTATTATTAGCATTGTTTATTGGTAAAATTAAATGGATTAAAAAACATAGCCTAAAATTAATTAAAATTGGTGGATACATTATGATTTTCATGGGAGTAGCACTATTCTTTGATTGGTTGACGAAATTAACTTCCTTCTTAGCTGTTTGGTTTTTATGGATTTTAAATATACTTTCCATAATTTCTCTATTACATTTGCACAAATAATGCACATTTGAGTATTATAATACGTTTTATAGATTTTGTTATAATGTAGAAAATCGTTTAACATAGTAATTGATAATAGCATTTAACTAATTAGATGAAAGAGGAGTCGAATAATATGAAAAAAGGATTATTGGCAGTAATTGGATTATTACTTATTTTAATAGTTGCTGCTTGTAGTGAAAGCGAAAGTACATCAAATGAAAAAGAACCACAAGATATCAAGAAAATGGTCCAAGACTACAGTGTTGGGGATTCCGATGATGTGTCTGCTTCTATTACTTCAGAAGAGCTTATTGTAACTGATAGTAATGATAAAGAGACTACCTACGATCTTCCCGAAGATGAGTTTTTTGTTTCCATCGCACCATTTGTTGAGACAACACACCCTTGTACTAATCATAGCTTAACTGGTTGCCAAGGAGAATTAGTAGAAAAGGAATTTGATGTTTATATTGAAGACGAAGAAGGCAATGTTGTTGTTGATGAAACCATGACTTCATTAAAAAATGGATTTATTGATTTTTGGTTACCACGTGACAAAACATATAACGTGAAGATTCAATATGATGGAAAAACAGCTGAATCTGAGATTTCTACATTTGAAGGGGACAATACTTGCATAACAACAATGCAGTTAATTTAGTCTGGTTCCTCACAAATCCTTTTAACACAAAATATAATCATTTAAAGCAAATAGGAAAATGGATATAAACTTTTATAATAATATTTCTAACAGAACCGAGTCTTATCAAAGATAAGCCACTCGGTTCTGTTTTCTTAATTTACTATTTAATGTCTAATTAAATATTGAATATTAAAATCAAGTGGATCAATATAACTTAATATCAGAAATAATATTGCAATGGTAAAAATCAATAAGAATGGATGTTTAAAAAAGGAAAAGGTTTCTTGGTTAGCTTGTTTACGAATTGATTCTTCTGCTGTATATAAAACAAGTAATAAAATCATTGTTATCATCAAAGCCATTATATTGATGATTGCATTTGGCCTTGTCATAGCTACCATGTCTCCTAGCATTGCTCCCATCATTCCCCCATTAGTCCAGATAGTATTCCGTCAATGACAGCAGGTAGACCAATAGGTATTCCTGCAAGAAACCCAACAACCACTCCAATTAATATAGAGTAAACTGTTGATTGAAACAAATCACCATGAAAAGCCACTCCTAGAATGGTTCCTATTAAAATCCCCACCGACATCCCTAATGACATAGAAATCAACATCCCGTTCATTTTTGTTAGCCATTTTCGGTGATTCGTCACATATATTATGGTTGTTACAACTTGGGTGGTACAACACAAGGGTGTGTCAATAATTTTGTGTAAATAACCCTATTTCCGGTAGAAAAGTTAGCCTGCTTATTTTAGTTGATAAAACTTCTATCTCTAGGTTAAACACAGAGCCACAGCGGTAGCTGCTTGTCCTTG
>NZ_WKJG01000094.1 GCF_027853235.1 Aliibacillus thermotolerans
TGAAGAATCCTTAGAACGCTTTCTCGTGACACGGTTTCTAGACTATAATCACAAGTTTGGCATGCGTTGTCATCGAGGCTTTGAAAAGGCCAAATCAGAATTGATACACATGTTTGAAGCACTGGAAGATTAAGCTCTAGCACTGATCCGCCATCCTTGACCTTGTTTGCGGTCGTGGTGGTGTGTAGGTTGTCGGATGGGAAAAATAAAGCCCTATGTGGGGACTTTATCCGCACACCGAGCGTACCACGACCGATCTTTTCTTAGTTCTCGCTGGCCGGGTCCCTAAACCCAACCAGCAAGAACTAAGAAAAGGTACAAGGTCAAGGACAAGCAGCTACCGCTGTGGCACTGTGTTTCACCTAAAATAGAAGTTTTACCAAGTAAAATAAGCAGGCTAACTTATCTACTGGAAATAGAGTGATTTACACAAAATTATTGACACACCCTTGTTCTTCGGATTCTTTGTCTAATTTCTAAGAATTCCTTTATTTTATGATAGTGTTCAGTCGACAAATTATCTATTTTTTTGAATAAATCCCACTTTGTAATTCCCATTTATGCCTTCCGCAAAACGATTGTTTTCAAAAATTATATCATATTGATTTGCAAAAAATGAATTGTTACACATAGAGTAAACTAACAAGAAGTAAACAAATTACGGAGGTGATCTCATGGCGAAGAATAATCAGCCGAACAAATTAATTACGGAAAAGTCCCCTTATTTGTTACAACATGCACACAACCCAGTTCATTGGTATCCTTGGGGAGAGGAAGCATTTGAGAGGGCACGAACAGAGAGAAAACCGGTGTTGGTGAGTATCGGCTATTCTACGTGTCATTGGTGTCATGTCATGAACAGAGAAAGTTTTGAAGATCCGAAAATAGCAGCGTTTTTAAATGAACATTTCGTTGCCATTAAAGTAGACCGGGAAGAGCGTCCTGATATTGACGCAATTTATATGGAAGTGTGCCAAATCATGACCGGGCACGGTGGCTGGCCATTAAACGTCTTTTTGACGCCGGAGCAAGAGCCATTTTTTGCAGGCACGTATTTTCCGAAAGAGCCTATGCCGAATATGCCTTCGTTTTTGGAAGTCTTGAAGCAATTGTCGGATCGCTATCACAGTCACCCGGAAGAAATCAGTCAAATCGGGGCAAAAATGCGTGAAGTGTTACAAGAAGAGATTACCGAAGGCGTGTTATCTGAAGAAGTGATTCACCGTGGGTTTCAAGCATTGCGTCAACAATTTGATCCTGTCCATGGTGGTTTTAGGGAAGCTCCAAAATTTCCGATGCCCCACGTACTCATGTATTTATTTCGGTATTACCACTTTATGGGAGAAGAGACAGCACTCAAAATGGCGGTGAAAACGTTAGACCAAATGGCGCGAGGTGGGATGTATGACCATATCGGCTTCGGGTTTTCTCGTTATTCGGTGGATGAAACGTGGCTTGTGCCCCACTTTGAAAAAATGTTATACGACAATGCGCTTCTTGCCATTACTTATACGGAGGCATTTCAAATCACAAAAGAAGATCGGTTTCGTCAAGTGGCCGAAGAAGTATTGACGTACGTTCTGCGGGATATGCAAGATGAGGGTGGTGCTTTTTATTCCGGCGAAGACGCGGATTCAGAAGGGGTGGAAGGAAAGTTTTACGTATGGACGAAAGAGGAAGTAATGGACGTTCTCGGTCCGGAAGACGGAGCATTGTTTTGTGAAGTGTACGATATCACGGGGAGAGGAAATTTTGAAGGGAAAAATATTCCAAACCTTCTCAAAGAGACGCCGGAGTCTTTTGCTGCAAGAAATGGACTTGATGTAGAAAAAGTAAAAGAGATATTACGGAGAGCGAAGAAGCAGTTGTTTCACCATCGAAAAAAGCGTGTGCCTCCTCATAAAGACGACAAAATTTTAACGAGCTGGAATGGGTTGATGATTGTCGCCTTGGCAAAAGCTGCCCGGGCATTTGGAGAGCGAACATACGAAGACGAGGCAAAAAGAGCCTTCGCGTTTCTTGAAAACAATCTTGTCGTGGACGGTCGGTTGATGGTACGGTTTCGAGATGGAGACGTGTTACAAAAAGGATTTATTGATGAATACGCGAACATGTTATGGGCGGCTTTAGAATTGTATGAAACGACATTCGCTGTGACGTATGTAACGAAAGCAAAACATTACGCCGATGAAATGATTCGCTTATTTTGGGATGCCGAGAAAGGTGGATTTTTCTTTTACGGAAGCGACAGTGAACCGTTACTCGTTCGTCCGAAAGAAACTTTTGACAATGCGATGCCATCGGGAAATAGTGTGGCGTCTCTTCAGTTGCTTCGACTTGCTCGTTTTACTGGGGAAGTGTCCTATGAAGAAAAGACGCGCAAAATGTGGAACGTATTTCACCAGTCCATTTGTGACTACCCATCTGGACATACGTATATGCTTCAAAGTCTCTTACTTGCTTACAGTGGCATGAAAGAAGTAGTCATTTTAGCGGGAGATGATGAGACGGCGCCATCGCTCCAAGAAGAACTTGCCCATCAGTTTTATCCTGAAGTGACGGCTCTCTTTCATCACGAAAAAGAAAAGTTACAACGAGTAGCACCTTTTATCGCGCCATTTAAGAAAAAAGATGAAAAAACGACGGTCTACGTTTGCAAAAATTTTCAATGTAAAGCGCCGGTGACGGAGAAAGAAAAAGCGCTTCGATTGTTGCGAGAGTAAATGAAAAAACATAGAGAGGAAGAAAAGGAGGAGATGGTTTGAAACCAGTTGTTGTTGCGTACAGTCGCGTGCGAAAAGTTGCCCAAGATAAACTGCGGGAAAAAGTGGATCTTCGATATTACCCGTACGGGACGAATTTTTCAAACGAAAATTTTAAGAAAGATCTACAAATAGCTGACGGGTACATTGGACTCGAGAAAAAAGTAGATGAAGAGTTTTTGTCGTATGCTCCTCATTTAAAAGTCGCCAGTAACGTTTCCGTCGGATACGACAACTTTGATTTAGAGGCAATGACGAAGCGGGGAGTGATGGCGACAAATACGCCGGGAGTATTAGATGACACCGTTGCGGACGCCATTTTTGGCATGATGTTAGCGGCGGCAAGACGGATTTCGGAGTTAGATCGTTATGTGAAGGATGGGGAGTGGAAGACGTCTCTTCCTGATGAAAAGTTCGGAGTAGATGTCCATCACCGAACGTTAGGAATTATCGGGGCAGGTCGGATCGGAGAAAAAATCGCAAAGCGGGCGCACCTTGGTTTTGACATGCCGATTTTGTATCATAACCGCTCCCGCAAAAAATCATTAGAAGAAGCGTACGGTGCGACGTATTGTTCCTTACACGATCTACTTACGAAATCCGATTTCGTTTGCTTAATGACCCCATCTACCCCGGAAACGAGAAATTTAATGGGAGAAAAAGAGTTTCGTATAATGAAAAAAAGCGCCATTTTTGTGAATGGTTCCCGCGGGGCCACAGTGGATGAAGACGCCCTCGTTAAGGCACTGAAAGAAGGAGAAATTTTAGGGGCAGCATTAGATGTCTATAAAGAAGAGCCGATACCACCGAATCATCCACTCCTTACGTTTCCAAATGTCGTCACAACGCCACATCTCGGCTCTTCCACTTTTGTCACGGAAGACAATATGTCTCTACTCGCCGCAGAAAACGTGCTTGCAGCTCTCGCAGGAAAACGCCCGCCTAATTTATTGAATGAAGAAGTATGGGAGAAGAAATAGATGTGGTCATACAACCTGTTTTCATATGAAAAGCAGATAAACATGTTGTATGAACCTTTCATGGGGTTGTTTTAAAAGGAATTCTTTCAAAAAGTGCGCCATGACTTTAAAGTAGAATCTTTTTATGGATTTATAGGATAAAACGAATTCTTTGCTGAAAAGATTCGTTATGATGAAAAAGGACGTACTAAAACATATAGAGGAAGTGAAGACGATGATAGATTTACTCATGTCTCATTCATCTGTTCGTAAATATACCGACGAACCAATTTCTGATGAAACGCTCCACGAATTAGTGAAAGCAGCTCAAGCAGCGGCTTCTTCTCACTTTGTCCAAGCTTATTCCATTATCGACGTCACGGACCGGGAAAAACGAGAAAAGCTTGGAGAGTTGTCGCGAAATCCTGTCCAATACAACGGAGCGGCCCGAGCCCTCGTTTTTTGTGCCGATTTAAAACGACTGGAATACGCTGTTCGTAAACATGGCAAAGAAATGGTGAAAGATACGACGGAAAACTTTATCGTAGCCGTGGTAGATACCGCTCTTGCCGCCCAAAACTTTGTCGTTGCCGCAGAGTCAAAAGGATACGGCATTTGTTATATCGGAGGCGTTCGCAACAATCCGGAGAAAATTAGCGAACTCCTAGAATTACCCGATCACGTCATCCCGCTTTTCGGTTTAACGATCGGCGTTCCAGCAAAACGAAATGAAGTGAAACCACGCCTTCCAGTGGAAGCAGTATTACATACGAATACGTACGATGAAACGAAATATGACACGTTGTTAGATGAATATGATGACGTCTTTCGCGAGTATTACAGAACACGTGCCACGAACCAAAAAGTAGGCAGTTGGACGGAAAACATGGCAGATTATTTATCCGCTCCACGCCGGGAATATATGAAAGAGTTTTTACAGTCAAAAGGATTTATGAAAAGATAACTAGCGACCTTTATGGGAGCTATTTCTAAGGAATATTTGAATTCACCGAGTGTTAGCACACACTCGGTGAATTTTTTCTATTCATTCAACTCTTCTGGAAGCATTTTAAAGCCAGCCATTTCCGCGTCTTCATCCACTTCAATCATGATGTACCGTTTTCCTTCCTTGTTTACTTGTTTCACATATTGTAAGTCTTGTGGGCTAATCGTAATGTTGGCGACTTTTGTGTTAATTTTAATTGATTTTGAGTTGTATTTCGGTACGATATTGTTCGCTTTTAATTCATACGTTTCATCTGGAGTGAACCTTTGATAAGCAACTTTCACTTTATCCGCATCTACTTGTTCTCCGCTTTCCCGGAGAACTCGCTCCACGTCTTTGTAATCTAACGTCGGTGGCGTCTCTTCTCCGTGTTCTTCAAGGGTGCGATGAATTTCTCCGTACACGTGGGCGAGTGTTGCGGGGCGCAGTTCGTCTCCAATGACTTCTCTAACCACTTCTTCAAAAATTACTTTGTCTTCCTTTGCGGTGGTGATTTTTTCTCCGTGAAGCACATTTTCAATAAACCACTCGTCCGGTTCATTCGCTTTTGGAGCGGCATAAAGAATCCGATTCACATCCGATATACCGTTAGCAATGGCAGGGAAGAAAAAGCCGAAAAGGGGACGATCGAGATCGATGACTGGGTCGACTTCCACTTTATATTTAAATTCTTTTTCTACGTAGTCGAATTGCATTTCTTTTGTCGGTTCCTCCGTTTGGTTGATGCTACAAAGGATAAAAGGATGAGCGTACACCGCGTCCCGTTCACTTTCTTCTCCTGTTTCATTTCGTTCCTTCATCGGTTGAAAATATTCTCCCCGAATAAACGTAATGACAATATCTCGTTCATTCGGATGGTCTTTCAACATTTTTTCAGTCATAAGGAGCATTTGTTCTTTCCAATCTTCGTCATGATTACTTAATAACCCTTTATGTAAAATCAGTTGACTGGAATGTTCCACATGTTGCTTAAATGTCAGTTCAAACAACTTTTGATCCAATTGTCCTCTCAGTACTTTTTTAAAATTGCTCATGAAAAGTTCTTGTTGATCTCGGTCAAGCATTTCGAACGGTCGGCTTTCGTGATGATAAATATCCGTGGAATCTTTCATCACGTACACGTGAAAGATCGTTGTGATAGTAAGTAAATCATTATCTACTTTCAACTGGCGGCGAATATGAGCGATATCTTTTTTATCCATTTCCCATCCACTCCAACGTTTTTCTTATGAAAATTCATTTTATCATAGATTTCGTTCAGCTAACCTCAATAAGTCAGATGAAATGATATCTTGGAATATTGCCAAGAAAAGCCACACTTAAAACAAGTGAGTTATTTTCACACCATATAAAAGAAAAAAGCAAAGTTTTCATAGAACAGACGCCAGTATCGGCAAGTATGCAACGTCATTAAGATCTACAAAAAGGTATCTGGAGATGGTCATGCTGAAAAGCTGATAGAAGGACTGAAACAAACATATATACAAAGACCCGCAATTATGGATGAACTGGGGAAAATAAGATCATCCATACGACATGTTATGGGACACTTTTTCCTGCTAGTAAGGAGATGAATGGTTCTATGACGCTTTCATACGACGCATTATTTTGTAAAAAGACTGTAGAATGGTCTTATGAAAGCAAAATTGGAAATAAATAGGTGATTTGGGGCGATTATTTTTGTCATACGACCATTTATGTGTTGAAAAAGGGAAGAAAGTGTCGCATGGACGATTGATACGACATCTTATTTCATAACATTCGTGCTGAAGGGTTGTATGAACACTATCATTGGAAAATATAGGGGATTCCAAGCCCCGTTTAAGTTTCATGGACCTGTTTTTACTTAGAAAACGATTCATTTGACTTATTTTTAAATGAAATAATGGTCCTATGACGTGTTTCATGCTCAAACAATCCCGCGGAAGAAAAGGTGCGGTAAAACTGCTTCGTAAATGAAAATTTCCAACAACGTCACCTGTGAAGATGACACTGTTGGAAATTGGTTTTTAATTTTTTTGTACCGTTTCCAGTGATTCTGTCCAACCGAAAGTATCTTCGAGCTTGCCGGTCTGGATACCGGTAATTGTCTCGTACAATTTTAGAGAAATTTCTCCAGTTTCGTTATTGTTGATTGTCATTACTTTGTCTTTCCATTTTAATGTTCCAACAGGGGAAATGACGGCTGCGGTACCTGTACCGAATACTTCTTCAAGCGTCCCCTTTTCATACGCCTCGTACACTTCTTCGATCGAAATACGACGTTCTTCTACATCCATTCCCCAGTGGTCGAGTAATTCCAGTACAGATTTTCTCGTTATGCCGGAGAGGATGCTTCCGTTTAAGGCAGGGGTGATAATCGTTCCGTTAATTTTAAAGAAAATGTTCATGCTTCCGACTTCTTCTACATACTTTTTCTCAATGGCATCGAGCCAAAGGACTTGGTCATAGCCGAGTTCATTTGCTTTCGTTTGGGCAGAGAGGCTAGCTGCGTAGTTCCCTGATGTTTTCGTGAATCCGACGCCTCCTTTGACAGAGCGAACGTATTCGTCTTCCACGTAAATTTTTACTGGACTAAGCTGATCAGAAGTAGAATAATACGCTCCTACAGGGGAGAGGATGATCATTAATTTATACTGTTTTGATGGTCGTACGGAGAGTGCAGGTTCAGTAGCGATAATAAATGGGCGAATGTAAAGTGACTGCCCTTCTTTCGTTGGAATCCAATCCTGGTCAAGTTCCACGAGTCGTTTCAGTGACTTAACCATGAAGTCAACATCCACCGGTGGGATATTCAGTCGTTCGTTCGATACATTGAGCCGTTCAAAGTTTTTTTCTGGGCGAAATAATAAAACGCCTTTTTCCGTGTGATAAGCTTTTAATCCTTCAAACACCGCTTGTCCATAGTGAAAAACGAGAGCGGAAGGGTCCAAAGTAATAGGAGCATAAGGAACGATGCGTGGAGCGTGCCAACCTTTTCCTTTCTCATAGTCCATCACAAACATATGGTCAGTAAACGTCGTACCGAAAGTAAGATGATCATAATCTGGTTTTTCTTTTTTTGACATAGCTTCTTGGACGGTCAATTCAAGTGCCATAGGCAATCCCTCTTTCTAACAAATTCATCTCTTCTTTAGTTTACTCTACTTTTTCACATTTTTCAGTAGAAAATGAAGGAGCATTCTATTTTTTTTATGTAAAAGAGATTGCTTGTTTTTGAGTTGAAGTGATTTCGTTTAATGCTTTTGCTGTTTCTTCTAACTGGGCGGTAGTAGTCCCTTTTCCAAAACTAATTCGAAATAGTCCGTGGGATTCCTCTGGTGCAAGCCCCATCGCAAGCAAACTTTTCGGAGGAGCGGAGAGGGATTGTTTACAAGCGCTGCCGGAAGAAATGGCAATACCTCGGCGGTTACATTCGAGCATGATCCATTGTCCTTCGAAACCGCGAGCCCGCATGGCGATGTGATGCGGAAGTCGATTTTCTTGATCTCCAATAGGGACAAAAATGTCTTTCTTTAATTGCTGGATAAAATCTTTTCGCATCTCTGTCCACATGTTTGCTCGTTCGGTCAAATTTTCATGTAGCTCGTTTGCGGCTGCAACAAACGCTGTAATTCCTGGAACATCCACCGTTCCCGGTTTAAATCCGTGTTGATGGGTGACATTGTCATAAATGCTACGCCAAGAGATGTGCGGGTCGATATACACTGCTCCAGCATTTTTCGGACCGTACACTTTATGAGCCGAGAGAGACATGGCGTCAACACCGAGCTGCTGTATATTGATGGGAATTTTCCCGAAGGATTGTACTGCATCCGTATGAAAGACGATATGTTTTGGAAGCACGTCCGCAATGGCTTGGAGCGGCTGAATGACACCAGTTTCGCTTGGTGCATGACAAATGGTGACGAGTATCGTGTCGGATCGAAGCAATTCTTTAAGAGACTGCAGAGAAATTTCTCCGTTCTGATTCACTTTTACTTCTTCTACAATAAAACTTTCGTCGCGTAAACGGTCCAATGCTTGGTAGACCGAAGGATGTTCTAAAGGCGAAGTGATAATATGTTTCCCCCGATGTTTATTCCCGTAAGCAAGAGAAAGGATCGCTAAAATATTACTATCAGAGCCACCATGGGTGAAATAAAATCCATCCGGTTCTCCATTGATGAACTGGGCAAGTTTCTCTTTGTTATATCGTAACAGCTGGTGAGCACGGTCTCCGGCATCGTGCAGGCTGGATTCATTTCCGTAATACATACGACTAGCTTCACTATATGCTAACAGTGCGGTTTCCGACATCGGTGTCGTTGCGGAATGATCTAAATAAATCATTGTTCTTCTCCTTTGGCATGTAATTTTTTTATCGTTAGAACGGGGTGGATGAGAAAGACTCGCACGCCCCGCTATTAATAGTTAGAAGCGAGATGGGGCTGATTTTGGTTGGGAAAAGGCAAAAAAGTGTCGTATGAGCCATTGATGGAACCCTTTTTCGTGTGTACATTGCGTGTTTTGGTCGCATGAAGGTTAGAAATGAAAATAATTAGGTGAGTTATACTCAGGATTTTGCTCATACGACCAGTCTTCAATTAAAAATAAAAAATAGACGTCGTATGACTCTTTCATGGAACCACTGTTCACACAAAAGATCTGTTGAAGTGTCGCATGAAAGATAAAATGGGAAAAACTAGGTGATACAAAGGTGAAAAGTCGTTTCATACGACGCATTTTTAGCAAAAAAGAAAATTGAATCGTCGCATGAACGTTTCATGGGACGACTATTACATCAAAATCCTGAATAAGTGTCGTATAGCAGTCAAAAATGGAAATAATTAGGTGGAAAATACTTGTTTTACTATTCATGCACATATTACTGTTAAGAAAGGACAAATAAGTGTCGCATCATGATTTCATACGACAAATTTTTTTACATCAAACTCATTGAGTCGTTGCATGACACTTCTAAAGGAGAGCGCTTCAGATCGCTGGAACGGCTTCTTTTACCGATAAAGGAACATCGCCTAACCCCCCCTCACGTCCTGCGCCTGTGGTTACTCGGCGCAAAAGAAAACAAAGAAGTATTACAGTCCAGATTTTGTAAGAAACGGCGATGCTAGCACGTCCTGTGCGTCGCAGAATCTGTCGCGCTTGTACTGTCCCCTCCGCTTTTCTTTTTATGCTCACAATTTCACATATTTGTTTAAATAGGGTTGTTTTTAATGTAAACTTATGTCATGATATATGTCAAGACATATGTCAAACAATGATAAAACAAGGTAGTTTAATGCTTTAGATGAGGGGGAGACGTGGTGAACCGATGGCAACTGCGGGATAAATTAGTCACGTTTTTTCAAGAAGATATTGGACTTGAAGATGTGACGACGAATGCGATTTTTTCTTCTCGAGACAGATCTGATATGGTGCTAAGGGCAAAGTCAGATATTGTATTTGTCGGAGAGGATGTGTTGATAGAAGGGTTCCGTTTATTGGATGAGTCGATGGACGTCACCTTACATTATCACGATGGAGACTTTGTAAAATGTGGTGAGGTCATTGCTAATGTTTCTGGTCGCACGCGGGCGCTGTTAACAGGAGAGCGTGTCATATTAAACCTTTTGCAGCGGATGAGTGGGATTGCGACGGCGGTTCATCGTGCGAAAAAAGCATTAAATGACGACTCCATTCGCATTTGTGATACAAGAAAAACAGCTCCAGGTCTCCGTATGTTTGATAAATATGCAGTGCGAAGTGGAGGCGGTGTGAATCATCGTTTCGGCTTAGATGATGCTGTCATGATTAAAGATAATCATATTGATGCGGCGGGAAGTATTACTCTCGCAGTGGAACGAGTGAAAGCTTATGCGAGCCACATGACGAAAATTGAAGTAGAAACGAGAAATGTTGCAGAAGTGGAGGAAGCGGTGGCAGCCGAAGTGGATGTCATTATGTTTGATAACTGTACTCCTGATAAAATGAAAGATCTTGTTCCGCTCGTTCCGGACACGATCAAAACGGAAGCATCAGGAAATATTACCATTGATAATATTTCTTCTTACCGAGGGTGCGGCGTCGATTTTATTTCTCTCGGATCATTAACACATTCGGTAGAGGCTGCAGATATACATTTTGTAATGAAAGGATGACAATCATGAATGTATTAGAACAGTTCCATGCGCATACGCTTCCAGATTCCATACGTTCTTTATCAACGGAAGAAATGGAAGCGCGAGTAAGAGAAATAAAAAAAGAATTAGGTTCTCGTTTGTTTATGCCGGGGCATTATTATCAAAAAGATGAAGTTATTCAATTTGCAGATGCCACTGGGGATTCGTTGCAATTAGCAAAAACGGCGGCAGCAAATAAAGAAGCGGAATATATCGTCTTTTGCGGGGTTCATTTTATGGCGGAAACCGCAGACATCTTATCAGAACCGTCTCAAACAGTACTTCTCCCTGACTTGCGCGCCGGTTGTTCCATGGCAGATATGGCGGATATAAAGCAAGTAGAAGCAGCGTGGGAAAAATTAGGAGAAACTTTTGGAGACACAATATTACCCCTTACTTATGTCAATAGTACAGCGGCCATTAAAGCATTTTGTGGCCGACACGAAGGAGCGACATTAACTTCTTCGAATGCAAAACAAATGCTCAAATGGGCATTTTCCAAAAAAGAAAGAATTTTATTTTTACCGGATCAACATCTTGGTCGCAATACCGCTTATGATTTAGGTATTCCGTTAGAACAAATGGCGGTGTGGGACCCGATGCTAGAAAAGCTTGAATATGAAGGAAACGTAGCGGATATTCGCATGATTTTATGGAAAGGGTACTGCTCGGTTCATGAAAAATTTACCCTGGAAAACGTCAAGGAAGTACGAGAAAAAGATCCGGATGTTCAGGTGATTGTTCATCCAGAGTGCACCTTTGACGTCGTACAAGCGGCCGATGAAAACGGATCGACAAATAAAATTATTGAAGTGATACGGAACGCGCCGAAAGGAAGTAAGTGGGCCGTTGGAACAGAAATGAACTTAGTGAACCGGTTAGCACAAGAAGAAAGGGACAAAACGGTTTTTTCATTAAATCCGAATATGTGTCCATGCTTAACGATGAACCGCATTGATCTTCCTCATTTACTTTGGTCACTGGAAAGCATCGTAAACAATGAACCGCATCACATTATTTCTGTGGAAGAAGAAATAAGAAAAGACGCTTTACTTGCCCTGGAAAGAATGTTAATGCATTAAGGAAGAGATGTCCTCATTATCAAGACTGGTGAGGACATCTCTTTTCTTTTCTTTACGTAATAAGCGAAAATCCATCCACTTGGGATGCTCTTCCTCTCCAAAGCGTCTGTTTGATTGTTTTTTGTTCTCCACCTAAATGAATGGTGACATCTTTCATATGAATGTATCCCGTTTCGAATGCATCTGCGCTCATTTCTTTCTTGAATTTCTTTTGCATTTTTTTGAAAAAGTTATCCATTTTTTCTTCTATCTTGTCGTCTCTTATTACTGTTCGTTCCATTTCTCTCAAATAAAGTTCATTGCCGACTAACTCACCGGTGATTACCAATCCATGCACATGAAGCATCATTTTCATTTTTGCTCCGTGATCTGCCAAACGAATCAGATACCGCAATAAAAAATCACTATGTTCATTCTGATGTAAATCTTCTTTCGCCAAAATAGCTCCCTCCTTCCAAATAATCCCCAATGACAATAGACCACCGTTATTCAAGTATTCCCTTTCTTTGAAAAATAATAAACATATTCAGAGAACTCCTTTATTCAAATAATCATTTGAATATGGTATATTAAAAGCAAGATAGACTGAGAAAAATACAAAGGAGAGTAAGACGGTGAATCATAAAAAGGTGCCGAATGATGTTTGTGAAACGACCGTAGTAAATAAAGAAAAAGTGGAACGGGCAAAGGCGAAAATGACAGAGGAAGCAACCGAGCGGATGGTGAATTTATTCAAAGGATTAGCGGATAAAAACCGAATGAAAATAGTACAAGCTCTTTATTTAGAAGGAGAAATGTGTGTCTGCGAGGCTGCAGATTTACTGGATGCAACCGTTGCTACTACTTCTCATCATTTGCGTTATTTGCGGAAATTAGGATTAGCGAAATTCCGTAAAGAAGGGAAGCTCGTTTATTACTCATTGGACGATGAACATGTTGAACAAATCGTCCAGCTGGCAATGGATCATCAAAAAGAGTTGTAAAACGGAGGGTTGTTTATCCTTACACCCCATGTCGTTTTAGGAGAAGAAGCGAGCGGACATGAAAGAGATGTTTAAAGAAGCACCGATGTCGCATATGACCATTGAAATCGAATTTTCCTCTCATGATTGCACGATTGCCCCCATTAAGTAAGGATGACTATAGCAGAGTCACTCTGTGATATACATATGGAAAGATCTTTCGTCATTAAAGATAACTAAAGGGCAATCTTCACAGCTGTCTTCAATCCCTGTACATGTGGCAGTGCATTGCAATTGACCGTTCGAAAGGGAAATGACAATCTCATAATTAATATACCGATCGACACGATGACAATAGGTGGAGTGACGCTTTGAAAAGTAATTCATGTCGATTCTCCTTTTTATCATCAGGCATAAACAAGTTCCGAAGTTTCTACGGATGCCGAAACAGTCATTAACGTTGTTGTTACTTTATACCCGTTGGGGAATGTTTTCAAACGTGACCTACTATCCTAGCTTCTACGACTTTACCACCTCAGTTTCACGAGTATAACTTTGGACGGTCCCTGCTCTAATGTCCGTTGTACGGCTTTTTTACGCTAACATTTTATTACTCCATGCATGTGTCGGATTGTCCGAATCTGATCTTTATCCCACTTTCATCTAGCTTCGCAAGATTTAGAAGTGAAGGTTAAAAAGACATTCGAAAAGGCACGTCTATTCGCTATAATGGAGAAAAAGGAGTGGATCGTATGCCTTTCATTTTGTCTTATGTCCAACCGCCGGAGGATGTCCTTCGATTTATGGAATCTCACGTGGAAGTGAAAATCGCTCGTCCGCGTAAGCAAAAAGAATTATTTTATCAATATTTAAAAGAAGCGGATGGATTGTATGGTGCTGGTTTGCCGGTGAATGATGAATTGTTGGATCATGCTCCCCGTTTAAAAGTCATTAGCAATGTTTCGGTTGGTTATGACAATTTAGATATGGCTGCTATTCGAAAAAGAGGGATCATTGCTACCCATACACCGACCGTATTGATTGATACGATGGCTGATACGATGATTGGACTCATGATTGTCACCGCTCGACGCATGATTGAGTTAGACCGCTTTGTAAAAGAAGGGCAATGGAAAAAGCCCATTTTTTACGAACATTATGGAACGAATGTTCATCATAAAACGTTAGGGATTATTGGAATGGGAAGAATTGGCGAAGAAGTGGCACGACGAGCTACATATGGTTTCCATATGGACGTTCTTTACCACAATCGACGAAGAAAGTTAGAGAAAGAAAAAGAAATAGGCGCAACGTACGCATCCCTCGATGATTTATTAAAACGATCTGATTTTGTCATGGTATTAACTCCTTTAACCGATGAAACGCGTGGGTTGATTGGAGCAAGAGAATTTCAATTAATGAAGCAAGATGCAATTTTTCTAAACGGAGGGCGAGGACCGGTCGTTGTAGAAGACGATTTAGTGCGAGCGCTCAAAGAAGGGTGGATTCGTGCTGCTGGTTTGGATGTATTTGAGAAAGAACCAGTAGATCCGACCCACCCGTTATTACAAATGAAACAAGTGGTCACTTTACCTCATATAGGAACAGCTACCCATGAAACGCGCCATGCGATGTATGAAGATGCGGCGAAACAATGCGTAGACGGCGTGCTTGGAAAAAGACCGCAACATGTCATTCAAGAATAAATTTCGCTGTCCTAAAAGATTTTGCTTGTCTTTTAGGACATTTTTTTATAAAAAATGATACTATTTGCCCTTTTTTCGTTTAGAAAAAAATTCCTTCTTGACGATAAAAAAAGTGGCATATAGTATAAAAACATGAAAAATAGGAGTAATCACAGATGAGAAAAAATATTGTATTAGTAGGATTTATGGGAACAGGAAAATCAACGGTTGGAAAACTGTTAGCAGAACAATTGAATCGCACGTTTTACGATATGGATGATGTGATTGTAGAAAAAGAAGGAAAGTCCGTAGCGGAAATTTTTTCTACGAAAGGAGAAAGATACTTTCGTGAGGTAGAACGAAAGTGGACAATTAACTATTGTACGAAGAAAGAAAATGCAGTCGTCGCCCTTGGGGGAGGTGCTTTTGTGCAAGCACCTATTCGTGAAGCTTGCCTCGCTCATACCGAGGTAGTATTACTTTCATTGTCGTGGGAAACGTGGGTAGAGCGAATGGAAGAATTAAAGGAAGGTCGCCCTCTCTTGCAAGAAAAAAATGTAAAAGAAATTCGCAACCTTTTTGAAGAAAGAGCGACTATGTATGCGGAAGCACATCATAGGATTGTAACGGATGGGTTTACTCCCGAAGAAGTAACAGAACAAATTATTGCTCTCTTGCAGGATGAAATGCAGGAATAGAGACTGGCACAAATGTCGGCAATCGTCATAAATTAGAGATGACAAGGAAATTTCTTGTTTTCAAAGATTCCAAGAAAACAAGTGATATTCTGAAAGGAAAGGCAGCGTGACATATGCATATTATTAAAGTGAAAAACGATCGTGAACTAAGCGATAAAGCCTCGGATTTTTTATTGGAAGAAATAAAAAGAAATCCAAAAGCAGTGCTTGGTCTTGCGACAGGTAGTACGCCGGAAGGAACGTATCGTGAATTGATTAAAAAAATCAAAAAGGAAAAGTTAGACGTTTCGCAATTAACGACGATTAATTTAGATGAGTATGTTGGTTTAAGTGAAGATCATCCCTCTAGCTATCATGCGTATATGAATCATCATTTATTTAAGCCCCTAGGTTTAACAAAAGAACAAACACATATTCCAAAAGGAGACGCTCCTGATTTGGAAGCAGAAACGAAACGATTTGAACGTATTATACAGGAATGTGGTGGAATTGACTTTCAATTGTTAGGCATTGGCGAAAACGGTCATATCGGTTTTAATGAGCCCGGTACATCTTTTGATTCTCGTACGCAAGTCGTTGATTTAAAACCTTCGACGATTGAAGTTAATTCCCGTTTTTTCGATAATAAAGAAGAAATGCCTCGCCGCGCATTAACGCTCGGTATCGCTTCCATTATGGAAAGCCGACGAATTTTGCTATTAGCCAGCGGTGAAAGAAAGCAACCGGCAATGAAACGATTAATTGAAGGACCGGTGGATGAACAATTTCCAGCTTCCGTGTTAAAGAATCATCCGCACTTCACGCTAATTGCAGATGAAGCGGCGCTCTCGGGTGTATTGATAGACGAAATGAATCAAACTAAAATATAAATAAAGTTGCGTGCATGGAAAAACGAACGGATAAATTTTACAGTTATCGTATAGCCATGCGCGCTTCTTTTGTGTAAAATGTAGTAAACGAGTTGAAAGGAGTCCCTTTATTTATGTCGTCTCAATTAAAATCCGAACTGCAACATATTTTACAGCACGCTTTGGAAACGAATCAGTTTGAGCGTGCAGAAGAAGCGATGTCTTATTTAAAGGACCTTGCTCAAATGGAAGCTTTCGCTAAACGCTATTTTGATCAATCTATCACTTATGGCAACGGAGGAAGTCAAGAAAAACGAAATCATGGCGAATCCTCTGTAAATAAACGGGACATCATGAGTATTTATTATATAGAAGAGGATAATATATTTAAATTTAAAAAATATACACAAACATATATGGTAAGTTATGATTTTTTTGAAAAATTTTTGCATAATTTAGAATATTGGAAGGATAAAAAGCCATTTTCCTCTAAAGATTATTTTGATACTTTCTCCCGTGATTTACAACGATTGTCGACTTACCAATCTTCGACGATGCGCCAATTTATTACGTTATTATTTCGATTTGCATATGAATTAGGTGCCCTTGTCAAACCGGAACCTCCACAACGAAACCGTTTTGTCGTCGCTGAAACGTTAAATACAGATCAGTTACTACAAGATTTAAAAGATAAAAAGATTGTCGAATTTGGAAAAGACAAAAATTTGTCGCACTGAGGTTGGAAAATAGGGGAAAAGGCATTAAAATATGAATATTCGGATGAACTTGTGCTTTTTTCACGGTATAATGGATTATTGGTACTTTATTAGTTTGAAAAATGATTTCCTATTTTTACCTTAAAGGAATAACTAGGAAAAAGGACAAGTTTTTGTGTACGGTGGAGAATGGAGGATATAAGATGATTATTGGGGTACCGAAAGAACTGAAAAATAATGAAAACCGAGTTGCCCTTACTCCAGCGGGAGTGCTAACTTTTGTGAAAGAAGGTCATTCAGTCATTGTTGAAAAAGGCGCTGGAGAAGGGAGCGGTTTTACGGATGAGGAATACGAAAAAGCAGGGGCGACGTTAGAACGGGACCCTGCTTCTGTATGGAAACAAGCAGAAATGATTTTGAAAGTAAAAGAACCAATTCCAGAAGAATATCCATATTTACGACCGGGACTGATCGTGTTTGCCTTTTTACATTTAGCGGCAGAAAAAGAACTTGGAGAAGTGCTGTGTGAAAAAAAAGTAACAGCCATCGCTTATGAAACGGTAGAAAAAAATGGTCGTTTGCCGCTACTTACTCCAATGAGTGAAGTGGCAGGAAGAATGGCTCCTCAAATAGGAACGCAATTTTTGGAAAAAACAAAAGGTGGGAAAGGAGTCCTTCTTTCCGGCATTCCAGGGGTGGAACGAGGAAAGGTTACCATCATCGGAGCAGGGGTTGTTGGAACCCACGCTGCGAAGGCCGCAATGGGAATGGGAGCAGAAGTAACGATACTCGATATTAATTTAGACCGTTTGCGGGAAATTGATGATATGTTCGGAAAAGATATCCAAACCTTATATTCCAACTCGTTTCACGTGGAACAAGCGGTCAAAAGAAGCGATTTAGTCATCGGAGCGGTTCTTATTCCGGGAGCTCGGGCACCACGACTTGTCACAGAAGAAATGATTAAACAAATGGATCCGGGCAGTGTCGTCATTGACGTTGCCATTGACCAAGGCGGAGTCATTGAAACTTGTGACCGAGTGACCAGCCATGATGATCCAACATATGTAAAACACGGTGTCATTCACTATGCTGTGGCGAATATCCCAGGAGCGGTACCTCGTACGGCTACCATAGGTCTTACCAATGCGACGATTCCTTATGCGTTAAAATTGGCGAACGAAGGGTTACAACAAGCAGTACGTCACGATGCCGCTTTACGCAAAGGCGTCAACACAGCAAACGGCGTTGTTACATACCGAGTCATTGCCGAGGAATTAAACTTACCGTATGAGGAAGTAGAACAAGCGTTAGGAATAAAATGATAGAACAGTCCAAAAAGTCATCCATGCATCGTGACTTTTTGGGCTTTTTTGTTGAAAGAGTTTTGTAGAAACTCGAATCAACTCAAGGACGTGTCAATAGTCAGTTTATCTCAAGAAGGCTTATAACACTGATTTATCGCAAAATATAAAGTGGACTGATGCCATAGAAATCTCATGATGCCGATTCATCGGGCAATCTATCGTGAATTGGTGTCATAGAACCACATGCGCTCGATTCATTAACAGTCTTTTTTAAGACAGCTTTAATATCCTCCGGGTTTCTATGTTTTTCTACCATTAAAAAAAGTAGCACAAACCATGGTCGTCGTTTGTGCTACATATATTTTAAGGTGCAATTATAAATCCGATTTTGCCGAATTGCTCCGCCTTATTTAATCGTTCAAAAGCGTCTTTATATTGTTCTAGTGAGTACATCTTATCCATGACAGGTTTAATTTGTTCTTTTTCTATAAACGCTAACATGTTTTTATATTCTTCTAAACTTCCCATTGTAGAACCGAGCATATTGTATTGACCGTAAAAAAACTCACGTAAATTTATGTTAATTTCGTCACCGGAAGAGGCACCAAACGTTACAAGTGTGCCTCCAGGACGAAGCACGTCTAATGAACGTTGAAAAGTCGCAGCGCCAACGGATTCAATGACGACATCCACTTTTTCTCCGGCTAATGCTTCTTTCCAATTTTCTTCATTGGATAGAGCCTTATCTGCTCCTAATTCCAGCGCCTTCTGTCGTTTTTCTTCGGAACGAGAAGTTACGTATACAGTAGCTCCTACTGCTTTGGCAAATTGGAGAAGGAACGTAGCAACCCCACTTCCTATTCCTGGGATAAACAGTGTTGTGTCTTTATTCACTTGTCCTCTCGTAAAGAGAGCGCGGTAAGCGGTGAGAGCTGGTAAAGACAATACTCCTGCTTCTTCCCACGTTAAAAAACTTGGTTTCGGAAGAGCGTTTTCACTGGGAACAATCACTTGTTCAGCAAACGTTCCATCACCTGGATGTCCGATAATTTCGAACCCTTTTGGAGGAGCGTCACTTTGATGGGGCCAACCAATAGCTGGATAAAGAATAACCTCGTCACCGACAGCTACATTATCCACCCCTTTTCCAACAGCATCCACTACTCCTGCTCCGTCAGATCCGAGGATAAGTGGTGGTTCGGTTGGCCGGTGGCGATAAAGCACAAACAAATCGCGATGGTTCAACCCGGCTGCTTTGAGACTTACTCTCACTTCGCCGGCTTGTGGTTCTTTCGTTTCTGCTTCTCCAAAAGTTAAGCCTTCAATTCCTTCTTGATTTGCGTGAATCAGCGCTTTCATTGTGAACCTCCTTCATCTTGTTACTATCCTCTATGTTACCATAATATCCACCATTTTCTAATCAAACGACGATGATGAGATCTGTCTTTCTTTTCCTATGTTTTCCGGTTACGATAAGAAGGGAAAGGAAAAGATTTGAATTTTGAGGAGGAATACAAAAATGAAGCTAGTCACTTATGAATCCGTATCCGGCCGTCGAATTGGTTGCATCAAAGAGGATCACATTATCGATTTGAATGGTGCCTATCAAGCACTATTAGAAAAAGAAAATCATCCTCGGGCGGAAGAAATGGCGAATGCTTACGTCCCAAAAGATATGCGCCAATTTTTACAAGGTGGAGAAGAAAGCATGGCGCATGCGAAAAAAGGGATGGATTACATATGGTCGCACAGAGATGAGGAAATAAAAGAAAAATATATCTTTCCGATAACAGCAACTAAGTTACAAGCACCGATTCAAAACCCTGAAAAAATTATTTGTGTTGGGTTAAATTATCGCGATCATATTGAAGAAATGGGGAGAGAATTGCCGACACATCCGGTAATTTTTGCAAAATACGCAAACACAATTATCGGTCCGGAAGATGAGATACCTTTACCCCATGTAACAAAACAACTGGATTATGAAGCGGAGTTAGCTTTTGTGATTGGACGGGTGGCGAAAAATGTACGAGAAGAAGACGCGTTAGATTATGTAGCGGGGTATACGATTGCAAATGACGTCAGTGCGAGAGATTTGCAAATGCGTACGATTGAGTTTTTACAAGGGAAGACGTTAGACGGTAGTTTGCCAATGGGACCATGGCTTGTGACGAAAGAAGAGATAGAAGACCCTCATTCGCTAGACATTAAATTATCTGTCAATGGAGAAAAAAGACAACATTCTAATACGAAACAGCTTGTATTTAATGTCAATCATCTTGTATCGTTTTTATCAGAGATTATGACGCTTGTTCCAGGCGATATTATTTGTACTGGAACACCAGGAGGAGTGGGAGCAGCAAGAGAACCGCAACAGTTTCTACAAGGTGGAGATGTCGTCCGAATAGAGATTGAAAAAATCGGCACGCTGGAAAATCAAGTAAAAGAAATTGACCGTTGGTAATGGGGGAAATGAAAAAACGTTCCTCTTCGAGAGAAGGTGGAACGTTTTTTAAAGAATTGTCCCAAACAGTAGAATGGGGACATTCATTCAAACACGTATTTTTTTTCTGCTGCTTTCAGTCCAACGAATAGAATAATGAAAGAGTTGATAAAGAGCAAAATAATAAATATTGACCATGTTTGAAAGACGTCATATAAGTATCCCATAAAGATCGGTCCGATCGCTGCAAGCAAGTAACCAAGCGATTGGGCCATTCCGGACAACCGGGCGGCTTCTTGGACGGTGGCAGCCCGTAAGCTAAGCAACGTAAGGGAAAGGCTGATGGCGATTCCTTGAGAAATACCTAAGAAAAGCGTACAAATGACAATCACTGTGATGTTCGGATGAAGTAAAAGACCGGTAAAACCAATAAAATAAAATAAGCAGATAGTAATCACAATCGGTTTTTGATTCGGTAATTTGTCTGCGATTAAAGGTGTCATGAAATTAAACGGAATGCCTATTAACTGAAGCCAAAATAACATCCAACCGGCAAGGGAAAGGTTCATTCCAAAATCATGAAGAACATCCGGAATCCAAGTGATGAGGCAATAAAAAGATAATGATTGCAGCCCCATAAATAACGTCACATACCATGCAATGGAAGATGTCCATAATGGTTTTTCAGACTTCGTTTGTTGGTTTATAGAAGTTGTTTTCTTACGACGAACATCTTTTTTTATTTGTGGCATCCAGATAAGTAACGCTGCGAAAGAGAGTATTGCCCAAATAGCTAACGCCCATTTCCAACCAAGACCAAATGTTTCAGAGAGCGGAATGCTCAATCCGGAGCCAAGGGAAGCAAAAACTCCCATTGATGCGGTATAAAGACTTGTCATGATACCTACTTTTTTTGGAAAACTATTTTTAATGACAGCCGGTAAAAGAACGTTACAAATGGCAATTCCAACTCCGACAAGGGCGGTTCCAATAAAAATAAGAGCAATGATTCCAGTGGAACGGGTAAGGATACCGACGATCAACACAAAGAGTGCAACAAAAATTGTTACATGATTGCCAAAGCGCAAGCCAAGCTTTGGAGCAAGTAAGGAAAATAAGGCAAAGGATAAGAGCGGAAGGGTCGTGAGTAACCCTGCCAAACTGTTGGTTAATCCAGTATCTTCTCGGATGAACGGAATTAGGGGTCCAACCGATGTAATCCCTGGTCTTAAATTAAAAGCAACAAAAATAATTCCAACAATGAAAATATACGTGGATAATTTTGTGATTTTTTCTTTTGAATCGGGAATAGAAGATTGTGGCATTGATTTCACCTAGAACCTTTCTCCAATATACGTCTAAAAAATGAACGGTATTTACTATTATAACAATCTCTAGGAAAATTGCTAAAGAAAAAAATAACAAGAAATATAAGATAATTCTGAGGTTTTACAAGCGAAAAATATTTGTTTATAGTATTTGGGAACTATTTTGTATGGAGGGGGAGATGATGATGTTAAAAGGGACAGTTTCTCTATGGAACTCGCTTTGGGTGTCGCATCGAGAAACGAAAAAATTTTTGCTCATGTCATTCGGAAAGACAGGAGACAATGGAAAAAGCAGATTTAACAATAGTAGCGCAGTAGGAAGTGGTATTGGCGGACCAGGAGATCCAGTACCGGAAGATTCGGAAAACCGCAAAGCTTATACGCGTCCACAGCTCATCGGATTGTTTCTAGGTCCATTGCTTTTTGTACTTACGTTACTGTTTTTTCAGCCGGAAGGGTTATCTCCGGAAGGAAAAGCTGTTCTTGCTTCCACATTGTGGATTGCCACATGGTGGATAACGGAAGCAATTCCCATTCCAGCGACCAGTCTATTACCTATTATACTACTTCCTATTACCGGGGCAGTAGAGGGCAATACGGTTGTTTCCTCTTATGGTAATGATATTATTTTCTTGTTTTTAGGTGGATTTTTTATTGCCTTGGCGATGGAAAAATGGGATCTTCATAAGCGGATGGCCCTGGCGATTATTTCATGGATCGGGACGAGCACACGTATGATTATCTTAGGGTTTATGTTTGCGACAGGCTTTTTGTCCATGTGGGTCTCCAACACAGCGGCCGTCATGATGATGGTTCCAATTGGACTTGCTATTGCTTTTCAAGTGCAAGAAACGTTACAAGGAGAACAAAAAGAGGAATTACCGAAATTTGAAAAGGCGCTTTTGTTTGGAATTGGTTACTCTGGGAGTATCGGAGGACTAGGAACACTTATTGGAACGCCACCGAATATTATTTTAGCGGGAACGGTGCAAGAATTATTTGGGGTGGAAATTTCTTTTGCAGGTTGGATGCTATTTGCAGTGCCACTCGTGCTTTTTTTATTGCTTTCCGTTTGGTTATATTTAACCCGCATTGCTTTTCCTATACAGTTTAAACATATTCCTGGTGGTCGGGAGATGATTCAACGGGAAAAGTCTTTACTTGGAATGATGTCTTATGAAGAAAAAGCCGTGATGACTGTTTTTGTTTTTACCGCGTTTATGTGGATTACGAGAACTTTTATTTGGCAAGATATCGTTGGTGTCCCAGGAATTAGTGATGGAATGATTGCTATGATTGCGACATTATTGTTATTTCTTATTCCAGCGAAACAAAGTGATGCAACGAAAATTTTAGAATGGAATGATTCTAAAGAAATTCCTTGGGGTATTTTATTACTATTTGGTGGGGGACTTGCCATTGCTTCCGGTTTTAGTGAAACAGGACTTTCTACATGGATTGGAGAACAGTTAACCGTGCTAGGGGAACTGCATTTTATCATTATCGTCTTAGCAGCAACCACTGTTGTTATTTTCTTAACAGAAATCACATCGAATACAGCCACAGGAACAATGATTCTTCCTGTTGTCGCTTCACTTGCGCTGGCACTCCAAATACATCCGTATGCGTTAATGGTTCCTGCTGCATTAGCCGCTTCTTGTGCATTTATGCTGCCAGTAGGAACACCACCTAACGCCATTATATTTGGTACAGAGAAATTGAAAATGATTGAAATGGTGAAGGTTGGCTTTTGGTTAAATATCTTTGCCGTTATACTGATTGTATTATTCGTGTATACTTATTTACCGATTGTATGGAATATTGATCTTTTAAATGTTCCAAGCTTTGCTCAGTAGGAAAAGGACGGTGAGAGTGATTTCTCACCGTCTTTTTGGTTAATGATAGTTTGCTAAGTCTTTAAATGTGGCCATTTCTTTCATCATTGCTGTCGCAAATTGCAAGATGGGATAGGAAACCGCTGCACCGGTCCCTTCTCCTAGTCGCATTTCTAAGTCAATGAGCGGTTTTTTCCCTAGCACTTGAACGGCAGCACTGTGTCCCGGTTCTTTTGAAAGATGTCCAATGATCATATAGTCTGTACATCTAGGTTGAATGTTTTTCGCGATAATTGCGGCGGCAGAACTAATGAAACCATCGACGAGAATCGGAATGCGTTTATGAGCGGCAGAAAGCATCGCCCCGGCAATGGCTGCTAGTTCAAGGCCACCTACTTTACTTAAGACGTCGATCGGATCACTTTTGTCCGGTTGTCGGCGTCGTAACGCTTCTTGAATAATGTTTGCTTTTTTGCGTACTTCCTCTTCTGACAATCCAGTGCCAATGCCTGTCACTTGTAGAGGGTTCGCACCACTATATAATGAGACAATCGCGCTGCTTGCCGTTGTATTACCAATTCCCATTTCCCCAAAAATGAGGCAGTTGACATTGGAGGTTTTGATCATGTTTGTTGCTTCTTCATACCCGACTGCTAAGGCTTCCATTGCTTCTTCTTTTGTCATCGCATCTTGCACATAGAAGTTGTTCGTTCCGCGTTTGATGGCACGGTTCGTAATATTTTCTGCGTCTATTGTGTTTTTCATCCCGACGTCTACTAGTTGAAATTGTGCATTGATTTGTTTTGCAAAGACGTTGATTGCCGCGCCTTCATTTAAAAAGTTCATTGCCATTTGTGTCGTTAATTCTTGTGGGAAGGCAGAAACTCCTTCCGCTACAATACCGTGGTCTGCTGCAAACACGATAATACCAGGACGACTGACATCTGGGAAAAGTTTTCCCGTCATTGCCGCTAACTCACTAGCAATCGATTCCAAACGCCCAAGACTTCCAGGGGGCTTCGTTAATTGTTCTATATGTTCTTGTGCTTGTTTTCTTACATTTTCATCTAACGTTGGAATGCGAAAGTTGTTTGGAAAGGTCATGTTGTAACTCCTTTATTGTTGTTGAACGGCGGAAAGTAGTAAGTTGGTTATCTCATAGACAACTAGCTTTTGATAATCAGCGGTTTTGCCGTAACGCGAAAAAATGCCTTCATACGCTTTTTTACGCTCTGCGTCAATTGCTGGATCGTCTGGCGCAAGGTTCTTTTGTTTGAATTCAATCATTGGTTGTTGAATAAATAGTGGACGCGGTCCCCAATCAAATAAGACATCACCGGCGTCATTGGTAATGATCACTTTCGGAACGGAGCGGCCTCCCATCGTTAAAAAGAGGTCCATCAAATCTTCATGTTCTTCCATAATAAATACTTCCGTCGGAATATTCGCTTCTTTTAAAACTTCCCAAATCGGTCCGAGATTACGGTGAACGTCACCACACCATGTACCAAGTAAAAGGGAAGCACGGAGATTCGTTTCTTCTTTTAATGGTGCCAACAATTCTTGATTGTGCATCTCCCAGTCAAATTGATTGTGCCACTTTTCAAACTTTTGTCGTTCTTCCTCGGTCATTTTGTCAATAAATGCTTCGACAGAAATACCTTTTCCTAACTTTTCTTGAATATTATTTGCGTTCATATTCCTTCACTCCTTTCGATGAAATTATATCATATTCGTTTGCAAGCGAATCTTTGTCTAATTTTTGAGCAAAACATGAAGGAAACTTGACAAATGGCTTTTTTCTCTCTAACTTTTCACTTTCTTCACAAACCCTTCCTACGATAAAAGTAATAAAGAAAAAGGAGGAGTGGAGAATGGACTATCCGGTCATAGAATTTTCGTTATTAGGAAATGGAATGGTCATTGGTCTCGTTGCATTTATTCATGTCCTTATTAGTCACGGGGTCGCTATTGGGGGAACGGCGATGATGGTGTCGCTCGAATATCGAGCCTATAAAACAAATAACAAACGTCTCGATCAATTCGCCCGGACATTAAGTAAATGGGTGTTAATTGTGACGACGACTGCGGGGGCGATAACAGGGGTCGGAATTTGGTTTACGACGATGGTCATCACGCCAGCATCCATCGGTTCTTTGTTGCGGATTTTCTTCTGGGCTTGGTTTGCCGAGTGGATTGTCTTCGTTACGGAAGTATCTCTCTTACTACTTTATTATTACACGTGGGATAAATGGAAAGGTGCGAAAAAGAATATTCACTTGCGCGTTGGTTATGCTCTCGTAGGATTTTCTTGGCTGACTGCTGCTATTATCACTGGAGTCTTGGCAGCAAAATTAACTCCTGGTCTTTGGACAGAGACACTATCCTTTTGGAACGCGTTTTTTAATCCAACGTACGTACCGTCACTCCTGTTCAGAACGTTCATTGCAATTTTACTTGCCGTATCGTTTATTTCGATTATTGTCAAAATGCGCGTCAAAGACAACGCACTACAACAAGAAGTATTTGGCGTGTTTGGCAAATGGATGGTAGTAACGATTCCGTCGTTACTCATTTTCGGAGTATGGTATTTATTTAAAATCCCTGAGCAAGCTTACGACCAAGTCATTTGGTCTACCGGAATGGAACCATTGGTCTTTACGACAATAAATATATTAGGACTTGCTGTATTAATCATCTATGCACTTTGGGCGATAAAATTGCCGAAGAAAGTACCGGTCATTTTAGTATTCATCGTCTGGGCAGCTTCCATTGGGTTTGTGGGAGAATTTGAGATGGTACGGGAGTCTGTCCGCAAACCATACGTCATCTATGATTATTTGTACGCAAACGGTATCCCTGCTAGCAAAGCAGAAGAGTTCAGTGAAGAAGGTTTTTTAGAGAACTGGACATTTGCTACTGTGGATGAAGTGACCGAAGAAACGAAATATGAAGCAGGACGAATTTTATATGAAGCCCAATGTTTAGCGTGTCACTCAATCGATGGTTGGCGAAGTAGACGAGCATTTGCAGATCGCGTAGCAGGTTGGGGAGAAGATAGTTTGGCAGATTACATTGAAACGATGCATATTTCCCGTCCATTTATGCCACCGTTTGTAGGAACTGAGGAAGAAAGAGAAGCATTGGCTCACTATATTACTTCAGAAGTAGATCAAGCAAATGGGGAAGTGGCGAAAGGAGGGGACGAGCAGTGATCTTTCAGTCCGTGCCGGTAGACTTAGAGTTAGCAATCCCAGGGAACTGGACGCTTTTAATGATTCTTCTTGTTGTCAGTTTTTTAATGCACATCGTGTTTGCGAATTTAACGATTGCAGGCGCTTTTTATGCGGTATGGAATGAAATACGAGGGATGGTAAAAAACAATCCCGTGTACGATCAGTTAGCTTCTCAATCAGCGACGATGACGTCTATTTTTAAAAGTATTGCCGTCGTCCTTGGGGTGGCACCGTTACTATTAGTGAGTGTTCTATACACGCAATATATTTACCCAGCAACGATTTTTATCGGTGAAGCGTGGCTCAATTTACTCTGGATACTAATTGTGGCATTTTTACTACTATACTTGTATAAGTTTTCGTGGAATCGTTTGAAAAACAAAGGGCTTCATTTGACCATCGGGTTAATAGGTACGATGATGTTACTCATCGTTCCGCTCATTTTCATCGTTGCGGTCGTATCGATGCTTTATCCAGATAAATGGGCGGGCGCGGAAGGATTTTTCCATTCACTCTTTTATTACCCACAAATTTGGCAGCGGTACTTCCACTTTATTTTAGCGAGCTTTGCGGTTACTGGCTTAGTCATGTACTTTTGGAATAAGCGAAAATTAACACAACGGACGAAACTACATGCAGTGGACGGGAAAGATGAAGTTGCCGCCACAACAGAAAATGTGAAAGAAGACGTGAAAGTGTATGAAGCGGGGAAATCGTTCGGAATGCAAGCAGCATTTTGGACGACAGCGTTACAACTTGTCATCGGTCCGCTCGTACTATTTAGTCTCGACCGAGAAGTACGCCTCCTATATTTAGGAGATGACGTCTTTTTAACGAGTTTACTCAGTATTTCCACGTTGTTATCTGTCGTATTAATTGGAATGCTCTTTATGTTAATGAAAACAGAAGCGAAAAAGTGGCTTCTTAGCTCCCTTACAACGTTAGTGCTCGTCATCGGGTTAATGGGTTGGATGCGCCACGAAGTACGGGAGTCTTATATCGACCCGCATCGTGCTGAAAATCCACCGACAATAGAGCAACAACCAATTCAAATTGGAGATATGATGATTGAATAAAAAAGTAGCCCACCATGAACGTGAGTATTCTAAAAAACTTCCCACAGTGTCATCTTCTTCCAATATCGATGCTGTGGGAATTTTACTTTTGTAGGAAATCGTTCAATACAACAAATTTAGAATGAAGTAATTTGACGTAGATTAGGAACGTATGATAGTGCGAATGAAAGGATAAAAGGCTCGATTCGGAGAAACATCAATGGACCAAAACTTTTGCATGAATCATGCAAGATTATCATGAAGATGTATCACGAATAGGCCTATTCCAGCGATATTTCAGTTTCACTTTCATTGACCACATTGTACAGAAAAGGATAAACTAATAGAGTGTATTGATATTAAGTAGAGGAGATGATAGGGAATGTATGATGTGATCATTATTGGCGGTGGTCCTGCAGGTGCTTCAGCGGCTCTTTTTACTGCAAAAGCAGGCAAGAAAACCCTCGTTCTTGATAATGAAACGAGCATGACGAAAGCAGCGCTCGTTAAAAATCATTACGGCACACCGGACGTAGAAGGCCCCGAGCTTCTCCGTATTGGAAAAGAACAAGCAGAATCTTTCGGGGCAGAATTTGTGAAACGGGAAGCAGAAGTCATCGAAAAACTGGAAAATGGTCGCATTCAAGTGAAGACGAATGAAGGGGATGTGGAAGCAGAACACGTTATCGTGACAGTGGGGAACACGACAAAACTTGCAAAGGCTTCTCAGTTAAACACAAAACCCGGCACAGAACCTCGTATTAAAGAAATCATTGAAACTGATGAAGATGGAAGAACAAATATCGATGGCGTTTGGGCGGCAGGAACTGTTGCAGGAGTGAGCGTCCACACCATTATCACAGCGGGAGACGGTGCAAAAGTTGCGATTAATGTCTTATCTGAAATGAACGGAGAGCGCTATGTCGACCATGATATATTAAAGAAAAAGTAACAGAAAGGGGGTTTCCCCTTTCTGCCTAGTAAAGAGGTGAATGTATGGCAGCGAAGCCAAAAGGCTATAAAAAAGATTCTCCGATCAAAGTGGTTATGATCGTCACCATCGCTTTGGTCCTTGTGATGGTGTTGCTTTATTTATTGATGAATCAATCAGGAAACAAGACGTTTGATAGTGCCCCGCCATTGGAAAACCAACCGGTACTTGGTAATGAAGAAGCATCCGTTTCCGTTGTCGAGTTTGGCGACTATAAATGTCCGGGTTGTGGAACGTGGGCAACAGAGATTTTTCCTCAATTGGAGGCAGATTACATAGAAAGTGGAGATGTGTCCTTTTCCTTTTACAACTATCTTGGCTTTGGACAAGAGTCGTTTCTTGCGTCTCTTGCAAGTAGAACAGTGTATGAAGAAGCGCCGGAAGAGTTTTGGGAGTTTCATCAACGACTGTTTGAAGTAGCTCCTTCTGAAGAGGTAACGATGGAGTTATTGTTAGACCTTCTCGCGGAGCATGCACCTTCCGTAGAGGAAGAAACGTTTATGCAAGCATTAGAAGAAGGAACCTATCTTTCTTCTCTTGAACAAGAATTAGCGGTCGTACAACAATATGAAGTCAATGCGACACCGACAATTGTCATTAACGAAACGCTGGTGGAAGATCCATTTGACTATGACGAAATCCAAGCGCTTATTGACGATCAGCTAGCGGAGTGACAAGGATGTCAAAAAATAGTTTGCTTCTTTATATTTCATGGCTCACTGCGCTTGTTGCCACTTTAGGCAGTTTATATTTTAGTGAAGTACGCCAGTTTATTCCGTGTGACATGTGTTGGTACCAACGAATTGCCATGTACCCGCTCGTGATACTTCTTGGCATGGCCACCTTTCGTTCCGATATAGAGATGAAACGATATGCCCTTCCTTTTTCGGTGATTGGTATGGGGCTTTCTTCCCTTCATTACGCTGAGCAAAAAATAGAAAGCTTTGGTGGAATGGCGCCGTGTCAGTCTGGAGTGCCTTGTGACGGAGAATATATTAATTGGTTAGGATTTATCACAATCCCATTTTTAGCACTGATTGCTTTTGTCATCATTACTGTTTGTTTATTACTCATTCAAACGGGAAAGAAAAATGGATAAAAAACCGAAGAGTGTCTTTTTATCATGAGAGACTCTTCGGTTTTTTGCATTGTTATGAGTGGGGAACTTGAGGTTTCACTCGAATCCAAGGACGTTCATTTTCCCACTCGAGGGAAATGGGTAAATGAAACGTCTTTTCCAACGTGCTTTCAGTAAGCACTTCCTTTTTTCTCCCTTGAGCAGCTGTTTCCCCGGATGCAATGAGCATAGCGTGAGTAATAGAAGGCACGATTTCTTCAATGTGGTGGGTGACGTAAAGTAATGTCGGACCATCCTCTTCTTTTGCCATCTGTTCAATGCTATCGAGTAACTCTTCTTTTGCAAGTAAATCGAGTCCGGTGCAAGGTTCGTCTAAAATAAGCAACGCCGGTTTTGGCATAAGTGCTCGCGCAAGCATTACTTTTCGTTTTTCTCCTTGGGAAAGGGTACAAAATTCTCTTTCTTTCAAGGTTCCTATGTGCAGTTGATGGAGTAATTGTTCTGCTCGTTCGATATCTTCATCGTGTATCGTTTCATAAATACCGATAGAAGCGTGTTTTCCGCTTAAGACAATGTCTAACACCGTATCGTTAGAGCGGTGAAGAAACTGTTCTTCAATGTGAGGACTCATCAAGCCGATTTTTTTGCGAACGTTTTGAAGGTTTGTTTGTCCAAAACGGCGTCCAAAAACGGAAACGGTGCCGTGCATTGGCCAAATATAGCCCGTGATGATCTTTAAAAGAGACGTCTTTCCCGAACCATTTAACCCGAGAAGCACCCAATGTTCTCCTTTATGTACTTCCCAAGTGACGTTTTTAATAATGCGTTTCCCTTCCTTTTGCCACGTTACTTGTTGTAAGTCAATCATTTTTTCCGTCATCATAGGTTCCTCCATCCTACCACTTTTTCTTTAGTATATCTCTCTCAAATGATAATTCAAAGCTTCTAGCTAGGTTGTATGGAAGTTACGTTATTTACCAATTTTCTAAATATTGATACACTAGTATTATATTGATATTAAAATATTAAATGGATAAAAGGAAGTGGGAAAAGTATGAGAAATGTAGTCATTGTGAGTGGGAAGCGAACACCGATTGGTCGTTTCAATGGGGTATTCAAAGATAAAACGGCAGTGGAACTTGGAACGATTGCTTTAAAAGGTGCACTGGAAGCAATCAACCTTGATCCACAACATATCGAAGAAGTGATCGGTGGACATGTATATCAAGCAGGATGTAAAGGAAACACTGCTCGTCAAGTAGCCATTCATGCCGGTTGCCCGGTGGAAACAGTCGCTGTGACGATCAACCAACAATGTCCATCTTCTCTGCGTGCGACAGATATGTTGGCAGGAGAAATTATGCTAGGAAAAATTGATGCCGGAGCAGTCGTTGGAATGGAAAGTATGACGAATGTTCCATACTTACTGCCTAAAGCAAGACAAGGGTATCGCATGGGAGATGCAAAAGTTGTAGATGGATTGCTTCATGACGCTTTGCTCGATGCTTTTCATGGTTATCATATGGGGGTTACCGCCGAGAACCTCGTTGAAAAATATGAAATTTCTCGGGAAGCACAAGATGAGTTAGCGCTTAGTAGCCAAAAGAGAGCCGTTGCTGCGATGGAAAAAGGCATATTTAAAGAAGAAATTGTACCGGTAGAAGTAAAACAACGCCGTGAAACGGTCGTCATTGAAGAGGATGAAGGACCAAATCCAAACACGACAGCGGATTCATTAAAGGGACTTCGACCTGTGTTTAAAGAAGGGGGAACGGTGACAGCCGGGAACGCTTCCACTTTAAACGATGGAGCAGCTGCTCTCATTTTAATGGCGGAAGAAAAAGCAGAAGCGTTGGGATTAGAGCCCCTTGCCCGTATTGTTGGGTCATCCTCTGCTGCGGTAGATCCGAAAGTAATGGGAATCGGAGTCGTACCAGCGGTGAAAAAAGCCCTTGCCGCAAGCAATCTCACAAAAGAAGAGATCGATTATTGGGAAATTAATGAAGCCTTTGCGGCACAGTTTCTCGCTGTCAATCAAGAATTAAATATTGATCTCGATAAAGTGAACCGATACGGCTCCGGCATTTCCCTTGGGCATCCTGTTGGGGCAACCGGTGCGCGAATTCTCGTTACACTGATTCACGAGTTACAGAAATCGAAAGAAAAGTACGGTTGTGCGTCTCTTTGTGCCGGAGGTGGCCCGGGAGCTGCTCTTGTCGTTGAAAATGTAAATATATAATTGAAGAAATCGTAAAGAGTTGTCTCAAATCATTCGGGCAACTCTTTTTTTGGCTCTGAAGGGATGGAGATGTTGCTTTGAATGGCTCTCCTTCTAATGATAGAAGTCCCTTCCATAAAATATATGAAAAAAGAAAAGAGAAACCATAAAGTTTGCTCTTTTAAATAATAATAGTGTCTGTATGATAAAAGAAAGTGATAGGAACAATGAACAGATCATGGATAAATTGAAAGCGTATTCATCTTAGTTCAATAAATATCTGACCAACCGTGACTTCTGAAAAAATAAATATTTTTAAAAATTAAAATAAAAATAAATAATGGAAAAAGGAGTTGTATGATAAAAGAAATTACGTACTTATCGTAACGATGGTCTTTATTGCTCTCGTATTGGTGGCATGTGGTCAATCTAGTTCAACGACAGAAGCAGAAGGAAGTACTTCAGAAATGAAAGATAATCTAATCATTGGAACACACCCCAGTGGTTCTTCTTATCATACTACCGGATCTGCAGTAGCAAATGTAGTAAACGAACATTCATCGCTGCAAGTAACCGTACAGCCATATGAAGGTCCGAATGCTTGGATGCCTTTATTAAATAGTGGAGAAATAGATATGGGAGTGATTTCGAGTCTTGATTTATTTTGGGGGATCCAAGGAGAATATGGGCATCCGGAACCTCATAGTAACGTACGTGCATTCATCGTCGGCAATTATCCTCCCACAGTTGGCATGGTGGTAAAAGAAGATTCAGACATTATGACAACTGCTGACTTGAAAGGGAAGAAAGTGGCAACCGGATACGCAGGAAATCATCTCAATCATTTGTTGTCTGAATATCATTTAAATTCTGTTGGGTTAACTTGGGACGATGTCGAGCCAGTGCCTGTCACAGCAGCAATTGATGGACTTGAAGCGCTACGAGATGGAAGAGTAGATGCAGCACTCGGATTAGGTCCTATTTCAGCCGTAACCATGGAAGTTCATTCGGCAGTAGGGGGCTTAAGGGTGTTAAATCTGGCGGATGTGGAACCAGAAAATATCGAGGACTTTCCTGAAGATGTTGCGCAAAAAATAGGGGAAGGCATTCCGGGAGCGAGACCTGCTGTCCATGAAGATATGGGAATTTTAGAAGGGAAAACAGCAACAGGCTATGAGTACCCTATTATGTTGGCTACGACGACTAAATTGAACGAAGAAACAGTCTACAAAACGCTTGAAGCAATCTGGGAAAATTATGAAGAACTTCACTCTGTGCATGCATGGCTAGAGGATTGGAGTCCAGACACGATGTTCCAAGAAAAACCACCGGTTCCTTATCATCCGGGAGCTATCCAATTTTTCAAAGATCAAGGACTCTGGACAGAGGATGCGGAAAAACATCATCAAGAACTGCTTGATGCACTTCGTCCCGTTCTTGATAGCAATAGGTAAGACTTTGATGTAATCGCCATCTTTTCCCCTGCTCCACACTCAACGTGCGACTTTCACCGCATTAGGCGTTCCATCTTATTCTTTTATACTAAAGCAACTAAATTACAAACTTTACGAAATTGATTTATTTTCTCCAATTGTTTCTCATCCAATTGGAGGATTTTTCTATATTGTTCAATCGTCTTTTCTTCTGTTGCATGGATTAACCTATGGACATTTTCGTGAAACTACTACGAGATTACTGAATTTATCCGTTCCACCCATGTGACGAGGTGTCTTGTGATGACAGTGAACTTCATTAGCAAGGAGGAATTTCCCTGTTACTGCACATTTGCCTAATTGCATAGAGTACTTTGAAATTCTGTTATCTGCAAATTCTAATTTGTCGTTATCGAAGTGTGTTTGTAGCATTTTATAAATTTACGTTGTAATTTCGGCTTATCGAGATAGCAATTAGCCATCCCTTGTCCGAAGGCGATTCATCCCCCACCTACTCACTGGGATACGCCCTTCACGTACCTTGAGGTGGGGGGCTTCTCGTCTAAATTAAGATGAAAAGATACAGTGTCCAGCGCGAACGATCATATTGCTGAACACTGCTTTGCTAAGAATGGAATGATGGTGATTGATTACCAATGATTGTATCCTGTTTCTTATTGTGAATTGATAAGTTCAATATAAGAAAATTTTATCGTGAAGTATTGAACATGTCAATTCTTCACTCGAAATATATCGAAAATTACTTAAAAGGAAATGTCATGGAACCAAAACAAATGAAAAGGCATTTCCAATGGTGTCATTGTGAAAGATAAGACAATGCCATTGGAATTTTATTTTGCAATTATTTTGAGAAAATAAAAATTATTTTTAAAACAGGCTTGAAAATTCAGAAAAAAGTTTATAATTAAATTTAAACACAAAGTATAAATTTAACTAAAAAGAAATGATTTTCCTCCAGGAGGGAACGGGATGGGACAAGTTGTTCAAACAAAAATATGTAAGGGGATTGGTTACCTTGAGTTGGCAAGACCGGATAAACGAAATGCGTTAACGAAGAAATTAGTGGAACAAGCGATTGCAGCTTGTCGTAAGTTAGACGAATCTCCGGAGGTAAGAGTGATTATCTTGTCTGGAGCGGGAAGTGCGTTTTGCGCCGGCGGTGATATAATGGAAATGAGGTCCTTAAACAAAGCGAGTGAGATCTCTCTATGGATGAAAAATGCATTTCGTCTAACAAAAACAATTCAAGAGTTAAATAAATATGTGATTGCTGCAGTCCATGGTTTTGCAGCTGGAGCGGGCTTTAGTCTTGCGCTTGCTTCTGATTTTGTCGTGGCGGACCGCAACAGTTCTTTTATTAGTAGCTTTACCAATGTCGGATTGATTCCTGATTTAGGGTTAACGAAATTGCTGACAGAACGAGTGCTCTTCCGTTAGCAAAAGAATGGATTGCTTCTGGACGAGCCATTTCTGCTGAAGAACTGTATGAGAAAGGTCTCGTGAATCGTTTAAGTGATGGCGACGTCGTTCAAGAAGCGACAGAGTTTTCACAATTTATTTTAAAAGGCTCTCCACTTACCCGGATGTATGAGAAAAAAATATTAAATGAAGTGAAAGACATGTCCATGGATGCAGCACTCATTCAAGAGATGATCACACAATCGTTACTTCTTCAAACAGAGGACCATAAAGAAGGTGTTGCTGCCTTTTTAGAAAAACGCACGCCTCAATTTCAAGGAAATTAAGCAAGAAAGGAGCTAGAAACACTTATGAAAACGATTGCAGTTGTAGGGGCAGGTACGATGGGAAACGGCATTGCCCAAGTTGCAGCAGAAACCGGTTATGAAGTGATCCTTTATGATGTCAATGAAGAAGGATTAAACAAAGGCATAGAACGCATTGAAAAGAATCTGAAGAAAAATGTCGAAAAAGAAAAAATCGATGAACAGACAGCCAAAGATATAAGAGCGCGCATCCAACCAACCTTACAAATGAAAGATTTAAAAGACGTCGATATCGTTATTGAAGCCATCATTGAAAAAATTGAACCGAAAAAAGAATTGTTCGGTCAATTAGATCAAATTTGTAAAGACGAGACAATTTTTGCTTCGAACACGTCCGGAATCAGCATTACCGAAATGGCAGCCAGTGTGAAACGCAGCAGTCAGTTTATCGGGATGCACTTTTTTAACCCCGTTCCGGTCATGAAATTAGTAGAAGTGATTCGCGGAGAACAAACATCGGACGAGACGTTTCAAAAAGCCCACGCTCTCGTAGAAGAGTTCAATAAAGAAGCGATTTCGGTAGAAGATGCGCCGTTGTTTGCGGTGAATCGCATCTTAGTTCCAATGTTAAACGAAGCAATTTTTGTGTTAGGAGAAGGAATTGCCAGTGCAGAAGACATTGATAAAGGGATGAAATTAGGAGCAAATCATCCAATTGGTCCCCTCGCACTGTCTGATTTAATCGGGTTGGACACTTTACTTTTTGTGATGGAAACGCTCTATCAGGAAACGAATGACTCGAAGTATCGTCCAGCTCCTTTGCTGAAAAAATATGTGCGAGCAGGCTATCTCGGAAGAAAAACAGGAAAAGGATTTTTCACGTACGAAAGCAAATAGTCACTTCCAACCTAGAAAATAAAAGGAGGGAGTATTGATGGTTGAGGATTCTATTAAACAAGCAACGATGGAGTTACAAAAAGGGAACTTAATTATTTTGTTTGATGATATGTTGCATAATGCCGGTTATTTAATGGGAGTTGCTGAAAATGTAAGCGCTCCAAATATTAATCAAATGACGAAAATTGCGAAAGGATTAACGTATGTATGTATGCCGGAGGAAAAAGCACGGAAATTAGAGTTACCTTTAATGGTAGAAGGAACCAATCATTTTGAAGCAACTGTATCCATCGATCATATTTCTACTACAACCGGTATTTCTGTTTTTGAACGTATGCAAACGATTAAAGAGCTGACAAAACCAGATGTTCAACCGGATGAATTTCAAAAACCAGGACATATTTTTCCGTTGGTAAGTAAAGAAAAAGGTTTGTTAGAGCGAATCGGCATTACGGAAGCAGCAGTGGATGTTGCTAAGATGTGTTCGCCCATTCCCTTTGCTTATATGAGTGAAATGTTAAACGAAGCGGGAGAAGTCGCAACAAAAGAAGAGATTCAACAGATAGTAGTAACAGAGAAGTGGATGTTTGTTTTTGCATTCGAGAAGAAATTGCTTTTCCAACAGTGAATCAATTACTCTTTCAAATGGAAAAAGACAAACAAATGATTTTAAAGCGTTTTCGCTTGATGGAAGAAAGATCCGTCGTATTGCGGGATAGCTCTCTTCTAGAAATATAAACCTTACACCATCCCACTCCCTCTTTTTTCAATTGGAATAATGACTTTTACGAGAAAAACGTGTATACTCTTCTCTGAAGGAATGAACGTTCATTCATTTCTTTAGAGAAGAATTTTTTATTTTTAAAGAATATATTGAAAAAGGAGGAGGATCAAAACATGAAAAAAGATATTCGCGCCCAATTACAGGAAACGATGAGGTTGCCTGTCATTATGGCACCGATGTTTCTCGTTTCTAATCCTCAAACTGTCGTGGAAGGATGCAAGAATGGAATTATCGGTTCTTTTCCTAGTTTAAATGCAAGGGATGCATCTATTTTGGATGAATGGATGACCACGATTAAAAAAGAATTAGCGGAAGCAAAACAAACTTCTCCTGATAAGAAGATCGCTCCGTGGGCGGTGAACTTTGTTTGTCATCGTTCACATAACAAGCGGTACGAGGAAGATTTAGCGTTAATAAAGAAACATGAGCCGCCGATTGTTATTTGCTCATTAGGAGATCCCAAACCAATCGTCGATATCGTCCACAGTTATGATGGCATCGTATTTGCAGATGTCATAAATACTTTCTTTGCTAAAAAAGCGATTGAAAAAGGCGTCGATGGACTTATTTTAGTTTGTAATGGGGCCGGGGGACATGCGGGAACGTTCCATCCGATGGCTTTTATAAAAGAAGTGAAAGCGTTTTACGATGGCATTACGATTTTAGCGGGGAGCATTTCAGAAGGAGACGATATCCTTGCGTCAGAAGTATTGGGAGCGGACTTTGTTTATATAGGAACAAAGTTTATTGCCGCGAAAGAGAGTTCCGCACCAACAGAATACCAAAAGATGTTAGTGTCGTCGACGATGGAAGATATTATGTACACCGATGTATTTAGTGGTATCCATGCAAATTATTTAATCCCGAGTATAGAACGAGCAGGCATTGACATTCAAGATATACAAAAGAAAAAAGTTAGCAAAGAGACACTTCGTCAGTCATTAGACGTAAAAGCGTGGAAAGATATTTGGTCTGCCGGACACGGAGTCGGAGCGATAGATCGCGTGCAAACCGTACGAGAAATCATTCAAGATTTAGAACGGTGCTATGAGGAGGCAAGAAAAAAAATAACCGATAAAGGGGTGAAGGTGAAATAAAGGGGATGGGCAACTTCAGCCATCGCCAAAAACTTGGTGAGTCTCTCTTTTTGTGGACAAAGAACATTTAAAAATGAAAATGATAAAAAAGTGTCGTATGAACTGGTGATGCGACACTTTTTTCGTGCAATCTGAACAGGAGTGGTTGTAAGAGGATGAAAACTGGAAATGAATAAGTGATTCGGAACATTTTTTTGCTTCATGCGACGAATGACGCGTTAAAAAAGAATATGAATCGTTCCATGAACGTTTCATACGATGCTTCATTTTGTCAAACACCGGTCGAATGGTTGCATGGTAGTTATTGGAAGTAATGAGGATAAAAACAGGTCACAACACGTTTCATACAACCTTTTATTACGAGAACGATGCAATGAATGGTCGTATAAAAGATTCATACGACGAAATATTACACAAAATTCCTACTGAATGGTCTCATGACGGGAGAGTTGCAGTAGGGTGCTTGCGGTGCATTCGGCCATCCGTTGACGATCCGCGTACATCATACTGATTCTTGAGTTAGAGACACAGAGAAATGCACTTCCGGCGGTAAACTTAAGGAAATATACCGTCAGACAATAATCCAATCATAGAAGATGGGAAAACACACTACAAAAACGGTTCCAAGCAAATTTTAGTGCTTGGAACCATACTTTTTGGCTACAACCTCTTTATTTTTTGGGGATTAATTTAAAAATATCTCCACTTTCAAATAAGTGAATGACTTCATCGAGCCATTCATAATAATGGAGCGCTCCTTCTAATTTGTCTATGTCTTGTTTTATTTCTTCTATTAAATCCTCATCGTTCGTTTCATCCAGTAGCATTTCTAGTGCTTCTTTGGCCCGAGTGGCTGCATGTTTGTTTTTGTCTGTCCCTTCCCGCCAACGATTAATAAATACCGAAATAAAAGATTTGTACCAGTCATCCTCTGTTTCGTATAAATCTTTTCTATTTCCTTTCTCCCATACACGCGTGACCATATCCGCTTCGGATAATACACGAACACCGGTACTCATGCTCGTTTTGCTCATTCCAAGCGCTTTGCTCATGTCATCTAGCGTCATTGGTTTATTAGAAAACAAAATGGTTCCGTAAAGCCGACCATTTGTTTCGGAAATGCCATATAACCCTATATTTTGGGCTAACACAGAAATAAAACGATGACGTATTTGTTGCAGTTTTTCTCGTTCGTTTGACACATCCATCTTCGGTTCTCCTCTCATGCACTCGGGTTCATGATAAGATTTCTCATCGATAATAGAGAAAAATAGTCGTAATGAAAATATAGCAAAATGGAAAGTATTTTCCTACTAGCAATGAAGCAAGAAAAATGTCGAATGATGACGGGATTAAAAGAATGACTCATTTAAAGTTTGTACAGTAAAAACTGTACAATCAAAACAAATATTATAGCGTGTAAATGACGTTTGCGACTTCTACTGACATCCCGTATAGTTGGTGAAGTAAACAAAAAGAACGGACAGAGGTGTTTATGGTGGCCAAAATAAAAGTAGAAGGCCTAACCAAAATTTTTGGTAAAAAACCAAAAAAAGCGTTAGAACTTTTACAACAAAATAAAACGAAAGAAGAGATTTTGAAAGAAACGGGCCATACGGTCGGCGTAAATCAAGCCTCTTTTGAAGTAGAAGAGGGAGAAATATTCGTGATAATGGGTCTGTCGGGAAGTGGAAAATCGACCCTCGTTCGCCTATTGAATCGATTAATTGATCCAACATCAGGAAGTGTGTGGGTGGACGGAGAAGATTTAGCTACAATGAATAACGAACAGTTACGTCAGACGAGACGAAAAAAAGTAAGCATGGTTTTTCAAAATTTTGGTTTGTTTCCTTTCCGTACGATATTAAATAACGTGGAATACGGATTGGAAGTACAAGGAATGAAAAAAGAAGAACGCGAACAAAAAGCAAGAAAAGCATTGGAACTTGTTGGGTTAAAAGGATATGAACAAATGTACCCTAACGAGTTATCCGGGGGAATGCAACAACGAGTTGGTCTGGCACGAGCCCTTGCCAATGACCCGGACATTTTATTAATGGACGAAGCGTTTTCTGCGCTCGATCCCTTAATCCGGAAAGATATGCAAGATGAACTAATTGACATTCAAAATAAAATGCAAAAGACAATCGTATTTATTACGCACGATTTGGATGAAGCATTGCGACTTGGAGATCGCATTCTCATTATGAAAGATGGAAGTATCGTACAAATAGGGACACCCGAAGAAATATTGATGAGTCCTGAAAATGAATACGTTGAACGTTTCGTAGAAGATGTCGATCGTTCCAAAGTGTTTACCGTCGAACAAGTGATGATTCGAGCGGAAACGGTGAATGCGGACAAAGAAGGTCCACGCGTTGCCCTGCAACGGATGAAAGAAGCAAAAATATCGAGCATTTACGTTACTGATCGTCATCGAAAGTTACTCGGAATCGTTCACGCTGAAGATGTCTCTCAATTAATAAAAGAAGGGAAAGATGATTTAAAAGAAGCAATGGAAACAGAAGTACCAACCGTCACGAAAGAAACTGTATTACGTGATATGATGGATTTATTGACGGAAAGAACGAATGTGCCCGTCGCAGTCGTGGAAGATGAAAAATTAAAAGGGATTGTTGTCCGAGGGACAGTGGTCGCAGCGCTATCGGGAAGCGAGGTGAAGTTAAATGGAACTTCTTCCTAGAATCCCGTTAGCAGAATGGATTGATGCATTTGTTGATTGGTTAAAAAATGCCGAATTTTTCTTTGATGGGTTAACGAGCTTCATTAAATTTTTTATTGACGGGATCGAAACTATCTTAGGAGCTTTCCCAGCTTGGGCACTTATTCTCGTGATTGTAGCCATCGCTTTTTGGTTTGGCGGTCGAAAAATCGGTCTTGCTGTTTTCGTTTTACTTGGACTTTTACTGATAGATAATTTAGGTTATTGGAATGATATGATTATCACGTTATCCATTGTACTATCGGCATCGATTATTTCCATCATTATCGGAATTCCTTTAGGTATTTGGATGGCGAAAAGCACGATTGTCGAAAGTATTGTGAAACCGATTTTAGACTTTATGCAGACGATGCCTGCTTTCGTTTATTTAATTCCAGCTGTGGCATTTTTTGGCATTGGAGAAGAACCCGGTGTGATTGCATCTGTCATATTTGCTATGCCACCGACCATTCGATTTACGAACTTAGGAATAAGACAAGTACCTACGGAAATGATTGAAGCAGCGGAATCATTTGGTTCCACTGGGACACAGAAGTTATTTAAAGTGCAACTCCCGACCGCGAAAGCGACGATTATGGCCGGGGTGAACCAGACGATTATGCTTGCTTTATCAATGGTTGTTATTGCTTCCATGATTGGAGCAAGTGGTCTTGGTACAGCTGTATACTATGCGGTGGGACGAAATGACGCAGGAGGCGGTTTCGAAGCAGGACTTGCGATTGTCATCTTGGCAATTATTTTAGACCGCATCACGCAAAGTGTGAGTAAGAAAGAGAGATCATAAAGGTGATTCCTCTTGTACGTCTTGTATGGGAGATCACATAGATTGAAAAAACAAAGAAGGAGAGGTCAAGACATGTTAAAAACAACGTGGAAGAGAATTGGACTTGCTACAGGCTTGTCAATGTCACTCGTACTAGCAGCATGTGGTGGCGGAGGTGCAGATGAAGAAGGTACAGACGATTCACAACAAGATACTTCCCAAACGGAAGAAGCTGGAGAAGATACAGCAGGTAGTGTTGGCGAAGCTGTTGACTATACAATTACAGGAATCGATCCAGGCGCTGGCATCATGGAAGCAGCCAACCAAACACTGGAAGACTATGAACTGGAAGGTTGGGAAGTACAAACAAGTTCAGACGCAGCAATGACTAGTGCATTAGAAAGCGCAATCGAAAATGAAGAGCCAATTATCGTTACCGGTTGGAACCCACATTGGAAATTCGTCGTGCATGATTTAAAATATCTTGATGATCCGAAAGGTACCTTCGGAGGAGAAGAAGACATCTATACATTTGTTCGTCTCGGCTTAGAGGAAGACGCACCTGAAGCATATCAAGTACTAAAAAACTTTCACTGGGAAAGCTCTGATATGGAAACAGTCATGCTAGAAATTAGTGAAGGAGCTTCCCCGGAAGAAGCAGCACGTAATTGGGTAGATGAAAACCAAGACCTTGTGAATGAATGGACAGAAGGGGTAGAAGAAGTAGACGGTGGTGACATTACGATTGCCATGGTAGCATGGGATTCTACAATTGCTTCTACCAACGTCGTCAAAACAGTCCTTGAAGATTTAGGTTACAACGTACAAGCCAACTCCATGGAAGCACCAATTATGTACGGCGCAGTTGCAGAAGGAGAAGCGGATGCACTGCTTGCAGGCTGGCTCCCACTTACACACGAGCAATACTACAATGAATATAAAGACCAAATGGAACAACTTGGTCCAAGCTTAGAAGGTGCTAAAATCGGACTCGTCGTTCCGGAGTATATGGACATCGACTCCATCGAAGACTTAAAGGAATAATGGGCGATACGCTGAACTTGCTCAACACTAAGACATTCCAAAAAGAACGCTCTATGAAGGAAGGCTTATCTTCTTTCATAGAGCGTTCCATTTTTTTATTTACAAGTTGAAAAATGTACATAAATTCATTTCTTGAATGAGAATATGGGTTGTTCCGTGAAAGCGTTACGGAGTGCCGTTTAAGACATGCGGCTACGTTGGATGGATGCCTAGCGTTGTTTCAATCGTGTATCTCGTTAGTTTCTTTGTTTAAATATTTCTTATCGTTTGTAAAAAGTTAAACGACCGCTAACATAATTTTTAGCGGTCGTTTAAAAAAACAACGTAGTGAAACGTTGTGAACATTTTTATTTTACGCTGTACCGAAAAACTCTTTCGCCTTTTCTAAGAATGGTTCTGTTTCAGGCGTTAGTTCCGTATCTTCGACGATTGCTTCCACTGGGCAAACAACGATACAAGCACCACAGTCGATGCAAACATCAGGGTCAATAAAAAATTGGTCGTCCCCCTCCTCAATGCAATCGACAGGACATACGTCTACGCAGTCAGCAGCTTTTTCCCCGATGCAAGGTGAGGTAATAACAAAAGCCATACATTCCACCTCCTTTTACCGTGACCCATTTGAGTTTGTTTTTAGTGTTATTTTACGAAATCATGTTCATGTGCACCTCATATTTATATGTGTTTTTTGTTTAACGAGATCCTCTATTCACACATTACGTGTCAATAGCTGAGATGTATACAATGGGTCCCTTTCTATTATACGGGCCATACATTGAAGAATCAACATTGTTGGATCCCCTTCTTTGTCATATTGGGAGAGAAAATGAAGAAAAACCGTAGGCTAAAGGGAAGCCTACGGTTTACAAGAATGAGAGGTTCAGAAGGTTGTTTTATTTTTGAGAAAAGGAAGGAGTGGTTGGTTTTAGAGGAGTTTCATTGTCTGTTGGAGGGGAAAAGTTTTTCTTTTGAGAGGAATTTAATTTTAAAAAACGGATATGGTCTGCGTTTACATCCATGACATAGACTCGTTCTCCGTTTTTATTTTCATAGAAACGGGTATGGATGCGACCTCTTACGCCAACCATCGCGCCTTTGTGACAGTATGTGGCAGTATTTTCTGCTTGCTTTCTCCATACGGTGATAGGAATAAAATCCGCTTCAAATTCGCCGAGGTGATTGCGAAAAGATCTTTCCACTGCAAGAGTAAAATTACAAACGGCAATACCGTCTTTTGTGTATTTTAATTCAGGATCACGGGTCAATCTTCCGACGAGGGTGACTTCGTTAAACAAAAGGGAAACTCCTTTCAATGGACAGTATTTACATAGTGGGGGTTTTTCCTTTTTCATTGAAAAATAGAAATGTAGAGAAGTGTTCGTGAGAAGGAGATGGAAAAAAGCGAAGGGTTCGTTCTAATGTTAAGAAAGGGTGGATAGGACTGTCGGGAGATTGGGGCGAAAGATATTCTCGGCTACTTGACCAGCGGTATTGGTAGAGAGAAGTCGTCACGTTCTTTTTCAGAGGGAGGAGATGGATGAAGCGATTGGCTTCATAAAAATCGGTTTCATCAAAAAGAGGAGTAGCTTTGTAGGGACGATCGAAGACAGAACCATCCAGCTGATGTCTTTTATTAAAATAAATGGCGTAGTTCATATGCAACTTTTGGATAATGTCAGATAAATCGGAGCGGAATACTTCCATGAGGAGGTGAACTTCGGAAGGAAGAAGGGAATAAGCGTGCAGGTCAAAATCACAGTCTGATGTTAATTTTGTTAATAGGTAAAGGTATTGGGAGTAGTCGCGTTTGTCAAAAAATAAGTAGTTGTTACGAGGTGCATAAGCTTCTACGTAGAAGGTCATTCCGGGAAGCGAGAGAGAAGATATTCTAGCCAAAAAATTATCACCACTTTCTTTGTTATTGGAATGATTCTCCTTTGGCGAGTGTGGGGAGCCTCAGGAGTGGGAAAAGTCATTGAACCTCCTTTCTTTTAAAAGTTACCTATAATATACCAAAATTTCAGAAAAATGAAAGGGGGATTTTGTGACAATTTTATGTGAGACCATATTTTCCATGCATCATTTTGGATTTCGCACCAATGCTCTATGTACATGATTTGTTATAACACGTTATAATAATGAAGGAAAGGACACAGAAGGGGGAAGATTGATGAAGAATCGAGAAAAATGGCGACACGCTTTTCTATGCGCTGTCACGCTCACTTGTTTTTTATACATAGCTCCCCTCGAAGTACATGCTACCTCTTTTCCGGATGTAAAAGAGGGGTATTGGGCAGAAGAAGAAATAACATGGGCGAGTGAGAAAGGATTAGTAACCGGATATAAAGATGGTCGTTTTGGTCCCGGGGATGAAATGACGGAAGCCCAATTTGCGGTCATGTTGGGACGATACTTTGGAATGCAAGGGGAAAGAAAAGAAAATGAACATTGGGCGATGAATATGTATCGAACGCTTGCGCGAGATGGTAACTTACGTCTACCGGGATTACGCCATGATGATATCAAAAATCGCGAAGTTACCCGCGGTATTGTGAGTCAAGCATTCGCTCATACACAAGGACAAGCATCAGGTCTGATGGAATCAATCGCTTGGATGTTTGAAGAAGGATTAACAACAGGAAGGAAAAATGGAGAAACAGAGATGGAACGGTTTGACGTCAATGGAAAATTAACCCGGGCTCAAGCAGCCGTGTTTTTCAAACGTTTTCATGATAAAGTAGGAACAGAGTGGAAAAGTGAAGGGTTGCTTGACCTCACACCAGAAGGAGCAAACGAATATACGGAAAAAGTGCGCGCTTTATACCGCGAACGTGGAGTCACCGTGTATGCCCGAGAGTTAGGTTTTGGAACAGCGGATGAAGAATTTTATCACCTCTTTCAAGCGTATGAAGGTGGGTTAAGAGAATTTGCAGTTGCCCGCACGACTCAAGCCAATTTTGAATTAGCTGCCGAAGCGGCGGAAGAGTTAGGGGCGCCTATTCGGGCGAAAGAACTGGAAGAGGCGCTGGTAGCTGCGCACGAAACAGAAGAAACGATCATGATAAAAGGAGTAGAAATCATTCCAGAAAAAAGAGATATTTTCATTTTATGGAACATGGCTAATAACATAGGAGAGTGACACGTATGAAAGTAAGAAAGGCGATTATTCCAGCTGCAGGTCTTGGAACTAGATTTTTACCAGCGACAAAAGCACAGCCAAAAGAAATGCTTCCTATTGTCGATAAACCGACGATACAATACATCGTTGAAGAAGCGATTACTTCAGGTATTGAAGATATTATTATCGTGAGCGGTCGCGGTAAGCGAGCGATGGAAGATCATTTTGATAAATCGTATGAATTAGAAGAAACGTTACGTAAAAAAGAAAAATGGGACTTGTTGGAGGAAGTGCAAGCCATTTCTAATATGGCGAATATTCATTACATCCGTCAAAAAGAACCGAAAGGACTAGGTCATGCCATCCTTTGTGCGAGCCGTTTTGTTGGCGATGAACCGTTTGCTGTTTTACTTGGAGATGATATTGTTCAATCCGAAACCCCATGTCTTAAGCAACTGATGAACATTTTTGAACGGTACCATTCCTCGGTGGTCGGTGTACAAGAAGTTCCCGATGAAGACGTGTCTAAATATGGCATTGTAGCACCGAAAGGAGAAAGCATTGAAGAAGGAGTGCTTCATTTAAACGATTTAGTTGAAAAGCCAAGTTTGGAAGAAGCTCCTTCCAACTATGCAATTATGGGAAGGTATATTCTCCGGCCAGAAATTTTCCCTATTCTAAGAGACTTGCCACCGGGTTCGGGAGGGGAAATCCAATTAACCGATGCCATTAAAAAGTTAAACGAAAGCCAGGCAGTGCTCGCGTATCAATTTGGCGGTGATCGCTATGATGTCGGGGATAAATTTGGATTCATAAAAGCTACGCTTGATTTTGCCTTGCGTCGAGAAGATTTAAAAGAACCGGTGATCGATTACATGAAGCAACTACTTTCCGAAAAAGCGTAAACAAAAACGCGAACCAAACGGGAGATTACGTCCCTAGGTTCGCGTTTTTTAATTGACCATACCGATAGATACTTTTAAGTTGGCATTTTTTGCTCGGATAGCATCAATTAATTCTTTGTCCGGAATACCTTCTTTTTTAGCGATTAAATAATTCAATTGATACATCGTACCGAGATTTGTTGTCTCTACTTGCTTTAGTTGGTAATAATCTAAATACTTTTCAAATATTTCATCGAAAACATTTTCGTAATGCATATTTTCAGGAATCGTAATTCGAAGGGACTTATATGTACTTTTCAGACCGCCGTAATCCAATAAGTACAAAATGTATATTAAGATAGATAAAATAATGGTGAACATCACTGCGAGTAAGTAAAAACCGAGACCACAAGCAATTCCTGCTGCCATCCCAAAGAAAATAAAGGCAATATCTTTCGGATCGCTCATTGCGCTACGGAATCGGATAATGGAAAAAGCACCAACGAGTCCGAAAGCAACGGCTATATTATTTCCGATGACAATCATAATGACGGCGACGACAACCGACATGATGATGATTGTGTGAACAAACGATTGGGAATATCGTCCGTTTTTATGGGTTTTTCGGTATAAATAGGTAATAACCAAACTCAACACAAAACTTAAGAGAATGGCAATGATTCCTTCGATTACCGCAGCTTTTGTTGTTAAGTCAGTTACGCTTTGAATTTCATTCATGAATTGACTCATTTTTATTCTCCTTAACTGTAAAATAAGGCGCTTATATGCAAACAGGAAAAGCAGGTTCAGCAATGCGTAACTGAACCTCCTGTCATTCCCCTCTTACATTATAGAAATCGAAGCTACTTCTTGCAAATGTTTTTTCATCGAAGCATAGACTAACTAATTAATGAAGTATAGGTTCTGCCCTTTTTCATTGCTTGTTCTTCTAACAAATCCGTGCTCGTGCAAAACTTTGATACGCTTTTACGCGGGCATTCATACTCACTTAGTAATCGCGCAAGCCAAAATGGCACACTTTGGGAGACTTTCACTTCCATCACAGAAAGGTTTGGATCGACAAAATACATTCCGTAAGGTCCGTCTTCGATACGTAAATTATCATCTCGTGTCGTTAAATTGTAATCGAAAGTAACCCGCAAGTCCGGATCTTCAATACCATGAAATGCTTGGCGGTCATAGCTTACGACTAATCTCGGTTTTAACTCGTATAAAGAGCGAAAAGCTTCCACTTCTTCCAGTATTTGTGGATTGGACGGATTGTATTCCTCCAGCCCGTTTTCACTGTTTCTCCCAAATTTAATATAATCATAGGCATCTGCCAATTTTATCTTCGTTCGACGTTTGTTTACAACTTTATTAAATTTTTGTTTCACTTCCAAAAAAGCAGGGCTATTAATGGTAGCATTGTCGTAGACTCGTAATCTCAATTTTTGTCGAAAGCGGAGTTTATTTCTCGTTTCGTAATATATCTTTTTATCATCCGAGTCAAAATATAAACTCACAATATTATATCGTCCGTAACCATCTCCGAATTTATCATAGCGCATTTTACCACTATCTATTAACGCTTTTGCGATGGCTTTGTATTTATCAAAAGGAATAAGATATTTAAGTTCGTATCGTTGAAAAATTTCTCTTGCTTGCATTATATTTCACCACCTTGGTCATTTGGTTTCAAGATTTAGTGTTTGGTAGCTCGTAAATTGCGTCATTACGTAAACATTATATCATTAATGTTAAGATTCTGTAAGGAGGTGAAAGAAAGGGGAGGATAGTCTTTTACATAATTAGCAATCTCTTAATAAAAGGAAAGTCAATGAGTTGCGTCAATAAGCATCGGTTCGCAATCAGTTTTATATAAACATAATGGGAGAGATACTGATGAAAAAAATAAAAGGTTGGATGAGCAAAGGTCTTGCTTCGGTATTGTCGGTGTCATTACTTTATTCTCTTTCGGCAGAAGATGTTGCTGCCTCGTCAACACCAATAGGTCCTGGTATTACATATGAAAGTGATCGCGGTTCAGGCGCGAACATATTAAAAGTAGATTTAACGAATGAACATAATAAGTTAGCTGTCAGTGTTCCCAGTCCGTTAACGAAATTGCAGACGACTTCCGAGCAAGCTCGTGCTGCGACACGGGATGGTCATGCCGTGGTAGGAGCAATTAATGCATCCTTTTTTGATATGGACCCAAATGCAAAGCCTTTACCATTCAGTATCATTGCGAAAGATAATGAAATTATTAGTTACGGTCGAATTTCCGAAAGTCGTGATCATTACCGCAGTGAGCCTATATTGTTCGGTCAAATGGCAAATGGGAAAGCATTAATTGGTCATTATGATGCCTCTATTTCCGCTGCAGTTGGTGATAAAACAGTAGAGATTAATACGATGAACACCGGTGCTCGTTCTGATGAGGCTGTCCTTTATACCCCGTCATTTCCTGACAGTCGCACAGGTACGAGTCGTTACGGAATGGAAATTATTGTGGAACAAGCTTCAGGGGATGCGAGCCGTTTTTCTTTCGGCGATGAATTGTCTGGTACTGTAACAGAGATAAGGGGCTATAATGATTCCGGAAACTCTCGCATTCCGGAAAATGGATTTGTTATTTTTGCAAACGGGGACAAATTCCGTCAACTTCAACACGTAAAAGAAGGAGATACCATTACTGTATCCGCTTCTATCAATAATCGTTGGCAAGACGCTGCGATTTTATTAGGTAGCGGTCCACAGTTAGTAAAAGATGGTGAAGTAAACATTACGATGAATCCAAACAGTTGGCGTTACAAATCTACCACTGCCCGGACGGCGGTTGGGGTAGATAAAACAGGAGACACTGTTTTTATGGTAACAATGGATAAAGCAAATATTCGTCAGCTGGCGGAATACATGAAGAAGATTGGTGCTGACCGGGCATTGAACTTTGACGGAGGTGGCTCTACGACGTTCGTGGCAAGACAGCATGGGGATAAGTATGCAACGGTAATGAACCGTTTATCCGCTGGAAGCGAACGACGTGTGTCTTCTACTCTGCAAGCGATTAGCATTGCGCCAACTTCTGAGTTGTCGCGACTTGTATTATCCCGAGAAAAACAGTCTGTCCAAGAAGGAGAAACAATGAACGTGTCTATTCTTTATGGAATGGACGAACATTATAATCCTGTGAATGTCAATGAAGAGGACATTACTTGGAGCGTAGATGAGCATCTTGGTGAAATGCGTGGCTCTACCTTTGTTGCGAAAAAAGCAGGAGAAGGACGAATTAGAGCCCATTATCAAGGAAAGCAAGTCGGCTCGGCTCCAATTACGGTGACGAAAAAAGCGATGTTTAAAGATGTGAATGAAAACACGTTCGGTAGCAGTGAAATTGAATATTTAGCAGAGCGTAACATCATTAAAGGGTATCCAGATGGTACGTATCGTCCAAATCAGCGTTTAACTCGTTCTCAAGCAGCTTCCATGCTTGCTCGAGCATTTGAATTGGAAACGGAAAATCGACCGAATCCAAGATACCGGGATGTGAAAGAAGATTTCCATGCATACCCTGAAATTGCAGCAGTGACCGATGAAGGGATGATGAGGGGAAATGGGACATTGTTTTCTCCAAATGATTATTTAACAAGAGCCCAAATGGCAACGATTCTCGTTCGTGCCTTTGATTTAGAGGGAGAGAGAAAAGGAGTCTTTAACGATGTCGACTCTGATTACTGGGCGTATGACGAAATTGAAATATTAGCGTCCCACGGAATTGCGCGAGGTAGCAATGGAAACTTTCGTCCCGGTGAGGCAGTTACAAGAGCGCAATTTGCGGTATTTTTGAAACGAGCTCTTTCTCAATAAAAAGAAACTGTCCTTTAGCGAAATGCTAGAGGACAGTTTTTTATCATGCTATTTTGTAAGATTTTTAGACCGCTTTTCTTTCCCGACGATCGTCCCTTCTGTTCTTTCAAAATGAACTCCGTTAAATTGATGGGAAATTTTATCCGCTAGATTTTCTTCCTGATTCATGATGGAATCTATGAAAGGGGCGGCATCTTCCGGTGTCAAATTTTTGTACCATATGCCGTCAGGATAGACGATAGAGACACATTTATCTTCACAGCGACCATTACAACGTGTCCGCGTCGTATGAATTTGATGGTTTAATCCTCGCGCTTTAATTTCCGCTCTCACTGCTCGTGTTACTTCTTCAGCTCCAGCACTAGTGCAATTACTGCCGTTACAAAGTAAAATGTGATGGTGCATGTCCGATAAGTTCCAAGTAGGCATTTTATTCCACCACTCCTAAATATTTTTTGCGAAGCTCTTTCCACATATCTAATTTACTCCAATCCGGATTTTTTCGTTGTGGCTTTAAGTCCTCTGTTAAATAAGGGTTAGGGAAGATAATATTAATCATCTGTTCATCGTTTCCATTCCAAAGTCTGAGTGACCAACTTTCCGGAGTGCAAGTTCCATTTGTTTGATGAATAAACGCACCTTTTTTCACTTGTCTTATTTCTTGTAACTTGGCTTTGTGCTCTTTACTTGCTCTGTTTGCGCGATTGTGCCCGACACATAAATGAAGATGCCAGTCTCCTGTATCCACCGTGAGATACCCATCTAACACTCCTACTTTTTTTGGCTTTTTCGCAAATAACTCAAAGACAGCTCCTTGAATCACATAAGTCGTCGTCACTTGCTCCCAATACTTTTCATAAATTTCCGTTAACATCGCTTCTACATCGACATCTTTTGCATCAAAATAAGTATACTCTGACTTTGTACCATCCAAATTTTCCACTACTTCATTTTTTACTAACATTTGAAATCCCACCTTTTTATAAAAATAATGATTATACTCCCACTGTCGCTTTTACCGCTGGTGAAGTTAGTGCTTCTGGGGATGAAAATGATTGCAGCATTTCATTCATATTTTCAAAAGTTTGAACGTTCGCAGCTTGTTCACCGTATACATCTTCGCATTCTTGTCTGCTTCTTAATGAATACACCGGTTTTCCGATAGAAACGGCATACAATATTAAATCGATATTTTGCTTATTAAGAGAACCGATTGGAAAGGCAGTATCGACCACTCGTTCTAACTGTTCAATTTGCTTTTGTGCTACTTTTACCGTATGTTCGCGAATGTCTCTAAAAGGCATTTCACTTACGAGCGGAGTACCAATCGTTTTGGCGATATAGTAATCGACGTCATTTTCGTGCAAGATACCTGTCGCAACGCCGTATCCTTTTTTCGTAAGTGCCCGAAAGATTCTCGTACCTGTCCCGCCACCAGCGACAACGAAAGTGGAAGGAGGAAAATCATTCGTTAATTCGACCGTACCTAAAAATTCATTGTAATGAGCGGAACGGATATCAAAAAGATTCGTCATCGTGTCTTCTTGAATGATGTCTTCAGGTGGCCCGTAATCTAAAATTTTATTATTTTTGATCAAAATGGCGATGTCGCAACTTTTTAACGCTAAATCAATTTCATGAAGAGAAAGAATGACGGTAATTCCTTTTTCTTTCGTTAACGTATTTAAAATATTCATGACTTCCATTCGATGTCTCACGTCTAAGTGCGTCGTCGGTTCGTCAAGGATAATCACTTCAGGTTCTTGCACTAAAGCTCTTGCCAAAAGTAACTTTTGTTTCTGACCATCGCTTAATTCATTAAAAAAACGATGCGCAATATCTTGGGCGTTCACAAGATGGAGTGCTTCCCACGTTTTTTCAATATCTTCTTGACTTAGCTTCCCAAAAAAGCCTGTGTGAGGATATCTTCCCAGCGCAGCGATATCAAACCCTGTCATCAAACCAGGAGATAACCGGTCTGTTAAAACGACCGCCATCGTTTCTGCCAGTGTATTTGTTTTTATTTGAGAGATATCACGGGTTTTAAGAAATATTTTTCCGCCAACGGGAGCTAAAAATCCACATAAGGACCTTAAAATGGTCGACTTCCCAGATCCGTTTGGTCCCAACAAGCAAATGAACTGTCCTTTTAATGCTTCGATATTGATGTTTTCAACAACTTTTTTATCCCCGTATCCAACGGCTAACTCTTCCGTTTTGATGATACTCACAATGTATTCCTCCTCTTCAGTAATAAATAAATGACGATCGGGGCACCGAAGAAAGCAGTGACAGCACTAATAGGTAGTTCAATCGGGCTGTACAATGTTCGCGCTAACAAATCACATAGAGAAGTAAGAATAGCCCCAAGCAAGATAGCGGAAGGAATCAATATTTTATTGTCAGACGTTTGAAAAACCGTTCTCACAATGTGTGGTACCGCCATTCCGATAAATGCGACGGGTCCAGTAAATGCGGTAATGACTGCGGCAAGAATGCTTGCTAGAATCACAATGACATAGCGAAATAGTTTCGTAGGCACTCCCATACTTTTTGCATAATCTTCCCCTAGTAAAAACGCATTTAAAGGTTTACTAATAAGAAAAGTGGCGAAAAGCATAGGCAAACCGATGATTGCTAATACGATCACTTGATCCCAAGTAAAGCCAGAGTAACTTCCTAATGACCACATGACGAATCCGTGAACGTGTTCTTTTTCGGCAAATGCCATTAAAAAACTCGTCACCGCACTCGTTAAATATCCGACCATTAAACCGATGACTAATAATGTCGTAATATTTCTCACTTTCGCAGCGAGAAGCAACACTAAAATCATGACGCTAACTGCACCAACAAAAGCAGCAATAAAAATCAAAAAGGGTGAAATGACCCCAAGTCCAAAGGTGAATCCAGCAAGCGAAATGAAACCAACAGCCAACGTAGCTCCAGAAGAAATTCCTAAAACAAACGGGCCAGCAATCGGATTTCGAAAAAACACTTGCAACAGTAAACCGGAAATGGCGAGCGCCGCACCCCCAATCATCGCTGCAATCGTCCGAGGCAGTCTAATTTTATTTGTAATGGCTTCATGCACTTCATTTTCCGTCGGTAATTGGAAAATAATCTGAATGATTTCAGCGACACGAATGTTCACGGAGCCTATCCCGACATTCAGAAAGAAAGTGACAATCAATAGTAGTAACAATATTAAAAATATACTAAAATTTTTAAATGACTTATTTTTTGTGTCTGTTTCGTTACGAATGTCCATGCCGAACCTCCAAACTTGGAGTGAACTTTTCATCTGATTATTCCGCTTTGATAAAATGTTTCGGTGTTTGATCCGGAAAGAGTTCTGGATAAAAAATGATCGCTAAATCTTCAATTATCTCATCTGTTTTATGAAGCATTTGCCAATACCAATCTTGGTACAACCAGACATCTCCATCTTGTACCGACTTCATATCGGCAATGAGAGGAGCTTGTGCAACGATATTGTCAAGCGAACCAACATAAGACTCCATTCCATCGTAAATAAAAACATCTGCTTCAATACTTTGGGCGTAAAACTCTTCTTGGGTAAATGATACTGATTCACTCACTTCTACCGGTAAATCTTTAAAAATATAATTTCCTCCCGCCATGTCCATTAATTTTGCGGTGAAACCTTTTGGATTGACAACACTGAATTGTCCATCATAAATATTTGCCCATACAACGGAAGTTTTATCTTCATCCGGTAATTGACTAAACAAGCTTTCTACATTGTTTACTGCTTTCGTAAAAAATTGTTCCGCTTCTTCTTCTTTGTTATATAATGCAGCGAGAAATTTTATCCACTCCATTCGAGCAAAGGGGTGTTCTTCCAAGTATTCATTATTCACGACATACGTAATTCCTAACTCATCTAACTTTTCCATGATTTCAAATTGACCCCATGTGCCACCGTAAACTATCGCAATATCTGGATTTATTTCTTGAATGAACTCATAGTCTGGCGTTTGCCCTGTACCAACAAACGTGATAGAACCATTCTCAAACCCTTCAATGACGTCATCAAGATACCAGTCGTCTTTATCCGTCATGACTGCAGAAAGACTGTCAATCACCCCGAGTGGTTCCATAAGCGATACTTGAGTGGAAGAAGAGGCTAACACATTTTCAATCGGAGTATAAATGACTGGTACATCGTCATATCCTTCGGGTACCTCTTCTCCTTTCGGAACGAGTAGGAAACTGCGTCCTTCGCCGTCCACTAATTTTTTCACTTGCCCGTCAATGTATTCAATGCTAAAACTATCCGAATACTCAAGATTTAATGTATTAGTCGCTTCATGAGATGTATTTTCCTGTTTTTTCGATGTATCCGTTTCTGCCGATTCATTACTACAACCAGAAAGAATCAGTACGACCGACATCAAGCTAATGATTAAAAAGTTTACAATCGGTTTGTTCATCATTATCACTCTGCTCCTTGACATTTATAAACTCACGCCAAAACAAAAAGCTCTTCCTCGGCTTGGAGGAAGAGCGAATAAAAACGACATATGTACAAATAGCTAAAAATACTACAGCTACATTTTGCCTCTGTCGTTTTCATTTCTCACCTCCCCGGAAAAATGAAACTCGAGGAAAATAGGCAGGTCTCCTGACTTGTGCTTCACTTTACTCTGAGCCTTCCCGTATAAGCACCGTGAAGTTCACTTATACAGTGGTCATCTCATTTCATCCACACTTACAGTTGCGGGGACAGTTCTGGACTTTCACCAGATTCCCTTTTAAGTCTAAAACTAGACACCTATCTTCCAAAAATATGAAGTTGTTATTCATGTTAAACACAAATCATATATTATATGAATAAATGACAATTTTCAACCTTTTTATTATATTTCCTATTCGGATGAAGGGAAAAGTAGGGGGTGAGTTCCCGCTTCTCCATCAACTATCGCGCCTTTTTGTCCAGCTTTGGAAGTCAGGTGCTCGGAAATAAGAAACTTTTGCTAACGTTCCGTGCGTCTTTCACCTCCGCTTACTCAGTGCAAAAGTAAACAGAGAAGGATGAAAGTTTTGTTCGACACGTAGAAGTCTGATCAGGGCAGAAGTCATTCTGTCTATGCTCTTTAGACGTCTTTGCACCTGAACACTTTTTTATCAGCTTCGGTGGCTCGGAGCTTGTGTGTGCGTCAAAATGTGGAGGAGTCAAAGACCACGCTTCATCTGGCAATAGAGGATCTATCCAAAGGCCGATGCGACCAAATTTAATTCGGAAATTGAAAAAAGTGTTGCATGAACGATTTATGGGACATTTAATAGTTAAAAAATTTCATGAAGTGTCGTATGGAAGGAGAAAATGGGAAAAATAAGGCGATTTTGCATGGAAACTCGATTTATACGACCTATTTTCAATCATCTTGCATGAATTCTGAAAAAGTGTCACATGAAAGATAAAATGGGAATAATTAGGTGATATAAAGACAAAATATCACTTCATACGACTTATTATTAGCAAAAAAAGAAAAATAGACGAGGTTATCTAATAAGTCCTGAAAAATAAATCGAGCGTTCTTTTCAACAATCATTTAGCGTCGAAACGGTGCCATACATCGTGCATGGATTGCTTTCACAATGGTGTTTGGATTGAAACGGTGCCATGATCCATTCATCGCTTGTTTCCACAAACTATTTTTGAATGAAACGGTGGCATGAGCGATCCATGACTTGCTTTCATCAGACATTTTTGAATGAAGCAGTGTTATGAGCCAACCATGGCTTGCTTCCACAAGCAATACTTTGATGAAACGATGGCATGACTATCCATGACTTACTTCCATCAACCATTTGGTGTTGGAAACATGCCTATTCGGCCAAGAGGCGTTTAGAGAAGCAATTTTTGATGAAGCGATGACAAAAAAATGTCCAAAAAGTCATCAATCATGACTTTTTGGACAGCTCCGTCTCATTACATAAAAATCCTGAAAAAGTGTCGCATGACCGCTTCATACAATCACTTTCTTTATGCAATAACTGAAAAATGGTCGCATAGGACTTTGAATGATGATTTTTCTCCCTACTCGCTTGCTTCCGCGTTTATTTGTCCAGCTCCGGTTCCTAGGCGCTCGGATTCTTCACAGGTCAGATAAAGAAAGCAAAGAGCGCTTATTAAAAAGGAACATCGCCTAAAATCTCACGTCCTGCGCCTGCGGTTACTCGGCGCAAAAGAAAACAAAGAAGTATTGCAGTCCAGATTTTGTGAGGAACGGCGATGCTAGCACGTCCTGTGCGTCGCAGAACCTATCGCGCCTAAACAGTCGCCTACGCTTTTCTGATAGGTTCGGCTTTCCATTTGCTTAGGTCTGGATTGTCGTGTTGGACGAGTTCTTTTGGAAAGATGAATGTCCATGGTTTGCTTGTATTTGCTTTTACTTCGAAATCATCTAGTTTAAATCCGCCTTTTGCGACGACTGTTCCGTTAGCGTCTTTGATTTGGAGTGGGATTTGTTCTAGTTTGATGTTTCGGTTGTTGCCGTTTCTAATAAGAATTGTTACGTGTAAGTTACCGTTTTCTTTTTGGTCTGCTTTCAGCCCCATGAAGTTTACTTCTCCTTGTTTTGGTGGGGTGAGTTTGTCGACCATTTCTTTTAGTTTTTCTTTGTCTTTGCTGGCAAGGGATTTTTCCCAACTGTCTTCCAGTTCTAATGTATGTTTCCGGGAAGACGGTTTTAATTGGAATGCTAGTTTCCAGTCTTCACTCGGTAATTCTGTCGTGAATAAATCTTTTTCCGTAAAAATGAAGGTCCAAGGTCGGCTGCTTTCCGGTGGTATTTCTCCTACCTCGGAAAGATCCATTTTTTTTCTGCCAAGTACTTTGTCATCTTTATCAAGAAGAACAAGGGTTGTTTCTTTCAGTTTGATCGTTTTCTTTAAGCTACTGCGAATGAAAGCAGTGATCTGGGCATTGTTTTTTTCGTCCATTTGTAAGCTGATGCCAGAGAGAGATATTTGATTTGGTTTTAGTGGGGCACACTCCATATTTAAAAATTGAAAGGAATATTGGTCTTCTTTTGATACATTCCATTCTGGATGGAAAGAGAGGGAAGTCATGACTTCTTCGTCTCCCTCTTCTTCATTTTGTTCATCAAGCAATTCATTGGAAGAAACAGTATCTTCTTGTCCTTCCATTTTTAATTGGTCTTTCTCTCTTTTGCGGAAAAACGGAAGCATTATTTTGTCACCTCTTCTTTTTTCTTTAGTAATGGTTGGATCAGTTTTGACAAGTGAACGGATGCATCGTGTTCAATCATTTCGTACATGCGCGTAAATAATTCAAAACTTTCCCGTGTAAACACCCGCATCGGATCTTCTTGACCATAACTACGTAAACCGATTCCTTCTTTCAGTCGAGTCATTTCTTCTAAATGTTTAAGCCAGTATCGGTCAATGGTCGCAAGCAATGTTCTCCGGGCGTATTGTTGTACGGTTGCATTGTCTTTGAACTGGTCAATTTTGTTAAGAAATTCTTCTCTTTTTTCTTCCATGATATCTAAGATTTCTTTCTTCGTTTCTAGCTCTTTTGGCAATGTCACATTCGTTTCTACAAAAATCAAGTTTAACCGTGTTTGTAATTCTCTTAAGTTCCACTCTTCTGGAAGGTACTCATCTCCGCAATAGTTGTCAATGAGTTTTGTCGTGCTTGATTTCATCATGTCGATCCACGTATCGAGAGGACTGTCTTCTTCTAACACTTTATCTCGCAATTTATAAATGACGTTTCGTTGTTCGTTCGCAATATCGTCCAGTTTTAATGTGTATTCACGGAGAGAAGAGTTTGCTTGTTCGCACATTTTCTGCGCTTTATCAACAATCTCAGGAGCTTCTTCGTTTAAGACGACACCATTTTCGTCTGTTTTTAAATGTTTTTGTAATTCTTCTACATCTTCTCTTCCGAAACGCAAAATCATTTCATCTTCTAATGAAATGTAAAATTGGGATTCACCTGGATCACCTTGTCTTCCGGCGCGCCCTTTGAGCTGGTTGTCAATTCGACGACTTTCGTGCCTTTCTGTTCCTAGTACAAATAGTCCACCTGCTTCTTTTGCACCTTCTCCAAGCATAATGTCAGTTCCCCGACCTGCCATATTTGTCGCAATTGTAACTTGCCCCTTTTGACCAGCAAGAGAAATAAGCTTTACTTCATTTTCAACACTTTTTGCATTTAATAGCTCATAGGGCACTTGCTCTTCGTCTAAATACTGGGCCATCGTTTCTGATTGAATAATAGATGTCGTACCGATGAGAACAGGCTGTCCTTTTTGATGTCGTTTTTTCACTTCTTTTGCTACTGCTCGGTATTTGTCATCCACCGTCGCAAAAATGATGTCTTCCCGATCTTTTCGGATTCTCGGTTTATTTGTCGGAATTTGGATGACATCCATGCCGTAAAGATTACGAAACTCTTGTTCCTCTGTCTTTGCGGTACCTGTCATGCCTGAAAGAGTCGGGTACATTCGAAAATAGTTTTGAATCGTTATTTGTGCTTGGGTTTTATTTTCTTCGGTAATTTCAACGCCTTCTTTTGCTTCTAGCGCTTGATGTAGTCCATCACTGAAAGAACGACCTTCCATGACGCGACCAGTGAACATATCGACAAGTTTTATTTCACCATCCTGAACGATATAGTCCACGTCTTTCGTAAACATCACGCGAGCCCGTAACGCTTGCAAGACGAAGTGATAAAGCGTGTGGTGTTCGAGCTCGTATAAGTTATCGATTCCAAAAGCCCGTTCTACTTTTGTAATCCCGTCATCTGTTAAACTAACTGTTTTCGTAATAGGGTCATAAATATAGTCTGTTTCTTTCTTAAAGCTGCGAGCCATTCGTGCACAAATTTTATATAGGTTTGGATTCACTTCTGTTTTCCCGGCAATAATGAGCGGGGTCTTTGCCTCATCAATTAAGACGCTATCGATTTCGTCAATAATGGCGAAATGAAACGGTCGTTGTACCCGGTCAGATATTTTATATGTCATATTGTCTTTTAAATAATCAAAACCAAATTCACTGCCAACGCCGTAAGTAATATCCGCTTCATACGCAATTTTTTTCTCATCAGAAGCTAGTAGCGGAACATTTAATCCGACTGTCAATCCAAGAAATTCATGTACTTGTCCAATCAGTTCTCGGTCTCTTCTCGCAAGATACTCATTGACTGTAATAACGTGGACGCCTTTTCCCGTTAAACCTTGTAAATAGCTAGGTAAAGAGGCAACGAGAGTTTTTCCTTCTCCAGTTGCCATTTCGGCAATATCTCCATCATTTAAGGTAAGGCCTCCAAGTAATTGCACATCATAATGGCGCAAACCGAGCACGCGTTTAGATGCTTCTCGCACAACTGCAAAAGCTTCTTCCCGTATGTCAGTGAGAGTGGCACCATTTTCAAGCCGATCTCGAAACTCCGTTGTCTTTTGTTTTAATTCTTCATCCGACAGTTGTTCCATTTTTTCTTCTAATTGATTGATGCGTTGGACAATTTTTTTGTATTTTTTCAATCGCCGCTCTTGTTCGCTGCCGATTAATTTTTTCAAAGAAGCTATCATACTGTTCTCTCCTTATGTTCATTCCCTATCTGAGAAACTACTTAATTAGTATATCATTCTCCCTATGTCTTTTCATTAACAGAAAGTGATTTAAAAGAAAAAGGAAGTGTTTTATAATGCAAATAGATTGCTAGAAAGAGGTGTCTGTATTGAAAAAGTGGTTGGTTGTATTGATTTGTAGTCTGTTCATTGGATTACATGGTGGCAATGTATTAGCTGAAGAGGGTGTGGGTGTTGAGCTCTCTTACCAAGAGAAAAAGGATATCATCACAGAAATCGGGTTGAAATACGAAATTCCACCTGAAATTTTAAAGGCCATTGCTTATGTAGAAACGGGCATGCGACAATTTGATGAAAATGGAAATCCCATCATGAATGCAAACGATGATGGTGGAATTGGTATCATGCAAGTGACGCTTCATGAAGATGATTTAAAACATCGCGAAATCAATCGAGAATGGTTAAAATGGGACACAGCTTACAATATTGAGGTAGCAGCCCAATTATTGGATGAAAAATGGAATTGGACCGGCACCATTTTACCGCAAGTGAACGATGGAGAACGCGATGTGCTTGAAAATTGGTATTTTGCCGTGCTTGCTTACAACGGCTTAGAGGCACGTAATGACCCAAACAGAAATGAGACAACCTATCAAGAACGAGTGTATCAAACATTATCGACAAGAACACTCCTTCCTGAAATGGATTTTCCTTCGTTTCAAGTGAAATATGAGGATGGAGGAAATATTATGAAGTTTGTCGATGATCATGCGGAAACAGATACACAAACGAAGTCGACCCAAATGTTTACAGAGGGCGATCACGTCTATAGCTATGCTTTAGAACCCGGATCTACCATTAATTTTAGAGAACAGCCAACGGTGTCTTCACGGAAGCTAGGGGATGTTCCTTTGTACATGCCTTTAACGGTGAATGGGAAACTGGAACATGATAATCATCGCGATAACTTATTTGGTTATTATCCATTTCATTACGCAGACGCCCACGGGTTTATGGCAAGCAGTTATGTTAGAGAAGGGAAAATCACAGAATTTTATGATATTAGAGATCAAGAAGTGACAGAAGCAGTTGGTTTTTTAGAAGCAAGAGGGATCATTAGCGGATATTCTGATGGAAGTTTTCGACCATATGAACCGATTTATCGAAGACATGTCGCTGCGATTTTACAGCGTGCCCTTGATCTTGAAGTACCGTCTGATTATGAATTACAAGCGACGGATATGAGAGAAGGTGATTTAGGGTACGATGAGATGAAAGCGATGGAATACCACGGAATCATGAAAGGGAGCAATGGGAACATCCGTCCGAATGAATATATGACGCGAGCCCAGATGGCAACAATATTAACCGTTGTGTTTGATGATCAATTAGCTACACCTACAGTGAAACATACTTTTGAAGACGTTCCGATGGATTTTTGGAGTTATGAGGCAATTAATCGTTTGTATGATAATGGGCTCACGACAGTCAACACGTTTCGACCGAACGAAAATGTGACTCGTTCTCAGTTTGCTTTGTTCTTAAAAAGAGTAATGGATGAAATGTGATACAAAAACTGTCTCTTTCGGTGAATGTAATATCCCGAGAGAGGCCGTTTTTTTTTTATGATGGTTTGAACTCTCGTACTAATGTATGAACTTGCGAGTCAAAGTGCCATGGGACCAATTTTCATTTGGAAATTGAAAAAAGTGTTGGATGAACGATTTATGGGACATTTAATAGTTAAAAAATTTCATGAAGTGTCGTATGGAAGGAGAAAATGGGAAAAATAAGGCGATTTTACATGGAAACTCGATTTATACGACCTATTTTCAATCAAAAAGATAAATTAGTTGTCGTATGACCCTTTCATGCGACGAATCATCTTGCATGAATTCTGAAAAAGTGTCACATGAAAGATAAAATGGGAATAATTAGGTGATATAAAGACAAAATATCACTTCATACGACTTATTATTAGCAAAAAAGAAAAATAGACGTCGTATGAACGCTTCATGGGACGTCTAATTACATAAAAAACCTAAAAAAGTGTCGCATGGCCCATTTGAAAAGGTAATAAATGGGGGTAGAGGCGCATTTTATGTTTTATACGACTTGTTTTCACTAAAAAAGGAAAAATAAGTGTCGTATGACCGCTTCATGTAACCACTTGCTTTATGCAATAACTCAAAAATGGTCGCATAGGACCTCTTTTCATTGCCTCCGCTTTTCTATGTCTAGCTCCGGCAACCAGGCGCTTGAGCGCTTCAGAACGTGGCAAAAGTCAAAAAGCGGACTTCTTGCCCCGTTCTTCCAACGCCTTCGCGCCTAAGCGGTCGCCTCCGCTTTTCTGTGTCTAGCTCCGGCTCCTACTCGTTCGAGCACTTCGGGCCATCTCGGAAGCCGTTGACCGGCTTCTTTCGATGTCCCTCCAGTGCTTTTCACTCGTAAGCAGTCGCCTTCGCTTTTCTATTCATAAATAGATTTGTTTAAGTAGTCTTTGTAAAGGTGGTAGGTGCTGTCTCCGTATTGCGTGAGGAATTCGGAGGTTGGTTCGAGTGCTTGGGTGAGGGCAGCTCTTTCTTGTTCTTTGTCGCCCATTTCTTTAAATACTTTGCTCATTTTATAAAAATATGTTGGGTCTTCCGTGTCTAATGTGGTTAATCGTTCAAATCGTTCAATGCTTTCTTCATATTTTCCCACTGCAAAATAGGCTTCCGCGAGAGCTAAAGTGAGATCTAAACCTGGTTGTTCGCCTGCTTGTATCATTTTTTCTTCTAAGTCAAACAACAATGTAGCCCCTCGTTCGACATCATATTCTGAATGAATCAGCATATTTGCTAAATCGATAATGTATCTTTCATTTTCTGGATCTAATTGGTACTGGTACTCCAATCTTGTAATGGCATCTTCCACTAAAGTAGGAGAAGGCTCTGCTGAACGCATGACGTGTGCTTGCAATGCTTCATTGTAACGGGTTGAAAAGGCCGCTGCTTCTTCTGGTTCTTCTTCTTGCAGCTCGCGTAAATATATAATGATTTCGTTATAACGTCCTGCTTTAATTTCATCTTTAAGAATGCTATTGATATTTCTTGTCGTTAATTCCTCTAAGCGAACTCGATCTGCCAAATCTTGTAACACTTCCATGTCATACGTAAAATTCTCATCAGGATAAGCAAATCTTTCTACATCGACTCTTTCTTCTTTTTCAATGTAGCGGTTCATGCTTATTGTAGAACAACCTGCAACGATGAGAAGGAGAAGCAATACACTCCCGGAGGTTATTATTTTCTTCATTTATCATCACCCGTTTATATATTAAAGGAAAAAGACAACAAATGAAAGAAAGCATTTCAGACGGTTCTTCATTGCAAAGTTGTAACAAGACATTTGTGTCTGTAACATATATGTAAAGATAACTAATAACTTCTTCCTATTTTTCCTCGTTTGGAATAAAAAGTCTAGAGACTTTAAAGTTGACGTGCTATCCTGTCTATGTGAGGAAAAGGTTGACGAAAATGGTTGTACTTTCTCATAAAGCAAGACATTATGTTTGATATGAAGTATATGCAGGAATAAAGACTCATACAACGTTTTTCTAATGAATTGCATCACGATGAAAAGAGTCTCTTAACATAGGGTAAAGAGGGACAAAATTTTGAGGGGAGGAGTTATGTTGTCGAGAAAAATCTTATACGGATTGCTTGCGCTGGCCGTGATTTTTTCTGTCTTTCCGATGCTCGGGTTAGTTTCTGGAAATGCAGAAGCAAGCAGCCGTTATTCAGACGTCAGCAGTAGTTATTGGGCAGCCAAAGAAATTGAATATCTAGGGCAACAAGGGGTATCGAACGGTTACCCAAAAGAGGGGTTATACAAACCAGAGGATCCTCTAAAACGTTCACAAGCAGCAGTCATGATCACGCGAGCGCTTGGGGAAAGTGGATTGAAGCGAGCACCGTCTTTTCCGGATCTTCGGGAAGATATGAATGCACTTCCACGAATTGAGCGTTCAATTGAACTAGGAATCTTTGAAGGTCAAAATGGAAGATTTAATCCGAACGGAGAAATTTCGAAAGCACAAACAGCGGCCATTATTGCACGAGCTTTTTTTGGGGATGGAACAAAAAATTATAATGGAGACATTTCATTCAGTGATGTTCCGGAAGATCATTGGGCAAAAGGCTACATAGCTAAACTTGTAGATGAAAACATAATTGAACGCACGAGTGGCAAGTTTGAATCTTATAAGCCGGCTACTCGAGCAGAGTTTTCCGCGTATTTAGCGCGAGCGATGAATGAAGATCTTCGCCTGGATGAAAATAGTAACAGTACCCCAACGCCACCGGATGAAGATGTGTCATCGGAAAAATTATTGTATGAAGGTGTTGTTGTTAATAACTCCACGCCGCTAAACGTTCGTAAAGGACCAGGGACTTCTTATCAAGTGATTACCACGTTAGAGCGTGGCGAAAAAGTTGATGTCTATAGCGAAGAAGGCAACTGGTTGAAGGTGAAAGTGAACGGGAAAGAAGGTTACGTGTCTGCTTATTATATAGAACGAGCAGATAGCGGGAATGTGGATGAAGATGTACGACCGGCAGAACCAATTGCGACAAAAACAGTGACCACCTCTTCACTAGTCGTTCGTTCCGGTCCGGGAGCAAATCACGAAGCAATTGGCAGACTCCAACGAGGCGACAAGGTGGATATTTATGAACAAACGAGTGGTCCATGGGTATTAATTAAGTTTAATGGAAAGTGGGCTTATACCCATAACGATTATTTAGGACAGACCGGCTTACAAGGGAAAACAATCGTTGTTGATGCCGGACACGGTGATCACGACCCAGGAACAAGCGGACACGGCTTGGTGGAAAAAAATGTCAATTTAAATGTGGCGCTTCGATTAGAAAAGTTGTTAAAAGACGCGGGTGTGGATGTCGTCATGACACGTCGCGATGATACATTCGTTACGTTAAGTGGACGCGTAGCGATTGCGGAAAAAGCGAATGCAGATGCCTTTATTAGTATTCATGCGAACGCCGCTTCCGCTGCTGCACAAGGAGCAGAGACATTCTACAATAGTAGATATCAAGCGAGAGAGAGTCGCAAGCTTGCTGAAGCAATTCAAAAGCGTCTCGTAGCAGAAACAGGAATGAGACACCGTCGTGTGGCCGATGCAAACTTCTATGTCATTCGAAATACGACCATGCCAAGTACGCTTGTTGAACTCGGTTTTTTAACGAATAGAGAAGATGCGAACCGGATGAAACAACCGGGATATGATGACAAAGCAGCAAAAGCGATTTTTAATGGGATTAACGACTACTATAGCAATTAAAACAAACACTCTTCTATCATAGAATTCCCTGTGATAGAAGAGTTTTTTTATGAGAAAGGATACAAAAGACTAAAAATAAGGTAAAATAAGTCTAGTAGTTTAATAAGTGGCATATAAAGGAATACATAGGAATGAAGAACGTAGATGGTGGTTTGGACGGAGGCGAAACAAATGAAAAAAATAATTGGTAGTGTTCTTCTATTGATCATGTTATTCGCCTTTCCTCTCACTGGAGAAACGAAGGAGACATTTTCCGATGTCAAGGAAGGATACTGGGCATTTGAAGAAATTGAATTTCTAGTAGAGAAAGGCATCATCAATGGTTATCAAGATGGCACTTTTCAACCGCAACGTGAAGTGAATCGCGGCCAAACAGCGAAAATGATCGCGTTAGCTTTGGATTTAGAAAGATCTGTTGATTCTCCAATTTCTTTTACTGATGTGAACGAAACAGATAGCTATTATCCTTACATTCAAGCAGTAGCAAATAATGAAATTATGAAAGGAAGAAGCAACACTTTTGATACGTATGCCCCTCTATCACGGGCTCAAATGGCTGTGACGTTAAATCGGGCTTTTCCTTTCACAAAAGAAAGAGATGTTACTTTTTCGGATGTGCCAAAAGAATATTGGGCCTTTGAGGACATTCAAATATTAGCTTCCAATGGAATCACTACTGGCTTTAAAGATGGCACTTTTGGTCCTACCGATACAATTACTCGCGCTCAGTTTGCCGTTTTTTTAGCACGGGCCTTAGAGGAAGACTTTCGAGTACAAGATGTAAACTCACCTCCCTCTCACGTAGGCAGTGAAAAAGAAGCATGGAAATTTTTAGGGATTGGCGTCGGTGATTCTCTTGAAACCTTACAGACAGAACTAGGGGAACCAGAAGCGATGGAAGAAAGTCGTTACAATTTCCAATGGCATGTTTATCACAATTATTATCAAGACTACGTTCAATATGGGATTCAAGATGGTAAAGTAGTTGCTGTTTATTCCAATCAAGACACTTGGAGAAGTGAAGACGGCTTAGTGCTGGATAAGTTGAAAAGAGATGTAATAGCGACATACGGAGATCCCTTGACTTCTATTGAAAAAGGAAATTATTCTTTCTCCTTAAACACGGAAACTAGCGGTACGTATATCATAGGGGATCAATATGTGACGTTTTTTTATGATGCTCATCGCGATCATCGCATTACCGCGGTACTTATCATTGATCAAGCGGTGGAAGAAGAGTTTCAACAGTATTATAAGAAACCTACCAAACAATTAAAAGATAGTTACGAACGAATGGTATTCTATCTAGCGAATGCACAACGGGAACGCTTTAGCCGTGGTACGTTAGCTTGGGATGATGCGGCAGCAAATACTGCACGAGATCATAGTATTGATATGGCGCAAAACGGATTTTTTGATCACACCAATTTAAACGGAGAAGATCCATTTGATCGAATGATGAAAAATCATATTCGTTTTTATAATGCGGCGGAAAATATTGCTTATGGACAAGTAAGCCCCATCTATGTTCACCATAGTTGGATGAACTCAAAAAGTCATCGTAGTGCTTTGCTTGGTGACTATACTAGGCTCGGTGTTGGTGTTGCCTTTCATGATCAGTATCATCAACCTTACTATACGCAAAATTTTTACACGCCACGTTAATGTGGAAAAAGGGTACTTTTATTCCCTAGTCGCTAAAAAAGAATCCGTGTATAATATAAAAAGCTGACAATCGAAAGATGCTGCGTGTCTTTTTCGGCACGCAGTATTATTATGGTCAGAAAAGAAACATCTTCTCAGTGAAATGAAGGTTTCTAATGAAAATAAGATAAAGGCAGGCATGAGTGGTCTATGAGAATAGGAATTATTGGAAACTATGGCCATAACAACAATGGCGATGAAGCTATTTTGTCCGGATTGATTCATCAACTGACGACAGATGGAAACATGAAAAAAGATAAGATTGTCGTTTTCAGCAACAATCCAAAAAATACGCAGTCACGACATGGAGTACAGGCTGTACCACTTCTTCATAAACGAGGAGGCATTCTCTCTTCGGGATTAACAACCGTAAGAGAAAGTCGCCGCATCATGAAAGGTTTGGATCTGATTATCATTGGAGGCGGCGGGCTTTTAATGGACATGTATAAACGGGATGCCCCATTATATAGTGTGTTAGGACTTACAGGCAAAGCAAGCGGGTGTCGGATTGCAATCCACGGGGTTGGTGCGGGTCCGATCGATACGAGAGTTGGCAAATTCTTCATTAAACGGTTGCTTCAAGCTGCTTCGACTGTTGCCGTAAGGGATGAAAAGTCGAAGCAACTTTTAGAGCGAATCGGCGTCAAAAAAGATGTACGTGTGATTTATGATCCGGCTTTTTCAGTACCAAGATCGTCACCGCGCACGCACACTGACCGCATTCAAAAAGTAGGTGTGACTGCCGTTCCTTATTTCAGTAGTCAATATTGGCCGGAAACTGATTTGGCACGGTATGAGGCGTACATTTCAGGCGTTGCCCATGCCTTGGATCAATTAATTGCAGAAAAGAAGGTACAAGTTACTTTTTTTTCCACAAAATTTCCGGAAGATGTTCAAGTCACAAAAGATATTGCCAGTCATATGACTGCTCGTGATTGCGTGCAAATAAATGAGAATAATTTATTGCCGGAAGAGATTGTAGCGTTAGCGTCGGAACAAGATGTCATTATCGGAACGAGACTCCATTCCTTAATTTTAGCTGTAAATGCCGGGACACCGGTGATTGGAATTGAATATCACCCAAAAGTAAAAGATTTTATGGCAACGATTGATAACGAACAATTTTCTGTACCAATTCAAGATGTGGATAGCGAAGCAAACGGCATTTATTCTGCTTTTTTACAAATGGAGCAAGATTGGCATCGCCATCAGAAGAGCATCACAAAATGGTCGAATAAGTTAAAGGAAGAAGCTGCGGCAGGAATAAAGCTATTGCAACTTCCGACAAAGTCACGAAACTAGAATGAATGGTGTGAACATGTATGAGGATGCGAGAGATTTCTAGAGAAAAAATGAATCGATTACTATGGATAGCAACGGTTTTTATCGTCGTTTGGACATCAATAGAGCTACTCTTCACTCGAATTTGGAACGATTGGCTTCCGATTGTTCCGAGCTTGCTCGGTTATTTAAGTGAAGGGGTCCTATTGCTAATGGTTTTGGCTGTGATCATCCACCCTGATTTTGGTCGAAAACGGTTAATGAAATGGATCAATCATCCAATACATAATAGTTTGTTCGTTTTTTTTGTATTTGCGATTTTTAGTATGTTTATCAATAATGTTCCTTTTGCGCAAGGGGTCTTCGGAGTCCGGGCGTTATTCCAATTTTTCATCCTTTATTTTGTATTACTTACGATGGATCTTCCGGAAAATTGGATCAAACAATTGTTTCACATTATTCTTGGACTTGGCATCGTCCAATCGGTGATTGGAATTATTCAAATCATTTTAGAAATACCTCTTCCCCTTCGCAACATTCAAGAACGTAGAAGTATTTCCATTGGTGAAGAGATCCGTGCTTTTGGATTGATGGACTCTAGTAACACATTAGGGGGATATTTAGTAGCTGTTCTTTTATTACTGGTGACGTATGTATTTGTTTACAGACAACATCTCACGAAAAAACAATTTCTATTGTATAGCGTCATCGGGATTCTTTTCTTAGTGGCGATCGGTTTGACGTTCTCTCGCCAAGCGTTTTTAGCGTTAATTGCTTGCCTTGGATTAATCGGATTGATTTTTCGTAAAAACAAGGCATTTCGTATCATGCTTGTGGCAGCGGTCTCTCTTTTTATTTTATTCGTCGTGGGCTACGGTCTTTCTCTGTTGTTGTTTGAAGGATTTGCGCAGCGGAACTTATATACGTTAGATTTATCTAAAAACTATCGTTATTTAATTTTATTAAGCGGCTTGCTCGTCTTTACTTTCAATCCGATTTTTGGAGTAGGACCGGGGATGTTCGGGAGTAACGCGGCATTCGTATTTGATTCGCCTTTCCATCAATTTATGCACGAAGACTTACCAACGACGATGACGACGGTGGATAATAATGCTTTATATGTGTTGGTGGAATATGGTGTCATCGGTATCCTCCTACTAGGATGGTTCGTCTGGGGGATTTTAAAATTAAGCATGCGATTAGCGGAACAAGCGAATGACAAACTAAAATGGCTTGGTCTTTTTATCCTCGCTTTTTCAACCGCTCTCTTTTTTATGGGACTGTTGTCGACAGCGTGGGAAAATCATCAGATTGTGTTGTTTTTCTGGTTGTTTTTCGCTGTCATGATGAATTGGTATCAAAAAGAGCAATCGGAGGAATAAATCATGCGCATTCTTATGTTAAGCAACATGTATCCAACTGAAAAAGCACCATCTTTTGGTATTTTTGTGAAAAATCAAGTGGAAGCATTAATGAACGAAAACCAGGTTGTTGATGTATTAGCCATCACCAATCCGGAAGCAGGAAAGAAAAATGTCATGAAAAAGTATAGTACGTGGTTTCTTCAAGGGTTAAAACTATTGATAGCAAAAGGAAAAAGATATGATATCGTCCATGCGCACTATGCTTTTCCATCCGGACTACCAGCGCGACTACTGAAGCGACGTTTTAAAACGCCTTATATCGTGACGTGTCACGGCGGAGATTTGAATAAAATGGCAAAAATAGGACCGTTTTTTTATCAACAAACGCAACGGATTTTGGTAGAGGCAGATCATGTCATAGCAGTAGGACAAGATTTAGCAGCGCAAATTATTGATAATTACCGGATACCAAAAGAAAAAGTAACAATCCTTAGCATGGGAGTGGATCGCTCGATATTTTTTGAGCGACCAAAAGAGGAAGCGAGAAAACATTTAAGATTGCCTACCGATTGCAATCATTTTCTTTATGTCGGTAATTTAATTGAGGAAAAAGGGTTGCTAGATCTCGTTGAAGCGTATGCCTTGTATCGAGAAAAAGACCCGACCGCACAGTTACATATTGTTGGACCAAAAAATCAAGCTGTTTTTTTCCAGCGTTTACAACAAAAAATTGCTTCGTTACGGGTAGAAGATGGGATTTTCTTTCACGGAGCGAAACCGCAAACAGAAGTGGCTCAGTGGATGAATGCTGCGGACGTGTTCGTTCTTCCATCCCATACGGAAGGTTTTGGTCTGGTGGCAGTGGAAGCGATGGCTTGTGGAACGCCGGTCATTGGAACGAATGTTGGTGGACTCCGTTACTTATTAGCGGATCAAGCAGGGGAGATTGTCCCTGTCAGTCAACCGGAACCGTTAAGTCAAGCGTTGGAAAAAGTAATCACCGATCAAGACTACCGGAAATCATTGATAGAAGTTGGAAGAAAACGAGCGGAAACACACGATAAAGCAGTCATCACGAAAAAAGTGATCGATATTTATCAGGAGGCATTACGACAAAATGAATAAACAAAAGAAACGAAAAAAAGTGCTGTTCATTTCCTCCGTTGGTGGCCATCTCACCCAACTGATGCAACTAAAACCTTTATTTCAAAAATACGATTATTATCTCGTGACCGAAAAAACGGCCGTGACGATTCCGATGAAAAAAGAACATCCCATGTCTTTTCTCGTGTATGGCGCTCGTAATTATCCGGTAAGCTATCTTTTTAAGTTTTCCTTTAACTGTTTAAAATCACTGTTTATTTTTATAAAAGAACGGCCGGATGTCGTCGTAACAACGGGAGTACATACCGCCGTTCCGATGTGTTACATTGCGAAGTTGTTTCGCAAAAAAGTCGTCTTTATTGAAAGTTTTGCCAAAACGTCTTCTCCTACTCTTTCAGGACGTCTTGTGTATCCGATCGCAGACTTATTTATCGTCCAATGGAAATCCATGTTGGATGTTTATCCGAAAGCTGTATATGGGGGGTCGATTTATTGATATTTGTAGTGCTTGGAACACATGAATTACCGTTTACTCGTTTACTAAAGGAAGTAGATCGCTTGAAAACGGAAGGAGTCATTCACGAACGAATCGTTGTACAAAGTGGTCACACGAAGTATGAATCCGAACAGATGGAGCTTATTCCATTTATGAGCTTTGAAGAAATGGATCGGTTATACGATGAAGCTCGTATCATTATCGCGCACGCAGGCACTGGTTCGATCATTCAAGGAGTAAAGAAAGGAAAACGGGTCATTGCGGTACCGAGACTCGAAAAATTTGGGGAACATAATGATGACCATCAATTAGAAATTGTTGCTCAGTTCGGGCAAGCAGGACACATTATCGGAACAGAAGGGCCGGATGACTTAGAAGAAGCGTTAAAAAAAGCAGAGAGCTTTGAACCTGTCCCTTTTGTCAGTGGGCGCGAAAATATTTTGAAACTATTGGAAGATTTTATTGATCGCATTTAAAGGAGATTCCGTATATTTATGAAACCTAAAAGGTTGTTACAAATTATCGGTGCGGTAGCAATCATCAACATGCTGTCCCGGCTCATCGGTTTTTTTCGCGAGGCGGTCATCGGCTATCAATTTGGAACGAGCATGGAAGCGGACAGTATTGCCCTTGCTTATACGTTACCGAACTTTTTTTACATCGTTGTAGGAGGGGCGATTACGACCGCTTTTATCTCGGTATATAGTAAAGTAAATGACCCTCTCGAGCAAAAGAGATATTTAGAGCGTATATTTGGCTGGCTTACGATTGTTTTAGTCGTTTTTACTACCGCGCTCGTATTTTTCTCTGACCAAGTGATTCTATTGTTGTTTCCAGGTTTGGGGGAGGCAGAATTTCAGCTGACGACTGACTTATTTCGCGTGATGGCACCTTCTGTATTTTTTCTCATTTTGTCTATGTGGCTCACCGGTTTGTTAAATGTGAACGATCGTTTTACGTGGACTGCGACGTCAACACTTGTATTAAATGGTTCGTTCTTATTGATTGCAGTCCTATTTTACCCATTGCTCGGTGCGTATGCTCATGCGTGGGGTGCGCTTGTCAGTGCCTTTTTTATGGCGGCTTTTCTAGTGGTGCTCATTCGACGTCACCAATTGTTTCACTTTCGCATCCGGTTAGAAAAAAGTCCGGAAATGTGGCGGACTGTAAAAATGGCTGTCCCGATTATGCTTGGTGGTGCCACATTACAATTATACTTTTTGATTCATCGCGTATTTGCCTCGTGGTTGGAAAGCGGATATGTAGCGGCTTTAAACTACATGTCCAAACTTGTTCAAATGCCCCAAAGCATTTTAATGATGGCCGTGACAATGGTGATTTATCCGCTTTTGGCACGAAAAGTAGCAGCGAAAGAAGAAACGGGAATTCGTGTTTTATATGCGAAAGGAATACAAATGATGGGAATGATGATTGTCCCAGTCAGCGTATTTATCATGTTTTATGCAGAAGAAGTCATTCGCGTTATTTTTCAATACGGAAACTTCAGCGCCCAGTCAACAGAACTAGCAACGCCATTATTACAAATTTTAGTGATCGGAATGTTTTTTCACGCAGCAAATATGTATGTCACTCGTTTTTATTATGCCTATGAACATTCTGTTTTTCCGGTGGCTATGAGTCTTCTTTCCGTACTTGGAATCAATGTAGGTATCAACTTGTTGCTCATTCAACCATTCGGAGCAGCAGGTCTTGCGTGGGGCACATCGCTAAGTGCGATTTGTAACTTTCTCCTCCTCCTCATCGGACTGAAATCTGTGTTAAAATGGAAGAAAGATGAAACAAGCCAAAGCAGTCATTTCGTGCTCAAGTTAATCGTTTTAGTCATTTTATTTAGCGGGATGTTGTATAGTTGGAAATCTGTTATCGTCATTCCAAATGCGTACATATCACTGATTGTTGGTGGGGCCGTCTCCACTGTAGGATTATTCCTTCTTATGAAACTGCTTCGTTTTGAAGAAGTCGATGCATTTGTAACAAAAATTAAGAAGAAAGTTGGGAAGAGAGAATGAAGTTAGCAGTCATTGGAACAGGGTACGTTGGTCTCGTTTCAGGTACCGGCTTTTCTGAGTTAGGAAACGATGTGATCTGTGTCGATAAAATAAAAGAAAAAATTGAGCAATTAAACAACAATCAAATTCCTATTTATGAACCAGGCTTAGAAGAACTCGTTCGTAAAAATCGAGAAGCTGGACGATTGTCTTTCACGACCGATTTAAAAGCTGCGGTGAAAGCATCGGATCTCGTTTTCATTGCAGTAGGTACACCAGAATCTCCTAGCGGTGCTGCTGATTTATCTTACGTTTACGGAGTGGCAGAGGAAATTGGAGAAGCGCTTGATCACAAATATAAAGTCATCGTTGTGAAATCAACGGTGCCGGTAGGAACGTCCGAAGAAGTGGAACGACGGATCCTCATGAAAAATCCCGATGCGAACATTGACGTCTGTTCAGTACCGGAGTTTTTACGGGAAGGATCAGCGGTGCATGATACATTTCACCCAGATCGAATCGTTATTGGTGCTCGAACAGAGAAAGCTGCGAACTTGTTAGTAGAGCTTCACTCGCCGTTAACAGATAAAATCATTACAACGGACCCAAGAAGTTCCGAAATGATAAAATATGCTTCCAATGCCTTTTTGGCAACAAAAATTTCTTTTATTAATGAAATGGCAAATATTTGTGATGCATATGAAGCGGATATTCAAGCGGTAGCGAAAGGAATGGGTCTTGACCACCGTATCGGACCGAAATTTTTAAATGCCGGCATTGGATATGGTGGCTCTTGTTTCCCGAAAGACGTCAAAGCACTCAAGCATTTAGCAGAAGAGAAAAACTATCATTCGAAAATTTTACAAGCAGTCATCAATGTGAATGACAAACAAAGCGATCGCATGATTGAACATTTTGATGACATTTTTGGAGACAAAGTAGAAGGGTTAACGGTAGGAATGTTAGGACTCGCTTTTAAGCCGAACACAGATGACATGCGGGAAGCACCATCGTTGAAAATTATCCCAAAACTGCTTGAACGTGGAGTGCACGTGAAAGCGTATGATCCGATTGCAAGGGACAACGCGCAATCACTACTACCCCAAGAAGTGAAAATTGTAGGTAGTCTCACAGAAGCAATACAAGATGTAGACGCACTTTTTTTAGTAACTGAGTGGGAAGAGTTTCTCTCCTTGTCTCCAGCAGAATTAAAAGCGCTCATGAAACAACAAGTCGTCATTGACGGTCGCAACGCTTTTGACCGAGATGCGTTAAAGCAAGAAGGTTTTATTTATCGTGGAATCGGACGGAAATAAAGGGGGGAGACGAAACATGGAGAAACGTCTACTATTTGTAGGGCTGATAAGCGTGTTCGTTTTCATTGGCTGTAGTGAAGCTTCTGCGGATCGTACCGAAGAAGTGGCAGGCGCTGATTGGACGGAAAAACAGATTTCCGATAGAGAAAACGATTTGGAAGCATTAGAAGATCGGATCACTCAATTGCATCAAGATATTCGAGCGACTGGGGGTAGTCCTTCATTTTCTTCGACGCCATTGTTTGACGATGTAGGAAAAGATTATTTTGCTTTTGAAGCTATTCAATATTTAGCGGAAGAACGTGTGATTGGAGGCTACTCTGATGGGACTTTTCGACCGAATCTAACGATTACTCGTCATCAAACCGCCAATATGATTGCCAATGCTCTTGGGCTGGAAGCTCCGGAAGATTACACGTTTCAAGCGAAAGATATTGATGAGATGAAAGAGGAGTATCGTGGATTAGCTGCATTAGAGTATCACGGTATTATGAAAGGTAACAATGACGGAGAAATGCGTCCGGGAGACGGATTACGCCGCTCTCAAATGGCCACCATTCTCGTGCGGGCTTTTGATTTACCTGAAGCGTCCATGAACCATTCCTTTACCGATATCGATGAAGAATTTTCTGGGTATGACGCCATTAATCGAATTGCTGATGCGCGAATTACAACGGAATCAGGGAAAGCTTTTCGTCCGAATGAATTAACAACACGAGCCCAATTTTCTCTTTTTATGGCGCGGGCAATGAATGATTATTTTAAGTAAGCAAGAAAAGTGATTTTCCGCCGGTCGGGTGGAAGGTCACTTTTTCTTCACTCTCATCAGTTTATCATCATGGAACCTTTCGGTCGTATCATCGATTCATGCAACTGTTTTTTCTGATTGTGTTCTTGAAGGTTTATTAAGAGTTTTTTCGTTGAAGACACATTTTTAATGAAATTCATAAAATATTGGTCGTACAAACGGTTCATGGAACGCATTTTTTATCCACTACCACGATTTTTTTCCACCTTTTCTCTTTTATGGGACGTGTTTTTCGTTATTTCAACGATCAACCGTTGATGCGATCGGTTTTTCTTTTCGGTTCCATGAAAGGTCAGGAAATAAGATAGACAGCCTTTGTCGCTGCAGGCTGTCTTTTTATGATCGCGGTTCAATCTCGATTCCCGTGTAATAATGTTTTAAAATTTCCCGGAATGTTTTCCCGTCGTTGGCCATTTTGTAAGCACCCCATTGGCTCATGCCAAGACCGTGCCCCCAACCTTTTCCGGTAAAAATGTACTCAGATGCGCCGGTTCGAGCATATTCCACCCCCGATAACGTTCTTACTGCCATCGTTTCATAAGCAATGACAGAATCATTTCCATCCGCATGACGAATTTTCATTCCCGTCGTTTCTGAGAAGTCTTTCTCTTTCCCGTCTTTCATTTTCACTTTCACGCTGATCGATTCTTCTTTCATGTCAAAAAGGGTACTTTTTAACGTTGTCCCTAACGCCCAACGTAATGAGTCTGGTGACCCTTCTGGAAGGCGCTTTGTTTTTTGCTCTCCCGTGTTGATATTTACTCCAATTGCTTCCATAGCTTGGACTCGTCCGGTGGAACTTTTTTCAGTGATGCGAAGACTGACTAGCTCCCAATCTTTCTCCGGAAAGATAGCGTCACTCACTTTCTTTTTGCTTACCGTTTCTGTCCAGCTTGTATTCGGATTGACATTGTGGGTATCATACGGATCTTCCACTGCTCGTATATATGGAAGAGTGCTTGACCAAACATTTTCACTGTTTTCTGTATGTCCGCCGGAACTGGAGTGATAATAAGCATAAATGAGGGAACCGTTGTATGTTGCATAAATCCCTTTCGTTTCTTCCACTGCTCTGTTACTATTTGGACTTTCTACCGACTTTCCGTGATACACTTGGTGCTGTACTGTATCATACAAAAATTTATTGGAATCCATGTTTATCTTTGCATAGTTTCTTGCTGCGACGGCTTGAGCTTTCAACGCTTCTATTGGCCAAGACGCGCTCATTTCCCGCGGCACGACACCTTTTAAATAATCTTCCATATCGAGAACGTTGTAGAGTGTTAACCGATCACTTTCGGAATTTCCCGGTTCAATCATGAAGGATCCCCGATACTCTGTTGGTTGGAAGCCGCTACCACCACGGTCGACAGATGTGATGGTGACATAGTGACGATTGGAGCGTTGCTTTTCTCGCAAGACAAACCCATTTTTTGAAGTGATGATATCACCATTTTTCCGGCGAATATCCACTCGGTTTTTTCCGTAACGAAAATCAATTTCCTCTCGAAAAGCGACAGGTTCTCCATCATCCAGGTTTATTAATTCGTAATCACCATGTGGAACGACGCTAAAATTAATCGAAGGGATAAGTTTTACGGTAATCGGTTCAGGATAAAGATTGTGTGGCTCTTTCGCTTCCCCTATCAGTGGTACACTAAATAGAAAGGCAACCACCAGTAACATTGCCATTCGTTTCTTTAACATGATTTACCATTTCCTTTTTATGTAAAGTTTTATTGGCTATTTTTCAACTTTTCTACTTCTTCTTCCAGGACTTCTACTCGTTCTTCGAGTAAATCTATACGTTGATCTAGTGGCTCTATTTGAGAAATGACCCATTCGACACTGGCAAGAACTGGTTGAGTGTTTGCTAGCGCTGGTGTTTTAATGATAAATCCTAAAATGAGCAATGCACTAAGCATGCCTGTAAAAAACCACTTCTTCATGAAAAAACCTCCTTTTTTATATTTTCATAGATACTCATCATTATAGCACCAGTTGAAACCCGTTGAAAGATTTATCGGACGCATGTATTTCCATAACAAATTTTATAAAGTTATGTGAAAAAGCTTTCCCTGCCTATAATTTGTGCTATAATTCGATAGGTAGAGTGGCAATTTAGTAGTTTAACAGATATTCAATTAATCGATGTAAAAAAATAATGACACAATACATTCATAAAACATCGAAGAATGGGTAACGGTAATGAAGGAGGGTCAAAATGACGACCGCATTCGCATTAGTTACTTGTTTTTTCATTTCATTATTTTTAACGCCGTTCGTAAAAAAGTTTGCTCATTGGATCGGTGCAACAGATCAACCAAACCATCGAAAAGTTCATAAAAAAGCGATGGCACGATTAGGCGGGCTTTCGATATATATCGCATTTATTGTCGGATTACTCATCTTACAACCAGAAAATGAATACTTACCATACATTTTAATTGGTGGTTTCATTATTATTGTCACTGGCTTTTTGGATGATTTATATGAGTTGTCTGCGAAATGGAAGTTGTTTGGCCAAATATTGGCGGCGGTCGCTGTCGTTATTGGTGGTGTTCATTTAGAATTTATCAACCTTCCTTTTGATGGAAGATTAGAATTAGGCTGGTTCAGTATTCCAATTACTTTGCTTTGGATTATTGGTATCACGAACGCAATTAACTTAATTGACGGATTAGACGGATTGGCAGCGGGTGTGTCTTCAATCGTTTTGACAACGATTTCGGTGTTAGCCATTGTGCAAGGAGACATCTTTATCGTTGCACTGGGAATTGCATTATTGGGAGGAACGTTAGGTTTCCTCGTGCATAACTTTCACCCTGCAAAGATATTTATGGGGGATACTGGTGCTCTCTTTCTCGGATTTATGATCGGTGTGATTTCGTTACTCGGATTTAAAAACGTAACGATATTTTCACTCGTTGTCCCAGTAATTATACTTGCTGTGCCAATATCTGATACGCTATTTGCGATTATCCGCCGGTTTGTCAATAAGCAACCGCTCTCCGCTCCGGATAAATCCCATTTGCATCATTGCTTGTTGCGATTTGGTTATTCTCACCGTCAAACGGTACTGATTATTTACGCGTTAAGTGCTTTCTTTGGTTTAGCAGCAGTTTTATTTACGATTTCAACGCTATGGGTATCACTGGTTATATTGCTAGTCCTTCTCATTGGTATCGAATTACTTGCAGAACGAATTGGTCTTGCGGGAAATGAATACCGCCCGATGTTACGGTTAGTGAGTCGTTTTGGAAATCCAACTAAAAGATCGTAAAAAAGAGTGGTTCCAAGCATTAAAATTTGCTTGGGACCAATTTTGTAGGGTTTTTTCCTTCTTCTATGATTAAGTTATTGTTTAAGTTTACCGCCAGAAGCGCATTTCTCTGTGCCTCTTACGGAAATACGCGATGAGTACAAATAAGCTTCCAAAAGCCCGAACACTATCCGCGGGTGGTAAGCAGGATGCACTGGAGCAACCCCGATGCAGACCATTCGGCAGGAATTTTGTGTAATATTTCGTCGTATGGATCTTTTATACGACACTTCAGTGCATCGTTCTCGAAATAAAAGGTCGTATGAAACACGATACAACTTGTGTTTATCCTCATTTCTTCCATTTTCAGCGTTCATGCGACCCTATGACCGATGTTTTACAAAATGAAGCGTCGCATGAAACGTTCATGGAACGATTTATCTTCTTTTTTAAGCGTCACTCGTCGCATGAAGCAAAAAATGCTCCGAATCACCTATTTATTTCCAATTTCAATCCTCTTGCGACCATTCCCGATCAAATGGTACGAAAAATTGGTCTCATCACGTTTGCAAAAAAAGAGTGAGTATCTCTCTTTTAATTATTGGAGTTTTGTCTCTGTCTCTTTTTATAAAGAAAAAGAAATAGCAGGAAACGAAGAAACGGTTTCCTGCTATTTCACTTGTTAATACGTATTTTCGCTTTCAAACGTTTCTGCTTCAGTTTGGACAGAAGCTCCAGGGGTAGAGTATGGATCGCTATCTTCAATTTCTAAGTGAGCCTTTAATTGTTGAGAGATCTCATAGGTGTGTTGCTCATCCAACTGGTAGTAGTACACGTTATTCATATAGAGATTTTCCCCTTTTAGTTGGAGCTTTTCAATGTGATTAATCGCTCCTGCGTATTGGTGGAGAGCAATCAAGTTTCCAAAAGATAAATTCATTGTCATATGTTCCTCGACACTTTGTAATACGTCATCATAATGACGGATGGAGGAAATGGAGGCACTTTTCCTAATCAAAGACTCGATGATTTCTTGCTGACGTTGTCCGCGTCCGATATCTCCTTGTGGGTCATTTTTCCGCATCCGGGCATAGGCCAATGCCTCTTCTCCACTTAATACTTGCTTTCCTTCTTCAATAAAAATCGCATTGTGGTTGCCGTAGCTATCTTGTTCATAAAATGACTTTGCAACATCTACTTCGACACCATTGAGTGCGTCCACAATTTCAATAAATGCTTCAAAATTTAACTTTACGTAATAATCCACTGGTATATCCAATAACTCTTCCACCGTTTGTACCGTTAAATCTACACCGCCAAAGGCATGGGCATGGGTAATTTTGTCTTGCCCGTGGTGCGGTATGTTTACTAGAGAATCACGAGGGATGCTCGTTAATTTTATAGATGGATCGTTTTTGTTGAAGGTAGCAAGCAAAAGGGCATCAGACAAACCATCCAAGTCTCCGTCTCGGTTATCCACGCCAATGAATAAAACTGAAATGTTATCTTGTTTTGGATTAACAGCTTCTTCTCTTCGTTCCGATTTTTCCCCTCGCTTTAAAAGTTCTTGCGTATCTGCTGCTACATCGCTTAATTTCCAAGCAAAATAACCAATGGTTCCTCCTAAAACAAGGAAGGACATAAAACCAATAAATAGGATTGTTTTAATGAAAAAGCGCGCACGTCTTTTTCTTCGCGCCATTCTCGTTCTAGGCACCTGTTTAGCCATCGTTCGGTAACTCCTTACATCTAAAATTTTGTCGTAATGTTTTGCTATGATTTTCTAGAAAGCATTGTGTGTCTTGTGACTGGTTTTCATAGAATTGGTCTTTTCTGGCGTGAAACGTTTTTTCTCTATTCGTTGGTAAATAACTTCTCTCTTTCTATGACGTTAAACGACATACTCCGTTACAAATATAGTGAATGTTTTACCATCCATCATAAATTTCCTGGGAAATTTTTAGCGAATCTATGGAAAACTTGCAAATAGGAGACAGGAAGTGTCAAGGATATAGCGAATCCTTATAGATAGATACTTAGCAACTGTTATTTTACATCATTTTCAATATATATCTTTTCTTTCTTATCCATTTGTAATTGTCCATTCGTTATATTCGTAATCCATTGTACAAAAGAATCGGTGTTTTTAATAGGGATTCCGACAGAAAAAGTTACATTTTCTTCATAGAAGATATCGTGTAATAAATAGGGTGAGTTTCTTAATTCATTTTCTACTTTTCCTAGCCAATGGTAGGCGACGGTGACGTGCACGTTTTGGATAAGTGATCGTTCTACTACTCCAATTGTATCGATCGTTTCGGAGACGGCACTTCCGTAAGCGCGAATTAATCCGCCGGCTCCGAGTTTAATGCCACCAAAATATCGAGTAACAACGGCGCATGTGTCTTTTAACTTACGTTTTTTTAACACTTCCAACATCGGAATACCTGCTGTACCACTCGGTTCGCCATCATCATTTGCTTTTTGAATATCATCGTGTTCTCCAATAAGATAGGCGGAACAATTGTGCGTGGCGTTCCAATGTTCTTTTTTAATTTTTTCAATAAACGATTGCGCTTCTTCTTCGGTTGTGACTCGGGTCATATGGGTGATGAAACGAGATTTATTAATCACAATTTCATGGGACCCGCTCGCTTTAATGGTGTAATAAGAAGTAAGCATGACGTATGAACCCCTCCATTTGTTGTAATCACTCTATAATAAAATTGTAAAACACCGCATAACAAATACATGATAAAATAGAAACGAACGTGCAAGCAGTTATTGAATAAACGATGGGATCACTTGTTCTTTGGAGCGCATCGAACGATGTTCATATGCTAAAATAATCATAACGGAACATATCGTTCTGTCAAACAGGGGGAATCTAAAGAAGTGTGGTGACACCCATGTCAAAATTGACGTTAGACAATATTATTCAAAAAATGTTGATTACTGTTGAACAAAGTAAAGAACAAGTATTCGAAATTAACCAACAATCGCGCCAGGAATACGAGTCTTTAAAAAAAGAATTAATGGACATACAAAAACAAGTGGCAATGATTATCGACGAATCAGAAAAAACAGAATTACATGCACGTTTTGCGCGAAATAGACTCGTAGAAGTGAGTCGTTACTTTAAAGAATATTCTAACGAAGATGTGAAAGAGGCTTATGAAAAAGCCAATGAACTTCAAATGAAATTAGTTTTATTGGAACAAGAAGAAAAACGGTTGCGAGAACGACGAGATCACATCGAGCGTCGTTTGTTGCAACTAGAAGGAACGATAGAGAGGGCAGAACTACTTGTTAGTCAAATGTCAGTTGTTTACAATTATTTAACGGGGGATTTAAAAGATGTTGGCGAATTAATTGAAGATGCAAAGGAAAAACAGCAATTTGGCTTAAAAATTATCGAAGCACAAGAAGAAGAACGAAAAAGAGTAGCAAGAGAGATTCACGATGGACCAGCGCAAATGCTTGCAAACGTCTTATTGCGCTCTGAAATCGTAGAAAAAGTAAGCGTAGATAAAGGAATGGAGGCTGCTTTATCAGAAATAAAAGATCTTCGCAAAATGATTCGTACTAGCTTAGCAGAAGTTCGTCGCATCATTTATGACTTACGACCGATGGCGCTGGATGATTTAGGGCTCATTCCAACATTGGCGAAATATTTAAAACATGTCGAAGAACTAACCGACATAGATATTCGCTTTACCCATATCGGTCGTGACGCACGGCTCCCTACTCACATGGAAGTAGCACTTTTTCGACTCGTACAAGAAGCTGTACAAAATGCTCACAAACACGGAAATCCTACAGAAATTCATGTCAAAGTGGAAATGAAACCGTCCAACATTGTGATTGTTGTCAAAGATGACGGGAAAGGTTTCGACGTTTCTGAAACGAAAAAAGAAGAGTCATTTGGTCTCATGGGGATGAAAGAAAGGATCGCTGCGTTAAAAGGTGAATTAACCATTGACTCTTCTCCAAGAAAAGGAACAGTCGTTTTAATTCAAGCACCAATAGAGAACGCATTTCATAGAAACACAAGCAGTTTATCCAAACAGAAAGGGTGATGGGTTGTGCAAGAAAAGATCGATGCTATGCCGATTAGACTTCTTCTTATTGATGATCATCAATTGTTTCGAGAAGGAGTCAAACGAATTTTAGAAATGGAACCAAATTTTGAAGTGGTGGCGGAAGGTGAAGATGGAAGAGATGCCGTTGCCCTTGTGGAAAAATATCAACCGGATGTCGTTTTAATGGATATCAATATGCCGGATGTGAACGGTGTGGAAGCAACCAAAGACTTAATAGAGCGCTTTCCTGACGTGAAAATTCTTATTTTATCTATCCACGATGATGAATCGTACGTGACTCATGTACTTAAAACAGGAGCGTCCGGTTATTTGTTAAAAGAAATGGATGCAGATGCCTTGATTGATGCGGTGAAAGTAGTAGGAAGCGGCGGGGCATACATTCACCCGAAAGTCACTCATAACCTCATTAAAGAATATCGTCGTTTAGCTGTCGATAAAAATAATGAAGAAAACAATGCAGAAATTGGTTATAAGGAAGTAGAGTACCGCAAGCCGCTTCATATTTTAACTCGCCGAGAATGTGAAGTGTTGCAATTGATGACTGACGGCTACAGCAACCGCATGATTGGAGAAGCATTATACATTAGTGAAAAAACAGTGAAAAACCATGTCAGCAATATTTTACAAAAAATGAACGTCAATGATCGTACGCAAGCGGTAGTGGAATCAATTAAAAAAGGATGGGTGAAAGTAAGATAAATTGCATATCTCCTTTCTCTACATCCTTCATCATTTATACTTAACATGAGAGGAAGAAAGGAATATGTCAAAGATTGCGATTGTAACGGACAGCACCGCTTATATACCGGATGAAGTGAGAAAACAGCATCATATTCACATTATTCCACTGCAAGTCATCATCCAAGAAAAAGCTTATCAAGAGGAAGTTGATTTAACGACTGCTGACTTTTATCGTTACATGCAGTCTTCGGAAGTCTTACCGACTACGTCTCAACCATCCGTCGGAGCATTTATGGAATTATTTGAACAGCTCTCGAAAAATTATGAAGAAATTATTTCGATTCATCTATCCAGTGCGATAAGCGGAACGTATCAAACAGCAGTCACTGCTAGTCAATCCGTCGATGACGTGGTTGTTCATGCCGTGGACTCCGAAATTAGCTGTGCGCCACAAGGATATTATTCCATCGAAGCAGCAAAAATGGCCGCCAGTGGTAACAGTGCCTCGGAGATTCTTCAACGGATCGAACAATTGAAACAAGAAACCCGTGCTTACTTTGTTGTCGATAATTTGCGCCATTTGGAACGGGGGGGACGTTTAAGTGGCGCGCAAGCCCTTGTAGGAAGTCTTCTGCAAATCAAACCAATTCTTCATTTTGAAGATAAGAAGATTGTTCCGTTTGAAAAAGTAAGAACAGCAAAAAAAGCATTGCAACGAGTATTATCAATGTTTGAAGAAGATGCCAAGACAAAAGAAAATATACGAGCGACTGTCATCCATGCCAATCGACGAGAAAAAGCAGAAGCAATTAAAAATGAATTACAGGCGAAATATCCTCATATTGATTTAGACATGAGCTATTTCGGTCCTGTGATTGGTACCCATTTAGGCGAAGGAAGTTTAGGCCTTTCTTGGTGTGTCTTGGACTAAAAACTACATAGCCGATAGGAGGAATATTTGATGTTTTCCTATTTTCACTTCTTATCGGGAAAAAGGAAGAAAACAGACCTACCTCCGCATGCGCAACGGGCACAAGTCGCGCGAGAGGTAGGGCCTCTTTCTTTCGATGCATTCCCTTCCTATTTCCCTTCACAACTTATTCACTCCTCTTCTTATTCTTCCGAGCTTTATTCCCAACTGAAAGAAAAATTGTATGGTAAAGAGCTATTATTAGAAGAACTCCAAGTAACAAAAGAAGAAATGGCCCCTTTTTTAAAAGCAGGACTGATCACTGCCCGAATTGGCATACAGCCACGTAAAAAAGGGTATATTTGTCTACGCTGCGGCACAGATGACTTGTCTCTTTTTGGCAGCTATCCATGTGCTCGCTGTCAACAAACGTGTATCTATTGTCGGAACTGCATCCAAATGGGAAAAATCTCCACTTGTACATTGTTGTTTCGGTCTCATTTTCCGGAAGAAACGTCATTTGAGACATATCCTCAAAGTGAAAACGACATTCTTCAGTGGGATGGGCAGTTGTCTCTTGGACAGCAAAAAGCTTCCGATAAAATTGTGGAAGCAATTGAAAAGAGACGTGAGTTGTTAGTTTGGGCTGTTTGTGGTGCTGGCAAAACGGAAGTGTTGTTTCACGGCATGGCTCACGCTTTAAAAAAACAATTCAGAGTGCTGCTCGCCACACCTCGCACGGACGTCGTATTGGAATTGTTACCTCGGCTTCGAAAGGTCTTTCCTCTTACAGTTATTAGTGGTTTATACAGCGCTAGCACCGAAAAACACCTTCCCGCTTCTATTGTCGTTGCAACCACTCATCAAGTGATGCGATTTGTGGACGCATTTGACGTCGTTATCATTGATGAAGTGGACGCGTTTCCCTACTCTCTCGATTCTTCTCTCAAATACGCAGTAGCAAAAGCGGGAAAACGTGAGAGCGCAACGATTTATTTAACTGCCACCCCGGATCCAACTCTCACTTCCCGAGTGCAACAGAAAACCCTTCCAGCAGTGAAAATTCCCCGTAGATTTCACGGCCATCCTCTTCCTGTTCCAAAGCTTTCATGGTGTGGAAATTGGGAAAGAAAATTGAAACAGAAAGAAGTGCCAAAGCAAGTGTGGGAATGGTGCCGAGTCCGAATAGAAAGCGGGACGCCTGTGTTTTTGTTTGTTCCTTCTGTGACGTCGTTACAACAAGTCACCGATATTCTAAAAAAACTGCATCCGAACATAGAAGGAGTACATAGTGCGGATGAAGAGCGATTAACAAAAGTGAGTGCCTTTCGGGAAGGAACGATCCCCATTCTTGTCACAACAACCATTTTAGAACGGGGAGTAACGGTTCCGCGGGTAGATGTGGCTGTGATCGGGGCTGAACAAGACATTTTTACAGAAAGTGCCCTTGTGCAAATCGCAGGTCGCGCTGGTCGTAGCCACAATCATCCAACCGGTGATGTTGTTTACTTTCATTACGGTGTTACAGCGGAAATGAATAAAGCCATTACCCATATTAAAAAGATGAACAACACCCCAATAAGGTAGAAAAGAGGTGGATCATTTGTTACGCGGAAGTTTACGCAATGAAATGAAACATTGCCTCTACTGTTTAGCGCCGTTACCTGAACATTTTCAATGGAAAAATGTATTTTTATCCGAGACTACGCTTCTTTGTGAAACTTGTCGCAACATGTTTACGCCCTTGCCAAAAAATGTTTGTCCCAAGTGTAGTAAGCCATTACAAAAAGGAGAAGAAACCCAGTGTCATGACTGCATCCGTTGGGAAAAAAGCACGCATTGGAAAGGGATTCTTGAACACAATACATCTTTTTACGTGTACAATGATGATATAAAAGACTTTGTTGCACGTTGGAAATACCGTGGAGATGCCGCTTTAGCCCTTGTGTTTAAAGAAAAACTCCGTCGATTGTATCTGCAAAATTATGTGGATTACTATCCGGTTCCGATTCCATTAAGTAAAGAACGGTTCACGGAAAGAGGTTTCAATCAATCAGCCTTACTAGCATCATTTCTAGCCACACCATATACTATCTTTGAAAAACTCCAATGGATGAGAACGCACCGAACGTATCGAAAGCTCAAGGAGATTGCTCCCCAACCGGTTCTCCATGCCCTAAGACGAAACATAGATGAGAAAAAACAGAGTAAAAAATCCCGATACGAACGACTAACTTTCACGAAAAATCCATTTGTCTCGGTCTCAAGTCACGAAGTTTCCGTGAAGGGTAAAAAAATTCTTCTCATTGACGATATTTATACTACAGGGATGACATTGAGAAAAGCAGCATATCGATTAAAAGAAGAAGAGGCAGCGTCGGTGCGGTCTATCACGCTGTTTCGATAGAGGATAAAAAGGAAGAGGAGGAGGAAAATGGGGAATTTAGCAAACTGTCCGCGCTGCGGTAATTTGTTTGTCAAATCATTACGCCCAATTTGTCAAGATTGCCATAACGAAGTAGAAGAAATGTTCCAGAAAGTGTATACATTCATTAGAGAACGTAAAAACCGGCAAGCGACGATGGCACAAGTGGTAGAAGCTACCGGAGTACCCGCTGAGGAAATTACTCGTTTCATTAAAGAAGGTCGCTTACACCTCCGCCATCTTCCGAATATGGAATATCCGTGTGAATCGTGCGGGAAAGGAATTCGCGAAGGTCGCCTGTGCACGTCTTGTCAAAAAAGGATTGAAAAAGAACTAGCAGCATATGAAAAAGAGAAAGAAACACAAAAAAAAGATCAGAATCGTTATCAAACGTATCATTCCTTAGACAACCGGTTGAAAAAAGAGGAAAATCAATGAAGGAAAGTAGGTGAATTACGTGAAAATTAATCCGCTTGGTCCAACGAATCCGTATCATAGAAATCAATCTATTCAACGTCCGGAGAAAGAGAACCACTCGCGTAACGAAAGAGACAAAGTGGAAATTTCAAAAGAAGCGCAACACATGCAACAAGGACCGGATATTCGCGCATGGCGAGAGGAAAAAGTGGAAGCAGTGAAACGGAAAGTAGAGTCAGGGTCGTATGAAGTGAATCCAAAAGAAGTTGCCCGACGCTTTTATGAATTTTGGACGGGTAAATAACAAATTAGAAAGCGGGGTACACAATGAAAGCCATTTTAGAATTAATGGCATTATTAATTAAACAACATCAAGAATTACTTCAACTCTCATCGCAAAAAACAGAATGGATAAAGACGAACAACATGGAAGAGTTAACGCGTCTTTTAAAAGAAGAAAGTAAAAAAATTCGTGAAATCGAGCAAACGGAGACGAAACGCCAACAAGCAGTGGCGAATTACTTAAAGGAACAAGGTGAGAATAAAGAAGAAGCGACGATTACGGAGTTGCTGGAGTACGTACCTGAAAAATATCATGAACCGTTCCGTACATTACAACAAAGATTATTGGAAGAGATGACGGCATTACGGAAAAAAGAATCGCTGAACCGTGCACTTATTGAGGAATCACTTCAGTTTGTGCATTTTACTTTAGATATGATTCAACCGGACCCAGAAGCAATCAGATATCAACATCCGTCCAAGGAAACGACGGAAACGAACGACAATTTCTCTATATTTGATTCAAAAGCCTAAAAGAACACACAGGGGGATTAATGATGTATTCAACATTTCACGGGTTAGAAACGGCACGCCGGGCGCTAGTTGCCCAACAAACAGCACTTCATACAACCGGTCACAACATTGCCAATGCGAACCGGGAAGGTTACACGAGACAGCGAGTGAATTTTACAAATACAGAACCATTTCCAAACGTCGCAAGAAACGCACCGCGCGTACCTGGACAAATCGGAACCGGTGTGAAAGCCGACTTTATCCAACGCATGCGCGATCGTTATTTAGACATTCAATATCGCGGAGAAAACGCGCAATCAAGTTACTGGGATGCGCGTTACGGGGTGTTGGAGCGTATTGAGGACTTACTCAATGAACCATCGGAAACAAATCTCTCCAGCACAATGGACCAGTTTTGGCAGTCTCTCCAAGACTTAGCTGTCCATCCGGAAGATGCGGGGGCTCGCTCGGTTGTGCGCCAACGAGGAATGGCACTGGCGGAGACATTTAATTATATTTCTGATTCCTTACAGGCACAAAAACGAGATTTACAAGCAGAAATAGAAGTAACGGTAAATCAAATCAATTCACTTCTTCACCAAATTAATGATATTAACAAACAAGTGGCACGGATTGAACCTCACGGATATATGCCCAATGACTTATACGACGAGCGGGACCGCCTTATTGATCAATTATCCAGCTTAATGAATATTGAAGTGGAATATGAAGAAAGTGGTGGACAAGCATTAGACGCCGCAGTAGGAAAAGCGAATATTTATTTGCTTGATGAAGAAGGTAATCGGATTACTGTTAATGGTGATTTGCTTGATGAAGAAGGTAATCGGATTACTGTTGATGGTGAGGAGTTAAAAATCATTGATGCAAATACACTTGAATACAAGGAGATGAAAATAAATTTCTATAATGACGAAGAGAATCATGATGCGTATCATGACTATGTCGCCGGAATTACATTTGGTGGAGAAAACTTTGAGGTTAGTAAACTACTCTCCTCCCCAGGAAAAATGAAAGCACTGATTGAAGCGTATGGATATGATGACGATGGAACAACGGTAGGTACGTACCCGGAATTGCTTAAGGATTTAGATGAAATGGTTTATGAGTTTGTTAAAGCATTTAACAAGCAACACTACCAAGGTTCTGGGTTAGCCAAAGAAGGTGAGGATAATCCACCAACCAATCGTTTATTTTTTGATTGGTCGGGGACGGTAAATCCAGATAATAAACAAAGAGCAGCGGAAAATATTACAATCCATCCACACATTGATGACTTAGACAATATCGCTGCAGCTCCTAAGGATGGGGATGCTGGAGATGGTTCAAACGCTTTAGCACTTGCAAATATTAAAGATAAACTGATTTTTGACGGCACTGCGAGTGTACAAAGTTTCTACCAAGGCATTATCGGGGAGTTGGCGGTGGATACGTCGGAAGCGCAGCAACAAATGTTTAATACCGATGCCCTTCGTGACAACGTTGATTTTCGTCGCAAACAAGTGACGAGTGTTTCTTTAGACGAAGAGTTTACGAATTTAATTCAATATCAACATGCGTATAATGCGGCTGCGCGAAATATTACCGCCGTGGATGAAATGTTAGACCGAATTATTAACAATATGGGAATCGTCGGTAGATAATAAATAGGGAAGGTGTTTGAGATGCGTGTGACGCAAACGATGCTTGCACACAATTCACTTCGTCATTTAAACCAAAGTTACACCCGGTTAGGGGAATTGCAAGATCAATTGTCCACCGGGAAGAAAATTACTCGAGCGTCTCAAGATCCGGTTGTCGCAATGAACGGGATGCGCTACCGGACACAAGTGATGGAAGTGGAACAATTTAAGCGTAATTTAAGCGAAGTATACAACTGGATGGAAGCGACGGATTCCGCTTTAGATAAAGCGGCGCAAGTGCTTCATCGAGTGCGAGAACTCGTACAACAAGCAGCAAACGATACGTATGAAGAAAATCAACGTGACAGCATTGCGAAAGAAGTCGGTCAACTCATTGAAGAAATGGCTACCATCGCAAACACGAAGTCAAATAATAAATATATTTTTAACGGAACCAATACGACGGAAAAGCCGGTCTCTATTGATGGAAACGGTATTACTGTCTCTGAAAACGATACGAACGTAGAAATTGAATTATTAAAAGGAGTATATATTCCGGTCAACTCTAACCCGACGAATGTGTTTACGGATAAATTATTTAATGATTTAAGAACGATTCAAAGTGCGCTTGAAAACGATGAGACAACAGGTGAGAATTTAACCGGGTATTTAGAAATTATTGACGGTCACATGAATAACGTCGTAAATGAACGTGCGGAAGTGGGTGCTCGTTACAACCGAGTGGAAATGATTCAAGCTCGGTTAGATGAACAAGAAGTTATCGCAACACGCATCATGTCTGACAATGAAGATGCGGACATGGAAGAAGTGATTATTCACTTAATGACACAAGAAAACGTTCATCGTGCCGCTCTCGGCGCAGGAGCGCGCATTATTCAGCCGACATTGCTTGACTTCTTGCGTTAATTTTCGTAAGGGGGATGATGTGCGTATGAATGTACCAACGATACAAATAGAAACGACCCGAGCGCTTCTTGCCTGGATGGAAGAGAAACCCCCTGTTTCGATTCGGCAACCTCCAGCAGATCTACAAATACGACAATACCATATGGACACGATTGAAATTTCCCAAGAAGCAGCGAAAGTGTATATTGACCAATCGGAAGCCTTTGAAGACGCAGGACTTAATCCGCCGTTAAAGTCCAGTCACGAATGGCTCAATGAGATGAAACAGACCGTGTTTTCATACATACAAAAGAAAATGGAAGAAGGAAAACAATTACGCGCCATTGAACTTAACGGAGGCGGTGGTAAAGTCATCGCCTCGCTGGCAAAAGAAAATGGCAAAATATTTGAGTTTGATGTCACGTTAGCTTGGATTCCGGAAAACATGTTTAAAGTGACATTTGATGTGGATACCGGACATCTTTCTTTTCATGCTCCACGAAAAGAACCGGATATTTCCGTGCAAAAGAACGACCCTGAAATTGTTGCTCCTCGCTGGCGTATCAATTATTATTTAGCCCAGCGAGGTAGCATCGAGTTTTCTGTCCAAGGAAACTACGTTGATCAAACGCTTTAACAAAAAAGGTGGTTTATTCGTGAAGTTACGAACGAAGCATTTAGGAGAAATAGAAATTCAAAAGGATGATATTTACACTTTTTTAAATGGCTTACCTGCCTTTGAACAAGAGACGGAATTTGCGTTATTGCCTTTTAGTCAAGATGAGCTCTTTTATATTTTGCAGTCGACGAAAACAGAAGAAGTTGCTTTCGTATTAACGAATCCGTTTCATTTTTTCCATGATTATGAAGTGAGGTTAACGGATGCGTTAAAAAGCCAATTGGACATTATGAAAAAAGAGGAAGTGGCGATTTTTTCTGTCTTAACATTGCAAGAACCGTTTCGCAAAACGACGGCCAATTTGCAAGCCCCCATTATTTTGAATGTCACAAAGAAACAAGGGAAGCAATTTGTCATGAGTGATTCGGGGTATGAAACGAAGCACTACCTTTTCCCTCAAGAACCGGCCACCATCCCGGAAAAGAAAGGGGAAGGTTAAATGTTAGTGCTTACCCGAAAAACGTCAGAGTCCATTCAAATCGGTGAAGATATTGAAGTGAAAATTTTAGCGATTGATGGCGAACAAGTGAAAATCGGAATTGACGCACCGAAGCATATCGACATTCATCGAAAAGAAGTGTATTTAAATATAAAAGAAGAGAACTATCAAGCACAAGAAACCGGCAATATGGATGTGCTGACAGAGATTCATAAACATTGGAAAAATCAACCTAAGTAGGCAGAAAGTTGTTGATAGAAAAAATATCAACAGCTTTTTTCTTTGTTCCTATTTTTGACCGGGGTATTTTGTCGGGTGACGTGGAAGCTACAAGGACTCTTGTTCCTTGCGATTTGCTTTGAGGAAGAATAAAATGAATAAGGTAATATTATTTTTAGAGCAGGAAGGGATAGTATGCAGACAAAGGTACATAAAAAAAGTAAGCTACATCAACGCATGTTACTTTTTGATGTAGGAGAAATGGGTGCTCCCATAAAAGAAACGACAGATGATGCCGCTCGCCCGGTCATTGCTAATATTACTCGTGATCACTTACCTGCACTGAAAAGCGAAGAAAACGAAGAGGGTGCGAATATTATTTATTATTTATCCTGTAAGAAGGAAGCGTTGTTAGACAGCCTTGGATGCATAAAAGGAGTCAAACACTGTAAGATTGTGGTGAACTTACCTTGTCGATACGTCTCTATTTTACCGAAAGTCCTTCAACAGCAAGTGTCGTTTATTATTGCAGCAGACCGAAAGAAGGATAGTTGGCTCCATCACTGGAATCAGGCAATGGCTTATTCAATGTATCTTGATCCGTGCTTCCATTCATGTATCCTTTATCACTACCGTCATTTACATGAAAACCAAGAGACGCGACGAAAAATCAGGAGGACGCTGCAGTTAAAGGAAAAAGAGGCGAAGAACATATTATCAGAAGCGGAATTGAGAATTTTCAAACTTATTTTAGAAGGAAAAAGTAACCGTAAAATTGCTGAAGAGTGCTATTTGGCAATACCGACCGTAAATAATCATGTCAGTCAAATTACGAAAAAAATGCAGGCAAATGATCGCACCCATACAATTAAACGAGCCTTTGAATTAGGATGGTTGCATATTGCAAAAGAATGTTAAATTCAAACGACATTTGAAAGTAGGAATCCTGTGAACATTCATGTAACCGATAGTTACTAAGCAGACCTCTGTGGTGAAAGCTTCGCCCGCTTGTCTGTTGAACTCGTCCCATATCCTTTTTTCGCTTCGTTTTCACAACTTCGGTCCGTATGGAGGCGATTGAATGTTGAAGATTTTCCCGGCAGACATTTTTCTAGCAATCTCGTAACTATAGTAAAAAATGGAGTCTTCTGTCGAAAAAATTTTCCATGCAACCAAGGGAAGCAAATGCTCCCCTATCGTTCGATGGTTACATCAAGCCATAGCGCATCAATTCTAACTCATGTTCTTTAAAAAGTAATTTACATTTGCTTGCTTTTGCGATTTGTTGGTCAATAATATATTTTGTTGTGTTGACAACGAGTAGTTGTCCATCAGGAAAGAGAATGGAAGCTTGTCTTCCTGCAACAACAATTTCTGCTTTTTCAACATGATTAAGAAATAACCACACATTCTCAACATTTCGGGGAGATAAGAGCGGGATACCATAAATATCAGCGAATAAATCAATAGGAACAGGAACCTTTTGTTTCACACCAAGTCGATAGCGAATGGATTCAAATCGACCTTCTAAAGAAGCGCCTCTCTCTAAACAAGAGAGACGCATAATTTGGATGGGGGAATATTCTGAAAATTTCACCTCATTGCCTTTTTCGTATATTTTCGTCTTCATATCTCCTTGAAGTACAGGAACTAAAGCCATCGTCCTACTATTCACCACATAATTACCTACGACTTTTTTCCTCAAAGCGTTGTACCTCCTAGAGATTAATATAAATATAATTATAATTACATAGGAAAAAATAACCATACATAGAAGCGAAGTTGTTTAACAGAAATGAACAGTGTATGTTGACAATTCACAAAAGAATGCGAAAAATAATTGTAATTTTTTGTGAACATGACGATATATACAATAAACAGGGTTGTAAGGGAGGCGGAAAAAGTGGTGACTTTCAATGGTGTAAGTACATCAACGAGGGAACTTATCTATGTTAAAGGAGGAGAAAAAGACCAGACCATCACGAAAGAGCATCTAGCCAAGAAAGATTCCCCTTCTCGCGTAAAACTTGCGGAATTAGAAGACAAAGTAGATGGATTAAATCGCATGATGGAGCCTAATTACACGAACTTAAAATTTAATGTGCACGAGACCTTGGATAGAATCTATGTACAAGTATTGGATAAAAATACAGAAGAAATCATTCGAGAGATTCCGCCGGAAAAGTTTTTAGATATGGTTGCTTCCATGTTAGAGTTTGTTGGTCTATTAGTAGATGAAAGAATTTAGTGGATGATGCTCCATTTTTTCCAGGGAAAAAATCGCCTCGTTCTTGTGGAAATCGTCACGATAAAAAACGAGGCGATTTTTTATTTATGTCTTTAAATCTTTTTTTCCCAACCGATATAAGTAATAGCGATTATTTATATGAAAATGAGTGGTCATGGAGAAAGGAGCAGAAGTGCATGAGAATAGCAGGACTTGCTTCTGGGATGGATATTGAGCAAATGGTAAATGATTTAATGCGAGCAGAGCGCATGCCGATGGATAAACTCATCCAACAGCGTCAAACACTGAATTGGAAAATGGATGAGTACCGTGCGATTAATATAAAATTTAACGATTTTCGCAATAATATTTTTGATACGGTCATGCGACAAGCGAATATGTTGGCAAGAACCGCAACATCCACCGATGATAGCCGGGTGACTGCTCAAGCGAGCTCCACTGCCGGAAATGCGACGTATCGGATTACGGAAGTGCAACAACTTGCGCAAGCAGAGTCTCAAGTGGGTGGAAAGATTGGAGAGGATTTTGATCCTTCTAAGTCGCTTCGTTCTCAAAATATCGAGGGATCTAATCTAACATGGGAAACAGGAGTTCTTCAAAGAGAAAATATCCGTGTCAGTGAAAATACGAAAGAATTAACGATTGATATACCAGATAGGGCAGGAAACGTCACAAATGAAACAGATATCATCGTCAAAGTGAACGGACAAGCAATTCCTTCAGACGGATTTACTACGACGATGGAAGACGGAAAAATGACATTGCAGTTCGATGAAGAATTATCGGCACGGGATAACGTCACGATTCAATATTTCACAGAAAATGAAACCCGAACGTTTCCTGCAATAGAAGGAACGGAAGAAGAACCGGAGCCAGTCGATACGTTTCACATTGGGAAAGGCTCGATTTATTATAATCCTGAGGATGAGCAAAGCATCCGTGTCACAGTGAACGGTGTTGCTTTAAAGATTGTCACGGATCCTGAGGCGGAACTTGCGGAAGACGAGGCATTCGTCAATTTGGATACCGGTTTGGTTCGCCTTGGACAAGCGACAACCGAAGAAGTGAAAATTACGTATTCCCAAGAATATACGACGAGCGGTATGACGACGTATAATGAAAACGGAGAAGCGATTCACGACCGTTTTGTGATTCAAAGTAGTCAAACGTTAAATCAAGTCATCAATGAGATAAACCGCTCTTCTGTTGGAGTGCAAGCATTTTTTGATGAATTTGAAAACAAAATGTCTTTTACGCGCACTGAAACTGGTGTATTTAATAAAGACGGCGCTGAAATCAAATTTGATGGAGAGTTTTTTAATCATGTCCTTCAAATGGCCGATGCTGAAGTGCAAGCAGCGCAAAATGCCAAGTTTACAATGAATGGACTTACAACGGAGCGCCACTCTAACACGTTTACGATTGGCGGCATGACGATTACATTACAAGATACCTTTGATGAAAGTGATAATCCAGTCGTCCTCGGTTCTACCGTTGATACCGATGGAATTTTTGATACAATCAAAGAGTTTGTCGATGAATACAATGAATTGTTAGAGACAGTGCACGAAAAATTGAAAGAAGAGCGTTATCGCGATTATCCACCACTTACGGATGAACAAAGAAGAGAATTAAGCGAACGGGAAGCTGAGTTATGGGATGAAAAAGCGCAAAGTGGTCTTCTTCGTAATGACCGAACACTGTCGAGCATTATGGACACGTTACGCCTTGATTTGTATGGAACGGTGGACCACGGGTTAGAGAGTGAATTTAATCATTTGTCGAATATTGGGATTACGACATCAGATGACTATTTAGAGCGCGGAAAATTAGAAATTGATGAAACAAAACTACGAGAAGCAATAGAAGCGGATCCAGAAGCTGTTTTTCAACTATTCGCGGCAGACGGGGAGACGCAAGCGGAACAAGGAGTGGCTCGTCGTTTAAGGAACTCTCTCGATCACGCCATCGATACGTTAGCGGAACGCGCCGGTGGATTTCGAGGGAAAATTCAAAACCATCAGTTTACAATTGGTCGCAATTTAAACGACCTGGAGGACCGTATTACGAATTTCGAAAGAAGGCTTGCCCAAATTGAAGATCGATATTGGAGACAGTTTACAGCAATGGAAAAAGCGATCGCCAGGGCAAATGAGCAATCGAATTTCTTGTATCAACAATTTATGGGTCAAGGTGGTTTTTAAAACATTGATTTCTACAAGAGGAGATGAGAAAACTTGTCATTTCATCATGCGCAAGCAGTATATAAGAAAAATATGCAACAAACGGAACAATTTAAAAAGTATCAAGGAGAAAAGCAGAAATCCGGCTTTTCCCCGGTTTCTGCTACTACAACTGTTTCTTCCACTCCACAACAAACTACTTCGCAACAAGAAGGGAAATCCAATGGAGTCAATGCCTACCGGGAAAAAGCGTTACAAACCGCTTCTCGGGGAGATTTAACATTACTTTTGTACAATGGATGTATTAAGTTTGTCGATAAGGCAAAACAAGCAATGGAATCCGATGATATGGAAGCAAAAAATAAATATATCATCCGTGCGCAAGATATTATTCGTGAATTAATGGTAACGCTAAAAACAGATACAGAAATCGGACAAAATATGTTTCGTCTTTACGACTTTATCCATCATCGTCTCGTGGAATCGAACATTAACAATGACGTAAAAGCTTTGGAGGAAGCCCGATCATTTATCGTTGAATTCCGTGATACGTGGAAAGAAATGATGAAAATAGAGCGAAAAGAACGGTTCGGTGATGGGGGAAAGGCGTAAGATGTCGCTCGTAAAGGAATTATATTTTTTAACGAAAGGGCTATATGACCATGTCTCCCAACCGTTACCGGAGGACATAGAAGAACGGGAACAATACATCGAGAAAGTGGACGAGTATTTAAAGAAACGGATGGCTATATTAGAAAAAGTATCCACGGAACATCAATGGAGCGATGCAGAAATAAAACTTGGTCGTGAATTAGTGAAAATGAACGAAGTAATTAAAGAGCAATTGGAGAAATCGAAAGGACAAATCCTTCTTGATTTAGATGAGTTGAAAAAAAAGAAAGCATATAATCACCAATATGAAAAGAATTACGGTGGTCCAACGGTAGATGGTGTCTTTTTTGATAAAAAAAATTAACGATCGTCCCACGTTTCATCTGAGATGATTCGTGGGAAATTTTTTTGTATAAGGCCGGTTAGAATTATTCTCCATCTTTTTCTTCCGTTTCATCCTCAGTCGTTTCAGCTTCTTCTTCATAAGGATCTTGTAATTCTTCGATATCGAAACGTTCCATGATTTCCAGCTCTTTCATTTCCTCAAAGCCGCTAAATTCTTCAATTTCCATTTCCTCCGCTTCTTTAAGCACATTCTCCGGAATGGTCACTTCCTCTGTATGGTTAAAGTTATCATAATGAACCACCACTATATAATCGGAATAGTGTGGTGTCGTCTCCTCTCCATGGACTTCAAAGCGAAGTTTCATTTTTACTTCTTTTGCATAGAAAGATTCCTTGTCTATTTTCATCTCAAAGTCTAACTTCTCCATGTCGCTTACATATAACATATCCGCCATGGATGTGGCTAAATCGGCATCTATTAGTTGAAACATATAGGAAGCGATTTGATCCGCTTCTTGCGTTAACCCGTCAAACGTGAGGCGGTAATGTTCGTTTCCTTCTGAAAGCTCAAGAGATGACACATCCCGCTCCACTAGTTCTAACACGTAGGAAGGAGATTCATAGGTAGTATCATATGTGCGGAAATCTTCGAAGAATTCTTCAGGGAATTCAGTCCAACGATCTTTCATAGAATCATACATAAAAAAACCATCTTCCGTCAGATAACGTTGTAAATGGATTCTTTCTATGTCCTCACCTGGTTCGGATTTAATCATATGACTGGATTCATAATAACGCATGGGATCAAGATTTACTAATGTTTGTGAACGATATTTGTTTTCTAATAACCTTTCTTTTTCACTGTTTGATGTGTAATAATTCATGTTTGTTGCGATTGAATAGTTTTCTACATTACTCATCACATCTATGGATTCAGAAAGGATAGCTTCTCCATCTAGTTCCAATTTTTCATCCTCTTCCGGTTCTTCAGGAAGTGGAGGGGTATTTCCTTTTTCATCTAAGTCTGTGTCGGAATGACAACCACCTACAAAAAAAATAAAAAGTAATGACAACAGACTCATCCGGAGTTTATCCATCACCTGCGCCCTCCTTTTTCACAGCAACAATAAATAAATGAACCCACTTTTTTAAATAGTATCATAACTAGGAAAGATTGGATAGGGAGGAAAGGAGGGAGAGAAAAAGCAACCCAAGGAGGGGGAATAAGCTGCTTTTTCTTCTTCGGACGAGAGGCGTCCAAGATGTTGGTGAAAAGGAGTCGTGACTGAACTGAAAGGAAAAATGGGAGGTAGAAAGCGCTTTCTTTCGATTACACTTTTTATTTTACATGCCAACCCTAAAGAAGCAATAGATATAAGAAAAAAGCCCAAATTTGAAATTCTGCGTGCAGAATTTCAAATTTGGTTAGCAGAATTTCAAATTCTGCATGCAGAATTTGAAAAAAACGAAAATTTAGTTCTTTTTTTCGCCTTATTTTTTCTGAAAAATTCACAAAATGTTCACAAAAAATCACGTATAATATAATTCGACATTTTTTCTGTTTCAGAAGGAATTTTTAAGGTTATTAGAGAATAATAGGAGTAATTGAAAGGAGGAGTTTACTCAATGGACTACAATATTCGTGGTGAAAACCTAGAAGTGACTCCGGCATTAAGAAATTATGTGGAAAAGAAAGTCGGTAAGCTGGAACGTTATTTCGAAACAACCCCTGTGGCAGATGTACACGTGAAGATGCAAGTACAAAATACGGAACATATTATAGAGGTAACGATTCCTATGCCCCAACTTCTACTACGGGCCGAAGAATCGCATGCAGATATGTATGCAGCCATTGATCTCGTTGTGGAAAAGTTGGAAAGACAAATCCGAAAATATAAAACAAAAGTGAATCGCAAGTTCCGTCAACAAGGAGACAGTGTTCGCTTCATGTTTCGAGATGACATTGAAGAGTTAAACCAAGAATTAAACGGTGAACCATCTAACGAAGATTTCCCTGAAAGTGAAATCGATGAGATAGAGATTGTCCGTAAGAAACGGTTTAATTTAAAACCGATGGATGCGGAAGAAGCGATTTTACAAATGGATTTGTTAGGGCATAATTTCTTCGTTTTCTCCAACGCAGTTAGCGGGGATACGAACGTCGTCTATCGTAGAAAAGACGGGCGTTACGGTTTAATTGAACCGGAATAAACATAAGATAAAAAAGGGCAATGACCCTCAATGAAAAGCGAGCGGATCGTGGGAAAATCACGATTCGCTCGCTTTTTTATACTAGTGCCCATGAAGCTATGGAATGACGAAATATGTCACATCAACTTGTCATACGACAAATTTTTTACTGTTTCTCACAAAGCGATGGAATGGTCGCATGAATCGTTTATTTTTTGACGGCAACTGAAAATTGGTTCCATGAGCGCAATTGACATGAGGAATCGTCACATACTTGTTTTTGTCGCGAGTTGGTTCGTTGTATAACCTGCATGAAACTGATAAAATAAGGAGAAGATGAGACATGACAGTATATGTCAGAGAGGACGATGATAGCGTCATGATTGGTTTATTGAAGAAAATGATAGGTGACACGAATCAACGCCAAATAAAAAAGTTAAATAAATTGGTAGATGAAATTGAAGCGTTAGAAGAGACAACCCAACCGTTATCGGATGAAGAATTGCGAAATAAAACAGCGGAATTTAAAGAGCGTTATCAGAACGGGGAATCGTTAGATGATCTGCTACCAGAAGCTTATGCGGTCGTGCGGGAAGCGGCAAAAAGAGTTCTTGGCTTACATCCTTTCCGCGTCCAATTAATGGGGGCCATTGTTCTTCACCAGGGAGACATTGCGGAAATGAAGACAGGGGAAGGGAAAACGTTAGTGGCCACCATGCCTGTCTATTTAAATGCATTAACAGGAAAGGGCGTTCACGTTGTAACGGTGAACGATTATTTAGCGAGACGGGATAGCGAAGAAATGGGAAAAGTGTATCGCTTTCTCGGTCTTACCGTTGGCTTAAATGAAAAAGGAATGTCGAGAGAAGAGAAAAAGGCAGCTTATGAAGCAGATGTGACGTATGGAACAAACAACGAATTCGGATTTGATTATTTACGGGACAACATGGTGCTGTACAAAGAACAAATGGTGCAGCGCCCGCTTCATTTTGCCGTGATTGACGAAGTGGATTCCATTCTCATTGACGAAGCTCGAACCCCTCTTATTATTTCAGGATCGGTGGAACAGTCGACAAAATTATACTTAGCGGCAGACCAATTTGTACGTCGTTTAAATAAAGAAAGAGATTTCACTTATGATGAGAAAACAAAGAATGTGCAGCTCACAGAAGAAGGCGTGACGAAAGCAGAAAAAGCTTTTAAAATAGACAATTTATTCGACCAACAACACGTGCAACTGATCCATCACATTAATCAAGCGTTAAAAGCCCACGTGGCAATGCATCGGGATGATGATTACGTCATTGAAGACGGAGAAGTAGTGATTGTAGACCAATTTACGGGTCGGATGATGAAAGGTCGGCGCTATAGCGATGGCCTTCACCAAGCCATTGAGGCAAAAGAAGGGCTAGAGATTCAAAAGGAAAGCATGACCCTTGCTTCAATTACGTTTCAAAACTATTTTCGTATGTATCAAAAACTAGCAGGAATGACCGGAACGGCAAAGACGGAAGAAGAAGAATTTCAAAACATATATGGAATGAATGTTACTGCGATTCCGACGAACAAGCCTATACTCCGAATTGATAAACCTGATTTAATTTATAAAACAAAAGAAGCGAAGTTCCGAGCGGTCGTTAATAAAATTGAAGAGTTATACAAGAAAGGTCAGCCGGTGTTAGTCGGTACAGCGAGCGTAGATACGTCAGAATTGGTTTCAAAAATGTTGAAAAAACGGAAAGTGCCTCACAACGTGTTAAATGCAAAAAATCATGAAAATGAAGCGAAAATTATTGAAGATGCAGGACAAAAAGGCGCTGTCACCATTGCGACGAACATGGCAGGTCGCGGAACGGACATTAAACTAGGAAAAGGTGTCAAAGAACTCGGTGGTTTGTTCGTCCTTGGAACAGAGCGGCATGAAAGTCGTCGTATTGATAACCAACTGCGTGGACGCTCAGGTCGTCAAGGAGATCCAGGAGAGTCTCAATTTTATTTATCGATGGAAGACGAGTTAATGCGTCGTTTCGGATCTGATAATATGAAAGGTCTCATGGATCGATTAGGGATGGATGAAAATGAACCCATTGAAAGCAAGCTCGTTACCCGCGCTGTCGAACAAGCACAAAAACGAGTAGAAGGGCATAACTTTGACGCACGGAAGCAAATTTTGCAATATGACGATGTGATGCGCGAACAGCGGGACATCATTTACGCACAGCGTATGGAAGTATTGGAGTCGGATGATTTAAGTGACGTCGTGCAGTCGATGATGAAATCGGTTGTAGAGCGTGCTGTCTCTCTTCATACGTCGGAAAGTGACATACCAGAAGATTGGGACCTTGAAGCACTAGTCAATTATTTAAAAGGCACAGTGCTCTTTGAAAATGACGTGACGGTGAAAGATCTGGAAGGTAAGGATCCGGAAGAAATGATCGAGCTGATTTTTGAGAAGGTGAAGAACCACTACGAGAAGAAGGAAGAAGAACTTACACCTGAGACAATGCGTGAGTTTGAAAAAGTCATTATGCTCCGAGTGGTTGACCGCAAATGGATGCACCATATAGACGAAATGGATCAGCTACGTCAAGGAATTCATTTGCGTGCTTATGGACAAAACGATCCGCTTCGAGAATATCGGATGGAAGGCTTTAATATGTTTGAAGAAATGGTAGCATCCATCGAAGAAGAAGTAGCGATGTACATTATAAAAGCAAGAGTACAAAGCAATTTAGAGCGTAAAGAAGTAGCAGAAGGAAAAGCGGTACACGGTAATCAAGACCGAAAACAAAAGCGCCGTCCATATCGTAAAACGAATCACGTTGGTCGAAACCAACCGTGTCCATGCGGTAGTGGCAAGAAATATAAACATTGTCACGGAAGACAGGAACAAGCGCAATAACAAAAGGGGGAAATAGGATGGAATTAGTAGATATAAAAAATGAATTAGAACAAATGGAACGAAAACTAGCGAACTTTAGGGGGTCTCTTTGACCTTTCCGAAAAAGAAAAACGCATTGCTGAATTAGAAGCAAAAATGAGTGAGCCTGGGTTTTGGGACGATCAAAAGGCATCCAAGAAAGTCATTGACGAGTCAAATCGTTTAAAAGAAACCGTGAACGGTTTTAAAGAACTACAAGCTGCATACGATGATTTGGAAGTCTCTTATGAATTAGTGAAAGAAGAAGAGGACGAGGAGTTAAGAAAAGAACTAGAAGAAGGAATGGATGCGCTCACTCACAAGTTGAATGATTATGAATTACAATTGTTGTTAAGTGAACCGTATGATAAAAACAATGCGATTTTAGAACTTCATCCCGGAGCAGGAGGAACAGAGTCTCAAGATTGGGCGTCGATGTTGTTGCGGATGTATAAACGATGGGCGGATAAAAAAGGCTTTACGGTCGAGACGTTAGATTATTTACCGGGTGATGAAGCAGGAGTAAAGAGTGTTACTTTGCTTATAAAAGGGCATAATGCCTACGGTTATTTAAAAGCGGAAAAAGGCGTTCATCGACTTGTTCGCATTTCTCCTTTTGACTCCTCCGGTAGACGGCACACGTCCTTCGTATCTTGTAATGTCATGCCGGAAATAGATGATGATGTCGATGTACAAGTGAATCCAGAGGATTTAAAGATTGACACGTATCGTTCAAGCGGCGCCGGTGGACAGCACGTCAACACGACGGATTCGGCGGTAAGAATTACCCACATTCCAACGAATACGATTGTGACATGTCAAAGTGAACGTTCCCAAATTAAAAATCGCGAGACAGCAATGAAAATGTTATATGCGAAATTGTATCAATTAAAAATAGAAGAACAACAAAAAGAAATCGATGAATTGCGCGGAGAACAAAAAGAAATTGGTTGGGGGAGTCAAATACGCTCATATGTGTTCCATCCATACAACATGGTAAAAGATCATCGAACGAGTATAGAGACAGGCAATACATCAGCAGTCATGGATGGAGAAATTGATATGTTTATTGATGCTTATTTACGTACGATGGTGTCTTAAAAAACAAGGGAAAGAGGCCTTCACACTTTCAATGTTAGTGAAGGTCTCTCTTTTTTATTTTGCCCTTTTACTGGTGTCATGTCGTTCAAACAAAATAAGTCATAAAAATGCAACAAATTTTGGAAAGTCGTTCTATACCTATATTTTTCGCGCTTTCGCCGCGTCATCTGGAGGAGGAAGTGAGTTTTAATACACACGGAATAGGGTATAATAAGGAAGTGTCGTAGCACTATATTTCATACGTAGGAGGTTAATACAGGATGAAGAAATTTCTTATGGCACTAGCAGGTAGCGCAGTGCTCGTATTAGGCGCTTGTGGCGGTGGTGGTGATGACGGCGGTGACACTGGCGGTGACGCTACTGGTAACGGTGGCGGAGATGGTGCTGGTGAAACATATGATGCTGCACAAGCGGAAGAACTTTATCAAGGAAACTGTGCCTCTTGCCACGGTGAAAACTTAGAAGGAGCAAATGGTCCTGCCATTGCTGGACTAGATGCTGGACATGTCGTTGACACCATTGAAAACGGGGCTGCAGGGATGCCAGCTGGTCTCTTAGAAGGTGAAGAAGCAGAAATGGTTGCCCAATGGGTTTCTGAACAATAACAGTATCTCGGAGCTGTCCAAAAAGTCATGATTGGTGACTTTTTGGACATTTTTTTGTTACCCCTTCATCAAAAATTGCTTCTGGAAACGCCTCTTGGCCGAATCATGGCATGTTTCCAACACCAAATTGTTGATGAAAGTAAGTCATGGATAGTCATGCCATCGTTTCATATAAAAATAGCTAACGGAAGCAGGCCATGAAATGGCTCATAACACTGTTTCATTCAAAAATGTCTGATGAAAGCAAGCCATGGATCACTCATGCCACCGTTTCATTCAAAAATAGTTTGTGGAAACGAGCTATGAATGGCTCATGGCACCGTTTCAATCCAAACACCATTGTGAAAGCAATCCATGCACGATGTACGGCACCGTTTCAGCGCTAAATGATTGTTGAAAGGAACGCTCGATTTATTTGACAGCCTCATTTTCTTTTTTTCGCCCCTTTTTTACAATCTTTTCAACCAAAACCCTTTCTATAATCACTTTTCTGTGACTGATAAACTAAATTATACAGTTTCCGATAAATAAGATCATACACTTTTAGTCAGTTGCCGAAGTTAGTAGTTTTTATGAAACTGCCCGAGGGCAGTTTCATAAAAACTACTCTCGCAACTT
>NZ_WKJG01000095.1 GCF_027853235.1 Aliibacillus thermotolerans
CTATACTGTAATATTTCATTTTACAACCTCCTACTTTGTATATTATACAAGAAAGTAGGAGGTATTTCAACAATAATTTTTGACTTTTATATATTTTTATAAAGTTTATGTCATCTGCACTTCACCCCTTCACTACGTAATACTTCCAACTCAGTGAAAGCATTCGTCGCTTGTGCAATGGTAATCGTGTCATCGTCCAGTTCATTGATCTCATCTAAATCATAGACTTGTAGAAGGTCATCCACCAGTTCTTGCAGGGCATTTCTCCTTTCACTAATCGTTTCCGATTCATTCACCTTCCCTAAATGGGTCTCATACGTCTGTGGGCTCGCTACGATGGTGACAGTTGTCTGTTTTACGCCAATCCCTGCTAAAGATAAAATGATGGAGAGACTCGTACGACTGATATATGCGCGGTGATTCCCCTTTTTCCAATCTCTGATTTCCCACTGTGAAACGGTGATGCGACATTGAAAATTCAGTTACAATATAATTTCGCCTTCTATCGGTAACTCAATCGGGGTATGTAGTCTCGAAAAAATAAATGTCCACGGCATGCTAACAAACGGTGAAATAACAAGGGATGGGTGGGTGAAATGTTTTTCAGCAAGAACGGTGTCTCCTTTTTGGAAAGTGACTTGCCTGTTCTCAAACTGAAGCGTCTCCGCTGTGCCGTTATGAATGAGAACGGTCACGAGTAATTCGTCCTTATGATTCCACGCTTCTCGAATTGTTAAGCAAACAACACGGCCTTCTGCTTGCTCTTTTGTCGCTTGAAAAATCTCTTCTATTTCCCTACGGTCACCGGAAGACAATGTTCTTTCCCAGGCAGGTTCATATTGTAACCTTTGCATGAACTTCCTCCTTCAGCTAAGCAAGAAAGGAAGACCACTTTCCGAAGTCTTCCTTGTTATTTATTCCTATCACTCATTACGAAAAGGATTTTTATTCGTATTTGTTAAAGCATTTAAGAGCAGTCTAAAGGCTGGCTCTACTGACGTAAGTAATGAATAATCTTTCGACGATAACACCCAGTTTGTAACAATTTCATCTAACGTTCCGAATATCATTTTACGAGAAACTCGTACCGGAATATCGGAAACAAACAGTTGTTGCTCCATTCCTTGATTAATCGTGGCATCGATGATACGAGCATAACTGCGTATTCCTGGTCTCATTGCTTCCCGTACTCTTTGAATCGACTGTCTCGATTCAATTTGAATGACACGGGCGGCTTCGGGATCTGATTGGAAAAAATGAAAGTGATAACGGACGATTTCGAGTAACATGAATCTAGCATCTTGATATGGTTCTAGCGCTTGTTGGAGACCGGGAACAAATTGATTATAAATGGTTTCGTGAAAGAGCGTTTGTAAAATATGTTCTTTATTTTGAAAATAGTTATAAATAGTCCCGTCTCCAATTCCTGCAACACTTGCTATTTGCGTAATGCTAGATTGATGATACCCATTTTCAGCAAATACTTTTTTTGCTGCTTGAAGAATGAGTTCTCTTTTATCGCCGTTATTCTTTCTCATCGTTTTCCTACGCCCCCGTGTAGTCATAAAATCCTTTCCCCGTTTTTCTTCCTAACAATCCATTATCCACCATTTCCTTCAATTTGTCACTAGGCTTAAATTGGGAGCTTTTTGCGATGTACAATCTTTTTATGTTTTAGTCCAAAAAATATAGCGTCGGTTTAGACAATAAAACGCCAGCTCTCCTCCCAATCGAACAAAAATTGCTGTGCTCCGTGTTTTGTTCGCTTC
>NZ_WKJG01000096.1 GCF_027853235.1 Aliibacillus thermotolerans
AATGTATATGGAAATTCATCAATTATTAAAACAAGGTTTTAGTAAAACCAAAGTTGCTGAAAAACTAGGCATCTCAAGGTCGACAGTTTACCGTTATTTAAAGCGTAATCCAGAAAGCATGGCTGATTGGATACGAAGTACGAAAACAAGAAGAAAAAAACTGGATCCTTATAAAAATTTAATTTTATCATGGTTAAGGGAACATCCAGATATGTCAGCTGCACAAGTATTAGACTGGTTATTAGAGAAGTATAGTGATCTAGTAGTTTCAGAAAGTACTGTACGGCTATATGTAAGGAATCTTAGAAAGCAATATAATATTCCGAAAGAAAGTTCACCGAGAATTTATGAGTCGGTTCCAGAAAAGCCAATGGGTTCACAAATTCAAGTTGATTTTGGACAAACAGAACAATTCACACCAGACGGAAGAAAAGTAAAACTGCGTTTTATAGCATTTGTATTAGCACATTCTCGCTATAAATATAAAGAATGGTTGGACAGGCCATTTACTACAAGAGATGTCATTCAGGCCCATGAAAATGCATTTCGATATTTTGGAGGAATCACAGATGAATTCGTCTATGATCAGGATGCATTAATTCTCGTTAGTGAAAATGGCGGAGATCTTATATTAACTAAAGAATTTCAATCTTATAAAGAAGAACGAAACTTAAAAGTCTGGATGTGTAGAAAAGCTGACCCAGAAAGTAAAGGAAAGGTAGAAAACGTAGTTAAATATGTAAAACAAAATTTTGCCAAGCATCGTTTGTACTATGGGTTAGATGCATGGAATGAGGCTGGTTGGAAGTGGCTTGAGCGCACTGCAAACTATAAAGTTCACAATACAACAAAAAAGAGACCAGTTGAAGTGTTCGCCCTCGAAAAGCAACACTTACGTCCAGTCTCTCCAATTAGTGATAATACGTATATCACTAAACCCTTTGATACAAGTATAACAAGAACTGTTCGGAAGGACAATATTATTTGGTATAAATCGAATCGATATACAGTTCCTTTAGGAACTTTTCAAAAGACAAAACAAGTCTATATCGAAACGAAGGATGATAAATATTTAATTATTCGAGAAAGCAAATCTGGTCCCATTCTTGCCAAACATCGAATCACTTCTGGCAAAGGAAAGTTGATTCAAGATACAAGTCATATACGTGATCGGACAAAGGGAATTGATACCTATATTGAGACAGTTGCCTCGTACTTTAGCAATTCAAATAAAGCAAAACAATTTTTACAAGAAATACGTAAGGTACGACAGCGTTACATTCGAGACCAATTACAAATGATTTCTAAAGAAATTAAAAAACACAATCAAGAATTACTTGATAAAGCATTAGAAGAATGTATGAAATGGCAACTTTTTTGTGCAACGGATTTTATCGATATGGTTCAATACCTGAACCGACAAAATGTATCAAGTGTCAATAATGAAAAACGACAAATAGATGATCTTAAACAATTTAATTATTTAAGTGAGTCTGTTTCTCAGACAAAAGCTCAAACTAGAGATATTCAGGAATATGTTTCTGTATTGGAAGGTGAAATTCAATGAGTCAATTATCAACATTACAAGACACATTAAAGTCACTTCGTTTCGGAGAAACAGCTAATAATCTACCAGCATTGTTAGAAAAGGCAGAAAAAGATAATGTGACTTACGCAGCCTTTTTAATGGATATCTTGAGCTATGAGCAAAAAAAGCGTGAAGAAAAACAAATCGAAAAACGTCTTAAATGGGCTACATTCCCTT
>NZ_WKJG01000097.1 GCF_027853235.1 Aliibacillus thermotolerans
GAGCTTTTTGCGATGTACAATCTTTTTATGTTTTAGTCCAAAAAATATAGCGTCGGTTTAGACAATAAAACGCCAGCTCTCCTCCCAATCGAACAAAAATTGCTGTGCTCCGTGTTTTGTTCGCTTCTGTCCCTAAAAAAGGACACACGTATCCTGTTATCCACTACCATTTTTAAAAATTCGGATTTTCCACACGTGGATGACCTACGAAACGAGGCTTCTTATTTTTTCTGGGTGTCCTTCTTTCACTCGCCCCACAGCCATTGCCAGCATAATGCAAAGAGAAAACCCGCACTTCACTTTCATTTTTTTCATGCCGCGGATGGTGTGATGCTCGAACCCAAAAGATACGTCTAAACGGCTGTTTACCCGTTCCACAGCTGTTCGTTTATTGTATTCTTTTTCCCATGTATAACTGGCTCGATCGATGGGCGTGAAGATGCGTCGGTCTTCGACCAATGGCACTCGGATTCCTTGTCTCACCGGGCATTGATCTTGCCCTTCACATGTCAGACCATATTGCTTTGCGGGACATAACTTCTTGAGCGTGTTTCTATCTTTCTCAAAGCCACCGTTTGTCATTTCGCGCTCTACCCCCGTAACTGGACAGTGGCAATACACGGCCCCTTTGTAATCATAGACCACATTTTCTTTGTCTCCCAGTAAGCGCGTAGCCTCCCCGTCTTTCCACATATTTCGGATGTCGATCACTGGTTTTACCTTGTGGTCATCCCACAGCCGAACGACGAGTTTTGTATCATCATATCCTTTGTCCCCAGCCATCGTTTCCGCATTTTCTAAGAGGGAAGGTCGGGTTTTTTCGATGGTATCTACCAACGCATGCGCCTCGTTGATATCTGGAACAGAAGCTTTTGTAACAGAGTAAGCGACAGGGAGTTCATACGCAGAATCAACGATGAGATGTATTTTATATCCGAACCATTTGACGACTTTCTCCCACAGCGTACCATCTTCCCTTTTTCCGCGATACACTTTTTTCCCGTAATCAGCATCGATGTCCCGTCGTCCATCTTCTTGGTCGTTCTTATTTTTCCTCTTTGCAAACGATGGAATCGCCTTCCCATCTATGGCTAATGACTTTCCAAAGTCAGGGAGAATGTCCCCGAGCTGTTCCACTAATGTTTCGAATATCGCCTTGATTTGTTCTTCATGCCTGAATAATTTTTTCATAAAGCGTGAATACACGTAGGCAGGGGGAACGGCGTCTATTCCGCAAAGCCAACGCATCTGGGCGTTTCGACTGAGTTCACGTCGCAGGGATTCTATCGATGGGTGTTCAAACACCACCCCAGCCAATAGGCTATTCCACACCGCCCGAATGGGATAATCATCACGACCATACCGCCGTTCGCTTTCAAGTATTTCCATCAAGTCATCATCTGGTAGATATTCGATGACCAAACGTAATCGATCTAAATCTCCTAATTCTTCTATATCTGTCCACGTAAATAAACTGATTTGTGGTATAATTGCCATACAGGTGAGCCTCCTAAGTGGTTGGTTGTTTTTGTCGTTATTAACAATTTTAACCCACTTAGGCCACGGCTTCACCTGTTTTTTTGCCTCTTGGGGTGGATCATTGGCACCTTTCTTGCCCTTTCCTTCTATTCCACTTTTTTTGACTTCTTTTTGGGGTAAAAATTTTTCAACCATCTCCCAAGCCCCTTGAGGGACTTGAAAATTCAAACATCGCAATTAGCTC
>NZ_WKJG01000098.1 GCF_027853235.1 Aliibacillus thermotolerans
GTTTTCTGTAGTTGGCGCCAGAGAAGCTCCTCCAACTGTTTTAAATGAGGGAATTCTATGATATTCTTATTCATAAGGGTTCACTCCTTTGGGTTATTTGTTCGTACATTTAATTTTATCAAGGAGTAACTCTTTTTTCATGCCTTTTACATGGTAGCTAGCGCGCTAACGCTTGCTTGCCCCTCATTTTGGAAAGGGTTCATTGACCCTTTCCAAAATGAGGGGGATATTTTTTGCCCACAATAATTTTACTCTTACCCTGTCCTTGTCCGAAGCCAATTCATCTCCCACTTTCACTGGTGCTAAAAGCACCTTCACGTTTAGAAGTGAGAGACTTCTTGGCTGTAAAGTTAAAATTCGCTTGCTTTAGGATAAAGAGTTCTTCCACATGCGCTTAGAATTCGCATGTTTTAGCGCTAAAGTTACTTCTTCACATACTTGGAATCATCCTCTTGCATCCCAAAATCGATGACGGTAAGGGGAAATGCAACCCTAGAGGATTCGAGCTTTCCCCCCTGGATGTCATCATCCTTCTGCCTTACTTGCCAAACCAAGCGAAGGACTAGCCCAAAAACTAACCCTATTTTCTTCTTTAATTTTGTCCTTCAGCCTCTTGGAAATCTCGGTTATTCCGCAAGAACATGTAAAACGATGCTCCGAAGATTATCATGTAACCAAGGATACTCCAAATATAATATAACAAAAATAATTTCATATAATGAGCAAAATAGATTTGAGAGTGTAAAATATTTTGTGTAAATAGAAATGCACTAAATAATGTTCATAGAAAAAGGAAGACCCTTTCTGTAGAATAAAGTTAGCCGACAAAATTCACAGAAAAGAGGTCTTCCCTATGAATCATCTTACTACAGATTTAATCGAAGCACTAGCACAAAAACAAGATATCGAAGAAGTTTTTCGTTATCATTTGGAAACAGCCATCAATCAGCTGTTGAAACATGAATTAACTGTCTTTTTAGACTATGAGCCTTATGATCGAGAAGGTTTTCATTCCGGCAATTCCCGTAATGGCTACTACGATCGTACATTTAAAACCGAATACGGAGAACTACATCTTCGTATCCCTAGAGACCGTAATGGAGAGTTTCAACAACAAACAATAGCTTCCTTATAAGCGTTCCAATGATACGCTAGAACAGTTTGTCATTCATCTTTATGAAAAAGGGATTACGACAAATGAAATCGCTGATCTCATCGAACGAATGTATGGACATCACTATTCCAAACAAACGGTTTCGAACCTAACACAACTTGTTTCTGAAGATGTGAAAGCTTTCCATGAACGAAAGCTCGAAGAACGCTATGTGTGCATTTATCTGGATGCCACTCATATTCCGATTCGACGTCAAACGGTTGAAAAAGAAGCTGTCTACATCGCTATTGGTATTACGGAAGAAGGAAACAAAGAAGTTTTAGACT
>NZ_WKJG01000099.1 GCF_027853235.1 Aliibacillus thermotolerans
AGAGGGTATCCTCTCAAAATTGAATGAAAGTCATAAGCGCCCTTTCGAAACCAATGTTTCGAATCGACTCGGAATTTACTCCGTAGAAAGGAGGTGATCCATCCCCACCTTCCGGTAGGGATACCTTGTTACGACTTCACCCCAATCACCTGCCCCACCTTCGGCGGCTGGCTCCAAATGGTTACCTCACCGACTTCGGGTGTTGCAAGCTCTCGTGGTGTGACGGGCGGTGTGTACAAGGCCCGGGAACGTATTCACCGTGGCGTGCTGATCCACGATTACTAGCGATTCCGGCTTCATGCAGGCGAGTTGCAGCCTGCAATCCGAACTGAGAATGGCTTTTTGGGATTCGCTCCGCCTCACGACTTCGCTTCCCTTTGTACCATCCATTGTAGCACGTGTGTAGCCCAGGTCATAAGGGGCATGATGATTTGACGTCATCCCCACCTTCCTCCGGTTTGTCACCGGCAGTCACCTTAGAGTGCCCAACTCAATGCTGGCAACTAAGGTCAAGGGTTGCGCTCGTTGCGGGACTTAACCCAACATCTCACGACACGAGCTGACGACAACCATGCACCACCTGTCATTCTGTCCCCCGAAGGGGAACCTTCTATCTCTAGAAGTAGCAGAAGATGTCAAGACCTGGTAAGGTTCTTCGCGTTGCTTCGAATTAAACCACATGCTCCACCGCTTGTGCGGGCCCCCGTCAATTCCTTTGAGTTTCAACCTTGCGGTCGTACTCCCCAGGCGGAGTGCTTAATGCGTTAACTCCGGCACTAAGGGCGTCGAAACCCCTAACACCTAGCACTCATCGTTTACGGCGTGGACTACCAGGGTATCTAATCCTGTTCGCTACCCACGCTTTCGCGCCTCAGCGTCAGTTACAGGCCAGAGAGCCGCCTTCGCCACTGGTGTTCCTCCACATCTCTACGCATTTCACCGCTACACGTGGAATTCCACTCTCCTCTCCTGCACTCAAGTCCCCCAGTTTCCAATGACCTTCCACGGTTGAGCCGTGGGCTTTCACATCAGACTTAGAGGACCGCCTGCGCGCCCTTTACGCCCAATAATTCCGGACAACGCTTGCCCCCTACGTATTACCGCGGCTGCTGGCACGTAGTTAGCCGGGGCTTTCTGATTCGGTACCGTCACGGTAACGGCCTCTTCGACCGCTACTTGTTCTTCCCGAATAACAGAGCTTTACGATCCGAAAACCTTCTTCACTCACGCGGCGTTGCACCGTCAGGCTTGCGCCCATTGCGGATGATTCCCTACTGCTGCCTCCCGTAGGAGTCTGGACCGTGTCTCAGTTCCAGTGTGGCCGATCACCCTCTCAGGTCGGCTACGCATCGTTGCCTTGGTAAGCCGTTACCTCACCAACTAGCTAATGCGCCGCGGGCCCATCT
>NZ_WKJG01000100.1 GCF_027853235.1 Aliibacillus thermotolerans
TTGCCGCCCGCTTCCTTCAGATTCCGCGTCACCACGGACACCCTTGCGTTAAGCTAACCACTACTTCTGCCTTCGTGGCTCGGGACTTGCACCCTATAGACTACACCCATGCCGGGCGCACTAAAAATGGTTCCAAGCAAATGTTAGTGCTTGGAACCATTCTTTTTTGGATAGTTATGACTCAGTTACTTTTAATTTGACATCCAATCGGTACTTTCCGGGTTATTTTTCCAGAGTGATAGTCTCGCTTCTTCTTCTTTTGTAATATAACCGCTTTCTCGGGCAGCTTCTAGTAAGACTTCGTAGTCCGTTAAAGTGTAATATGTAAGGTCTGCTTCTTTTAGTAACTGTTTCCCTTTTTCTAGTCCGTACGTAAAAATGGCTGCCGCTCCTAACACATCGGCCCCTGCCTCCAATAACGCTTTTTGGACATGAATGACACTTCCGCCAGTAGAGATTAAGTCTTCGATAATAACGACCCGATCCCTACGCTTTATTTTTCCTTCAATTTGGTTCCCTTTTCCGTGAGACTTCGATGAGCCACGTACATAAATCATCGGAAGGTTCATCTGTTCCGCGACAAGTGCAGCGTGAGGGATACCGGCAGTAGCCGTTCCTGCAATCACGTCGACGTCAGGAAAATGTTCTTTGATGAGTCCTACCAATCCATTTCGAATCTCACTTCGTAACGACGGGTAAGAAAGAGTTAAACGGTTATCACAATAAATGGGAGACTTCATACCGGATGACCATGTGAAAGGGTCATCGGGTCTTAAGGCGACCGCTTCAATGTTTAATAATTCGCGAGCGATGCGATGCTTCATTCTTTTCCCCTCCATTCTGTTTTTATTTTTTCATAGGCAGCTTTTGGGTCGTCAGCTGTTGTAATGCTTCTTCCAACGACGATGGCATCGCTTCCTAAGCTTTTCGCTTTTACTGGCGTGACGACTCGCTGTTGGTCGTCATGACTGTCACTTTGTAAACGAATTCCCGGAGTGACCGTATAAAAGGAAGGAGATACTTGTTCTTTAATATGCCCCGCTTCCAATGCGGAACAAACGACACCATGTAGCCCTGCACGTTTTGCATTGTTCGCATAATGAACGACGGTATCTTCAAGGGAATGAGCAATGTATAGTTCTTCTTTCATCATTTCTTCGCTCGTACTCGTTAATTGCGTCACCGCTACACAAATCGGAAGGTCTCCCGTAGTCGTTCCTTCTTTTAACCCTTCCATCGCCGCTGCCATCATCTTTACTCCCCCAGCAGCATGCACAGTAGTCATATCGACGCCAAAAGTAGCGAGTTGTCTCGCCGCTCGTTTCACCGTATTCGGAATGTCATGCAATTTTAAATCTAAAAAAATGCGATGTCCCTCTCTTTTCCAATCTCTCACTAAAGAAGGTCCTTCTTTATAAAAAAGTTCCATCCCTACTTTTAAAAAGAGCGACTCTCCTGAAAATGATGTCAAAAATCGTTCCGCTTCCTGTCTATTTTCGAAATCCATCGCAATGATGACGGGACGGTTCATGCCCAGCCCCCCTTTCTTTTCACATCGCGAAGATGATGATAACCTTTTGCTTCCATCCATTCTTCCAGTTCTTTAATTAATGTCGGACAAATGTAAGGATTGATGAAATTTGCGGTTCCGACGGCGACGGCATCCGCTCCGGCAAGGAAAAATTCAATCACATCTTCGACAGAAGTAATCCCGCCCATCCCGATAATTGGAAGTTCTGTTTGCCTTCTTACTTCCCGGATCATGCGAATGGCAATCGGCTTTATCGCTGGACCGGATAATCCGCCCGTTTCGTTCGCAATCAACGGCCGTCCTGTGTTTATATCGATTTTCATCCCTGTAAGCGTGTTAATCATCGAAAGACCATCGGCACCGGCTTTTTCTACTGCCTGTGCAATGACAACGATGTCTGTCACGTTCGGAGATAATTTGACGTATACCGGAATATCCGAGACGGCTTTTACACGTCTCGTTAATTCTGCTGCCAAATCCGGGTCTGTCCCAAATGCAATGCCGCCTTCTTTCACATTTGGACAAGAGATATTTAATTCTAGTGCGGCCACTTTCCCGGATTGTGAAAGGACTGTTGCTGTTTCTACGTAATCTTCCACTTGCGATCCTGCCACATTGGCTAGAAGCGGTGTCTCAAACTGTTCCAACCAAGGGAGTTTTTCAGAAACAATTTTTTCGACCCCTGGATTTTGCAACCCGATCGCATTTAACATGCCCGCTGGCGTTTCTGCTACACGGGGAGTTTCGTTCCCAAAGCGCGGTTTGTGGGTCGCTGCTTTTAATGCAATGGCTCCGAGCACATTCAAATCATAAAACTTTGCATATTCTTCTCCAAAACCGAAACAACCCGAAGCAGGCATGATCGGATTTTTCATATCAAGCCCCGGTAATTCGACGCGAAGTGCTGTCATAGTACCACCTCTCTCCATGGAAATACCGGGCCGTCACTGCACACTTTCCGGTAATCGTGCCCGGACGCATCCCCTTGCACGTGACAAACGCAAGCAAAACATGCACCAATCCCACAACCCATGCGAATTTCTAACGATAAGCTTCCCACAGCTTCCGGATAGTTCGTCTCTAACGCTTTTAACATCGGAACGGGTCCGCACGCATACAAACGGTCAAAAGAGATGTTTTTTTCTTGAATCACATCGGTGACAAATCCTTTCGTTCCAATCGAACCATCCACGGTACTCACGAACACTTCCCCAAACGATTGGAAAGCTTTTTCATAAAACATCGCTTCTTTATTTTCAAATCCGAGAACCGTTGTAACGTTGGCCTCTCGTTCTTTTAACGCACGAGCAAGATCGTAGAGTGGCGGGACACCGACTCCTCCTCCTACAATCAAGACGCTATCTCCTGCGGACACTTCTTCCACTTGAAAGCCATTTCCAAGCGGACCTAGTACGTCCACAGTATCTCCAGGAGTTTTGTTCGCGAGTAGCGTCGTCCCTTCTCCTTCTCTTCGGAATACAATCGTCAATTCCTTCTCCTCTTGATTGACATGAGAAATGCTAATGGGGCGACGAAGAAGTGGTTGCAGCTGATGGCTCGGTAAAATATGCAAAAATTGCCCTGGCATTTTCACCTCTGTTGCAATGGTTCCAAATAACTTCATTTCATAAATACGATGAGCAATCTCTCGAATCGCCCCCACCGTCATATGTTCTTTTTTCATTTACTCACCTCATTATCCCCTTCTAGTCGCTCTTTCATCACCGGTAGCGCCTCCGCTGAGAAAGTAATCATTTCCAATACGTTTAAGAGAGCATCAGCTGTGTCAATGGATGTGAGACAAACCACTTCATTTTCGACTGCTTCTCTTCGTATACGGAAACCATCTCTTCTTGGCTGCTTTCCTTTCGTTAACGTGTTAATAACAAACTGTGCCTTCCCTTCACGAATAATGTCTAATAAATTCGGTGAGGGTTCCGATACTTTATGGACCTTATCCACTGGAATATCGTACTTTTTCAAATAATTAGCAGTACCTTCTGTCGCTAAAATATGATAGCCAATTTGATGGAAACGACGAGCAAGGGACACTGCTTCTTCTTTATTTTTATCTGCAATGGTAAATAAAACGGACCCATGTGGTGGAATATTCATTCCTGAAGCGATCAGCCCTTTGTAGAGCGCTTTTTCAACTGAAATGTCTCGACCCATCACTTCTCCTGTTGATTTCATTTCCGGACCAAGGCTTATATCTACCCGACGCAATTTCGCAAAAGAGAAGACAGGCACTTTCACCGACACTTCCTTTTTCTCCGGCAACATTCCGCTCTCATAGCCTAATTCTTTTAAACTTCTTCCAGTAATCACTTTTGTTGCAATAGAAGCAATCGGCACACCGGTAATTTTGCTTAAAAATGGTACCGTTCGACTAGCCCGTGGGTTCACTTCAATGACGTACACTTCATCTTCATGAATGACAAATTGGATGTTTAAAAGTCCTTTAATATTTAAGCCGCGTCCAATTGCAATCGTCCGATCTACTAATTTATCCTTCATCTCTTGAGAGAGAGTTTGCGGAGGATAGACCGCAATAGAGTCACCCGAATGAACACCTGCCCGTTCAATATGTTCCATGATCCCAGGAACAAACACATCCTCCCCATCGGAAATCGCATCCACTTCGATTTCTTTTCCGATCATGTAGCGATCAATTAATACCGGATGTTTTTCGTTCACTTTCACCGCACGACGCATATACGATTGTAATTCTGTTTCATTGTCAACAATTTCCATCGCACGGCCACCAAGAACGTAAGAAGGTCGGACTAAAACCGGATATCCAATCTCATTCGCTATTTCTTGCGCTCCTTTGACAGAAGTCGCTGTTTTTCCTAGTGGCTGCGGAATTTCCAATTGTTGAAGCGCTTGTTCAAATTTATCTCTATCTTCGGCACGGTCCATGTCTTCCATCGTCGTACCAATCATCGGAACGCCCCGCTCGTGTAATCCGTCCGCTAAATTAATCGCCGTTTGTCCGCCAAACTGAACGATCACCCCTTCCGGTTGTTCTAATTCAATGACATGCATCACATCTTCTAACGTGAGGGGCTCGAAATATAATTTGTCAGAAATGCTAAAATCGGTAGAGACCGTCTCCGGGTTGTTGTTAATAATAATCGCTTCGTAGCCCTCTTCTTGTAACGCCCAAACGGTATGAACGGTTGCGTAATCAAACTCCACCCCTTGACCAATTCGAATCGGACCGGAGCCAAGAACGAGAATGGATGGTTTATCTGTTTTCTCGCTTTCGTTTTCTTCTTCATACGTCGAGTAATAATAAGGAGTTTCTGTTTCGTATTCCGCCGCACACGTATCCACCGTCTTGAACACCGGTGTGATTCCATGTTCTTTTCGGAATTGATACACTTCTAATTCCGTCCAGTGCCACATGTCTGCAATGGTCACATCCGCAATTCCAACCGATTTTGCTTGCATAAGCTTTTCTATATTTCCTGGAACCTCTTTTAATTCTTCGCTTAATTGTACAATTCCATTAATTTTTTCTAAGAAAAAGCGGTCAATGGCAGTATGTTTATGGACCGATTCCACCGACCAACCACGACGAAACGCTTCTCCGATGACAAATAGTCGTTCATCTTCTGCTTTTTCTAGTTTCGAAATGATTTCATCCTCATCCATCGTTTGATGCGTATCATCGTACAGATGAAGGCGATCCATTTCCAATGAACGAATCCCTTTCATTAATGATTCTTCAAAAGTACGCCCAATTGCCATGATTTCTCCCGTCGCTTTCATTTGTGTGCCAAGAGTACGATTTGCCGCTTCAAATTTATCAAAGGGCCAGCGCGGGATTTTCGTGACGATATAGTCAAGAGACGGTTCGAAGCTGGCATACGTCGTTCCGGTGATAGGATTTTTCAACTCATCAAGAAAATATCCGCACGCTATTTTGGCAGCTATTTTCGCAATTGGGTACCCGGTCGCTTTTGATGCTAACGCAGAAGAGCGACTCACTCTCGGGTTGACTTCGATAATGTAATAATCAAAGCTATCTGGTGACAGGGCGAATTGGACGTTACAGCCCCCTTCAATTCCTAATGCTTCAATGATTTTTAAAGAAGAGTGGCGCAGCATTTGATACTCCCGGTCCGAGAGCGTTAGACTCGGCGCAACAACGATAGAGTCTCCGGTATGAATACCGACGGGATCGACATTTTCCATGTTGCAAATGACTAAACTTTGTCCTTTCGCGTCTCGCATCACTTCGTATTCCACTTCTTTAAATCCGGCGATGCTTTTTTCAATTAAACATTGGGAAACAGGGCTATATTTTAAGCCAGAAGCGACAATTTCTTCGAGTTCTTCTTCATTGTCAACAAGCCCACCACCAGTTCCTCCTAACGTATAAGCAGGACGGACAATGACCGGGTAACCGATTTGTGCGACAAACTCTTTCGCTTCTTCCAACGAATGAATGATTTCGCTTTCCGGCACCGGTTCATTTAATTCGTGCATGAGAGCTCGGAACTGCTCCCGGTCTTCTGCTTGTTCGATCGCTTCTAACTCTGTTCCAAGCAAGGTAATATTAAATTCTTCTAAAATTCCTTCCCGATGAAGCTCCATCGCCATATTTAAACCTGTTTGACCGCCAAGAGTTGGTAAGATGGCGTCAGGTCTTTCTTTCCGAATGACGCGTGATACGAAGTCTAGCGTAATCGGCTCGATATATACTTTGTCTGCCATATTTGTATCCGTCATAATCGTCGCTGGGTTTGAGTTAATTAACACGACTTCGTATCCTTCTTCTTTTAACGCTTGACAAGCTTGCGTTCCGGCGTAATCAAATTCTGCTGCTTGTCCAATGACAATTGGACCTGATCCAATGACGAGAATCTTGTGAATATCAGTACGTTTTGGCATAATATCTCTCCTATTAATACGTAGGTTTCTCCGCATCCATACGCGTGATAAAACTGTCAAAAATATCGTTCATATCCCTCGGTCCTGGACTTGCTTCGGGATGAAACTGTACACCAAATACCGGCTCCGTTTTATGCGCGACTCCCTCAACTGTCCCATCATTGACATGAATGTGCGTCACTTCCAAAGAAGTAGAACGAAGGGATTCACGCGCTACCGTATACGCATGGTTTTGAGAAGTCATATAGACGTGGTTTTTGCGTAAATCTTTTACCGGATGACTCGTTCCGTGATGTCCGGTCGCCATTTTCATTGTTTTCGCACCAGATGCAAGACAAATCAACTGAAAGCCAAGTCCGATTCCAAAGAGAGGAACTTTCCCAATAAACGATTTAACTGTCTTCATGGATTCTCTCACATCTTCAGGGTTCCCCGGACCGTTACTTAACACGATTCCATCAGGATGATATGTCATCACTTCTTCGTAACTCGTGTCGTAAGGTAGGACAAAAATATCGGCTTCCCGTTCAATTAAACTTTTTACGATGCTATGTTTCACCCCGAAATCGAGTAACACCAATCGTTTGCCAGAGCCAGGAACGTGATAGGCATTTTTCGTCGATACTTTTTTGACCCGATCTCGAGATGGCTGAAACGCCCGTAATTCCTCAATTGTATCCGTCTCTTCTCTTTTCATGGAAGTGATTCGTCCTATGAGCGTTCCGTCTTTTTGAAGCATACGTGTCAGCTTTCTCGTATCAATACCAGCAATCCCCGGGATGTCTTTTTCTTTTAACCATTCATCTAAACTCATGATGCTACGAAAGTTACTCGGATACGTTGCATGTTCTTTTACAATCACTCCTCCGACAGAAGGATGGAGAGATTCAAAATCATCCCGATTAATCCCGTAGTTTCCAACGAGAGGATAAGTCATTGTCATTAAATAGTCACAACTAGAGGGGTCAGACAAGAGCTCTTGATATCCGGTCATGCTCGTCGTAAAAATTACTTCTCCCGTACATTCCCGTTCACTTCCAAAAGCTTTTCCTTCGAACACGGCCCCATTTTCTAAGATGAGCTTACGATTCATGGTTACTTGTCCCCTTTCTCATAAACAACATGCCCTTCCACCATCGTCCACACCGGCTCTCCTTTTGCTTTCCAATCGGTAAATGGTGTATTTTTTCCTTTTGAAACAAATGTGCTCGGATCAATTGTGTATTCTTTCTCCAAATCAATGAGGGTAAGGTCCGCTCTTTCTCCTTCTTGAATCACCCCGCCATCGATCTGAAAGACTTCTTTCGGATGAAGGGTAAGAGACGATAATAAAAATTCTAACGAACATGTTTTTGTCTCAACAAAATGTTGATACATTAGCGGAAAAGCAGTTTCAAGCCCAACAATACCAAAGGGTGCTCTCTCTATCCCAACCCCTTTTTCTTCCTCCGTATGAGGCGCGTGGTCTGTCGCGATAAAATCAATCGTTCCGTCTAACCAGCCTTCGATTAATGCCTCTTGATCTTCTTTGGAACGAAGCGGTGGATTCATTTTATAGTTCGGGTCGGGAGACGGAATATCTTCCTCACAAAGTAATAAATGATGTGGGGTGACTTCCGCCGTCACGTGAATTCCCGCTTTTTTCGCATCGCGAATGACGCGCACAGATTCTTTCGTACTGACGTGACAAACGTGATAATGAGCACCCGTTTCTTCTGCTAAAAGCACATCGCGAGCAATATGTACCGACTCACAAACCGATGGAATTCCTTTCACACGATGTTTTTTCGCAAATTGTCCGTCGTGAACACTGCCGCCGTATATTAATGTGTTTTCTTCACAATGAGCGACAATTGGCAGACCTACCCGTGCTGCTTCTCTCATCGCTTCATACATGACCGATGCGTCTTGCACGCCTACTCCGTCATCGGTAAAAGCAAAAGCACCGGCTTCTTTCAGCCCTTTAAAATCCGTCCGTTCTTTTCCTAACTGCCGAATGGTAATGGACGCATATGGTAACACGCGAACGACCGCAGAAGCGCGAATTCTCTCCCACAGCTTATCCATTTCTTCCACCGTATCCGGTACCGGGCGCGTATTCGGCATCGGACAAACGGTAGTAAAACCGCCTTTTGCCGCTGCTTTCGTCCCGGTTGCAATCGTTTCTTTATGTTCTCCCCCCGGCTCCCGAAGATGAACATGGACATCAATAAAGCCAGGAGAGAGTAATTTTTCTTTTGCATCAATGATGATGTTTGCTTCCGTTGGGGCTTTCCCAACTGTTGCAATTTTCCCGTCTTTTACTTCCACATCCGTTTTCACTAATGTTTCGTCTTTTGTAAACACTACGCCATTCGTAATCCAACCGTTCATCGCTACTCCTCCTTCAAAGTATTCTTTATCGTCTTTCTAAAACGTATTCGAGCACGGCCATCCGTACGTACACTCCATTAGTCATTTGTTTAAATATGCGGGAACGCTCACATTCTACTAATTCACTGGCAATCTCTACTCCTCGATTGATCGGAGCAGGATGCATGATGATGCTCGTTGGTTTCATCCGTTTTTCTCGTTCGACCGTCAATCCGTATGTTTCATGGTATTCTGCTGGACCTGCCACCATTTTAACGGCATGTCGTTCATGTTGAATTCGAAGCATCATCATCACATCCGCAATTTCTACCGCTTCATCCATGGTGACGTAACGAGCCATCCATTCCTCCGACATCCATTCTTTCGGACCGGCTACGTATACTTTCGCCCCTAATCGTTCCAGTAAATATATGTTGGAGCGAGCCACACGACTGTGGGAAATATCCCCCGCGATGACAATGTTGACATCTTCAAAAGTTTGAAATTCTTGTTGGATTGTGAGCAAATCGAGAAAAGATTGGGTTGGATGGTGACCGCAACCATCACCGCCATTAATGATCGGAATGTGAATTGCATCCATCAATTCATCAAAATACCGTTCTTGACTATGACGAATGACAACAACATCCACACCGATACTTTCCAACGTCTTTACTGTATCATAAAGAGTTTCTCCCTTTTTAATACTGGACGTATTCGCTTCAAAAGGAAGGACTTGTAAGCCTAATTTTCTTTCTGCCGCTTCAAAACTAATTTTCGTTCTTGTGCTCGGTTCAAAAAATAAATTGGCTGCAAACAACTGTTCATGAATAAAGGAACGAGAAGAAGTTTGAAAAGATTGGGCGCGCTCCAGAAGGGCATAAATCTCATCATTCTCCCAATTTTCCACAGTTAAAACATGCGTTGGCTTTTTCTGTTTATCATAATGATTTCCCATGAAAATCATTCCCTTCCTTTTTCAAATGATCGAAGGTTCTTTCATTTGCTTTGATCTTCTAACGAACGAAACATTGCTCCGTTTCCATAACCTAGTTGTTTCTGTGGCAAGACTTGATGAAGTATCATTCCAAGAATGGTTGCAAGCGCCATTCCTGTGATTTCTAAATGCTCGTTCACAGGAATAAATGCACCGCCAATGCCGGTGACAAGAATAACGGAAGTGATAATTAAATTTCTTTTTTTGCCGATATCGACTTCATTGTCGATAAGCATGCGTAAACCAGAGGAAGCGATAATTCCAAAGAGAAGTATGGAAACACCTCCCATGACGGCTCCTGGAATGCTCGCAATGATCGCTTCCACTTTCCCAATGAATCCGAAAAGAATCGCTAATATTGCCGCTCCGCCAATGACAAATACGCTAAAGACACGAGTAATGGCAAGAACACCGATATTTTCTCCATAAGTCGTATTCGGTGGGCCTCCGATGAAAGAAGCAATCATCGTGGCCACGCCATCTCCTAAAATCGAGCGGTGCAGTCCGGGATCTTTGAGAAAATTTTTTCCTACTACCTTACTTAACACCATTTGATCCCCAATATGCTCGGCAATGGTTACCACTGCGATCGGTGCCATGATAAAAAGAATTGTCCACGACCATTCCGGAGTAAAGGTAACAAACGGAGTGACAAAGGACGGAATATACAACCAAGGGGCTGCTTGAATCTCTGTAAAATCAATGAATCCAATGATAGCCGCAAGAATATATCCACCTACAATTCCAAGTAAAATCGGGATTAAGTTGAAAAATCCCCGAAAAAAGACAGATGCAATAATGGCAATAAATAAGGTGAACAATGCAACGGATAAATGAAGCATTGGGTCCACATATTGCCCGGTCGTCTCATCGAAGTTCATCGCCATGTCAATCGCTGTTCCTGCTAGTCCCAACCCAATCACCATAATTACGGGGCCAACAACAACCGGCGGGAGAAGATTCATTAACCACTCCACCCCTGTCGTTTTCATGAACAAAGCGACAATGCCATACACCATTCCTGCAGCAAAAGTTCCAATCATGACTCCTTCAGGTCCACCGATGGTCATCGCTGCAATAATAGGCATGATAAAGGCAAAGGAAGAGCCGAGATAAGCAGGAATTTTTCCTCTCGTAATGAACAAGTAAGAAAGTGTTCCAAGTCCACTAGAAATTAAGGCAACAGATGGATTTAATCCCGTTAATAACGGAACGAGAATGGTTGCGCCAAACATGGCAAATAAATGTTGAATACTTAGGAAAAACCACGTGTGCCATTTAGGTATTTCACGAATTTTCACATTGATTTGCTCGTCCATTGGATACCTCCCATAAAATCTCCGCCATACCACTCAGACTAATCGATCAGTTACTATATCCTTTTCAGCAAGGGCATAAAAAAACTCTTTCCCTCACATGAGGCAAAGAGGTACAATGTCAAGCGATTCCTGAACAATCGCTTCACTTTATACCTCTTTTCAGCCTCCCGGACTGATTTAAAGAGGGTGCTTATGTCGGACGTTGTTGAATGGTCACGGTTTCTCTATCGTCTGTTTCTTTCAAATGAACAGCAATCATTTCATTTTTTGCTGTCGGTACATTTTTCCCAACGTAATCTGGACGTATCGGAAGCTCGCGATGGCCGCGATCGATTAACACTGCTAGTTGTATTTGCGCAGGTCGTCCGAGATCAATCACCGCATCCATGGCTGCCCGTACAGTACGGCCGGTGTAAAGAACGTCATCTACTAAAACAATTTTTTTGTTTTCAATATTCACCGGTATATTCGTTCCTTTTAACTCCGGGTCTAAACTGTCATTTCGATGACTTAAATCATCCCGATAAAGCGTAATATCCACTTCCCCAACTGGTATATCTACCCCTTCTATTTTTTGAATATTGGACTGAAGGCGATTGGCAATATAAATTCCTCTCGTCTTAATCCCGATGAGAACACAATCATCAATCCCTTTATTTCGCTCGATAATTTCATGGGATATACGGGTAAGCGCTCGGCGAATGGCTTGATCATCTAATAAAACGCGTTCTTCTTTCACAACAATAAAACCTCCTTACATAAAAAATCCTCTCACCCGCAGGGGCAAGAGGATGATATACCTATATGGGCATACAACGAGCGTCCAATTACTTCCATGTTCACTCGCTAGGTGTTTTCATCCTTCTCAGCCTCACGGGACTGATGTTAAAGGAAATGTGATTTGCTTCATTATGACAAAATTCTCTCCATTGGTCAAGGTGTATTTTTTAATTTTTCCAATTCCTTCACCATATCATCTGGAAGAGGTGCTTCAATTGCAATGGTCTCGTCTGTCATCGGGTGTACAAATGTCAACGAAAATGCATGTAACGCTTGTCCGTCAATCGGTAATGTTTTCTTCCGTCCATAAAGAGGGTCTCCTGCAACCGGATGACCGATGTACGCCATATGCACGCGGATTTGATGGGTGCGACCAGTGACTAATTCACATTCGACAAACGTGTAGTCTTGAAATCTTTCCAGCACTTGAAAATACGTTACTGCTTCTTTCCCGTGATGGTCAGTTACTGCCATTCGTTTTCGATTTTTCGGATCTCGACCGATGGGAGCATCGATCGTTCCTTTCTCATGTAAAATGGACCCATGAACGATTGCTTTGTATTTTCTTTCAATGTTTCTATGTTTTAATTGCTCCGCTAATCGTTCATGTACGTCATTATGTTTGGCAATGAGGAGAAGTCCTGAGGTGTCTTTATCAATGCGATGCACAATTCCTTGACGTTCCTCTCCATATACATCCGATAAAGAAGTGTATGCCAAAAGCCCATGTAGGAGAGTTCCTGTCGCATGCCCCGGAGCAGGATGAACAACAAGCCCACGCGGTTTATTGACAATGAGTAAATGTTCATCTTCATAGCGGACATCCAGTGACATCGGCTCTGGTTTGAGGGAAAAAGATGTCCTTTCCTGAATGGCAATACTAATTTCATCATCACGTGCCAATACATAATTATTTTTCACCTGCTTATTGTTAACTAAAATATTCCCTTCTTTAATCAATGTTTGGACCGATTGTCGTGACATATTCGTATGTGCTGCGACATGTTTATCCACTCTTTCCCCGACACCATCTTCAGCGATTTTCCAAGACTTTTTAGTTTCCATGTTGTTGCCTCTTTTCTTTTCGATCGTCCATTATTATTTTCATCATTAACAGAATCACTCCGACAACAAGCGCAGAATCTGCTACGTTAAAAATAGGATAATTGTATGTAAATATATAAACGTTCAAAAAGTCGACCACTTCTTGGAACAATAAGCGATCGATAAAATTCCCGATCGCCCCACCAAGGATGAGAGCAAGAGGGATTCCTATCATACGGCTTTCACGCCCATGTTTTTGTAAATAATAGACGACGAAAAAAATGACCACGATCGTGGCAATGTAAAACAACCACATTTGTCCTTGTAAAATACCAAAGGCTGCTCCAGCATTCCGGTGAGATGTAATGTAAAAAAATGAAGGAATGACTTCGATGCTTTCACCAATTTCCATATAATGAACGACGAGATATTTTGTCAATTGATCGATCCCGATAATAAGGAGGGCAAGCACATAATAGTAAATGACCATAATTCTACCTCTTTATTTTTGTCATGATGGAGAAAGAAGGCGTAAAGACGCCTCCTTTCACTGATTATTGAATCTCGCTATAATGTTCTTCTACAATGGATGCACAACGGGTACATAATGTAGGATGTTTTTCTTCCGTACCGACCGTTTCCGTTACCTTCCAGCAACGTTCACAAGTCTCTCCTTGCGCTGGTTGGACAAGAACTTCCGTTAGTGCAAAGGCTTCCGCAGAAGAAGGAGCGTTCTCGGCACTAATCGTCACATGTGAGACGATAAACAGTTCCGCTAATTCCTCTTCCATTTCTTGAAGCAATGAACGAACGGAATCTTTTGGATAAAGGATGACGGAAGCGGCTAATGACTTACCAATGACTTTTTCATTCCGAGCTTCTTCCAGTGCTTTTAACACTTCATCACGAACTGCCATTAGTTGATCCCATTTATCCCGTAACTGTTCTGATTCTTTTAATGGATATTCATTTGGCATGTCTGTTAGTTGCACGCTGTCTGCTTCTGTCTCAGGAATATAGCTATACACTTCTTCTGCAGTATGAGGCAAAATTGGCGCCACTAACTTTGCAAGCGCAACAATCGTATCATATATGACGGTTTGCATTGCACGACGTTTCGGATGGTTGCTATGTTCAATATAAAGGATATCTTTCGCGATGTCTAAATAAAAGGAACTTAAATCAATCGTGCAGAAATTGTGAATCGCATGATACACGCCGGCAAAATCATAGGCATCATAAGATTCCTTAACCTTTTGAATAACATCATTTCTTTTTAAAATCATATAACGATCTAATTCTGAAAATTGTTCGTCTTGGACGCGATGGCTGGAAGGGGAAAAGTCATGTAAATTTCCTAACATAAAACGGAACGTATTTCGCATTTTCCGATATGCTTCCGACACTTGTTTTAAAATCGAATCTGAAATGCGAACGTCTCCTCGATAGTCTACAGAAGCAACCCAAAGACGTAAAATATCCGCTCCTAATTGCTTCATCACTTTATTTGGAACGATGACGTTCCCGAGCGATTTACTCATCTTTCGCCCTTCTCCATCTAAAACGAAGCCATGGCTTAATACCATTTTATACGGTGCTTTTCCAGTAGTAGCTACACTTGTAGAAAGGGAAGAGTTAAACCAACCGCGATATTGATCCGATCCTTCCAAATACATATCTGCTGGTCGTACTAATTCTTCACTTTCCTCTAGCACCGCTTGATGGGACGATCCACTATCGAACCAAACATCCATAATATCCATTTCTCGCGTGAATTCACCATTCGGGCTATGTTCGGACGTAAATCCTTCCGGAAGTAAGTCCTTTGTCTCCCATTCAAACCAAATGTTAGACCCGTGTTTGCGGAATAAGTCGGAGACATGTTGGATCGTTTCATCCGTAATGATCGGCTCCCCATCTTCTCCATAAAAAATCGGGATAGGTACGCCCCAAGCACGTTGACGGGAAATACACCAGTCACCTCGATCACGCACCATATTATAAAGTCGCTGTTCGCCCCATTCCGGAAGCCACCTTACATTTTTAATCTCTTTTAATAAGTCTTCCCGGAAGTTTTCGATGGAAGCAAACCATTGCGAAGTTGCACGGAAAATCACCGGTTTTTTCGTTCTCCAATCGTGAGGATACGAGTGAGTGACAAAGTCTAGTTTTAACAGCGCCCCTAGTTCTTCTAACTTTTGGGTGACCACTTTATTGGCATCATCATAAAAGAGACCTTCAAATCCTGGCGCTTCTTCGGTAAAATACCCTTTATCATCCACAGGACACAATGTCTCTAACCCGTATTTTTGACCGGCGATATAGTCATCTTCCCCGTGACCTGGCGCGGTGTGAACGCATCCTGTCCCAGCGTCAAGCGTCACGTGATCCCCTAACACGACGAGGGAATCGCGGCCATAAATGGGATGGGTAGTCATGACATGTTCTAATTGATGACCAGGAATGGTACGTGCAACCACCGGCTGTTCCCACTGCAGTTCGTGCGTTAATTGTTCAACCAACTGTTCTGCTACGACAAATTTATTTTGATTCACTTCTACGACAGCGTACGTCACATTTGGATGAACCGCAATCGCTAAGTTCGCAGGAATCGTCCAAGGTGTTGTTGTCCAAATAATAAATTTTTCATCGCCATCTAACACATTTTTTCCGTCTTTCACAGAAAAAGATACGTAAATAGAAGGGGAACGTTTATCGTGATACTCAATCTCTGCTTCTGCAAGGGCTGATTCTGACGATGGAGACCAATAAACTGGCTTCTTTCCTTTGTAAATGTGACCTTTTTTCGCCATTTCCCCAAACACTTTAATTTGAGCCGCTTCATAATCGTGTGTCAAAGTAATGTATGGATTCTCCCAATCACCACGGACACCGAGCCGTTTAAATTGCTCTCGTTGCCGATCAATTTGTTCCAGTGCATATTCTTCACATAATTTTCTAAACTCGGCCACGGACATTTTTTTGCGATCCACTTTTTTATTTTTCGTAAGAGCTGTTTCAATCGGTAATCCGTGCGTATCCCAGCCAGGTACATACGGAGCATGATAGCCACTCATCGATTTGTACCGAATGATCATATCTTTAATGATTTTATTGAGTGCATGCCCAATATGAATATCTCCATTGGCATAAGGAGGTCCATCGTGAAGAACGAATAACGGTCTTCCTTTCGTACGTTCCTGTACTTTTTCATAAATTTTTTCTTCGTCCCACTTTTTTTGCATTTCTGGTTCCCGATTTGGTAAATTTCCTCGCATCGGAAATTTCGTTTTCGGCATTAATAACGTTTCTTTGTAACTCATTCCAATTTATCCTCCTCAACGATACGTTAAAATAAAAAAACAACCCATCCCTGACAAGGGACGAGTTGTACTCGCGGTGCCACCCTTCTTGTATGCACGTGAAAACACGCATACCTACTCATTGTAGTAACGGTTCCAACCGCTGACACTTACTTATTTTTCAGTATCAGAACTCCAGGGTGATGTCTGTTTTGTCGTTTCTACCGTGCTCCCACCATCCACAGCTCGCTAACAGAAACGAATAAAACAGCGCGTCCCTTTCTTCGTTTTTATTTATGTCTTTGTATCACATAAAAAGTGAACTACTTGTCATTAAGATGACGAGCTTCCAGTTCTACGCCACGAACTTTTCGTAAAACGTATACACTGTCGGCGTGTTCAGCACCACTACTCTTTGAGATAAGCTGATTATCTCTTTCTGCGGTGATTCTCCCAAATAGAGAAGTTCTGACCGCTTTATTCTGAAGAAATTATAGAACAATTGGTTTCATTTAGTCAACTTGATTGTGTTCTTGTGTTTCATGCTCTTCCGGTTCTTCATCGATCACTTCATCCCAGCGATCATTATGTAACATTTCTAATTGCGCTTCAATCAACATTTTGAAGCGCATGCGATACACCGATGCTTGTTTCTTTAACTCTTCTATTTCCAACTCAATTTTACGAGATTTCGCTAACGCGTCATTGATAATACGATCGGCGTTTTTTTCCGCTTCCCGAACGATGAGTTCCGCCTCTTTTTTTGCGTTTCTTCTCACATCTTCCGCCGATTCTTGCGCGACAAGAATCGATTTGTTTAATGTCTCTTCCATGTCAGCAAAATGTTCTAATCTTTCTTCCAGTTCATTTACTTTCGCAAACAATTCATTTTTTTCGCGAATGACCATTTCATAATCTTTAATCACTTGATCTAAAAACTCATTCACTTCATCTTCGTCGTAACCACGAAATCCTCTTGTAAATTCTTTATTATGAATATCCAATGGTGTTAATGGCAAATTGCTGCACCTCCAGCCGCTAACGGTTTTATGAGTTATGTTTCGACAACTTTTAAAGATTCCCTTTTTTTAAGTTTCAAGCATTTCTCCATAACGAATACGCAAACGACCTTTTTTCGTTTCTCCATCAATTGCAAACAGTTTTCTTCGACCAAGGCCACGAACAGATAAATAGTCGCCCGCTTCTAAAGGATAGGAAGGATCATCCATCAGTTGCCAATTTACTTTCACTCGTTTTTTTTCAATATATGGGAGTACTTTGTTGCGAGATAGATGATACATTTCAGACAGCAATGCATCCAGACGTAATGAGGATACAAATCCTGTTTTTTCTTTCCATTCTTCTTTCATTGGTAAAAGATGATGGAGTGGTTTTTCCTTTAATGTGACAGACGCTTGTCCCACTTTTTCAAGATTCGTTTGAACGAACATCGAGACTTCTTTTGTGGTGAGGAATTGAAAACAACCTTCCCCTTCAATGATATCACCAAATTTTTGACGGACTAAACCAATATTTAATAGTGCTCCTAAACAATCGCGATGGCTTAATGTAATGAATTTGTTCGGATAAATGATTTCAAATAAAACGAGTTCAAAATCTTCTTCCGTCACTTCTTCATAAAATGGATAAAGAATCGCTCGCTTTCTTTCGCTATTTGCTTGACCGCCCCAAAAGGAAAGGAACACGGTCTCATCTTTTCCAACGATCGACGATAAAATCGCCTGTTCCCTTGGATCTAAAAACTCTGTTAGTTTTCGTTCATAGCGCGTCTCTACTCCTTCTTTCCACTCTAACGCTTGTTCTACAAAAGGATGTTCTTCTTTTCGGAAATGGTCTAATATCGTCATTTCTCTCACCCGAAAAACAATGCTTGTACACCAAAGCGAGCAAAGTGAAGAGCGATAATCGCTACAATCGGTGAAATATCAATCATACCAAGAGGAGGAATAAATTTTCGAAACGGTTCCAAATAAGGCTCTACGATAGAGCCGAGCATTTGCCCAAACGAAGATTCCCTAGCATTAGGAAACCAAGACATTAAAATATAAATAATAATGACATAAGAGTAAATTTGCATACCTATTAATAATATAGCTCCAATTGCTTCCATAAGGCACCTTCCCCTTTAATCCCAATCATTTGACGATTGATGGAACACTTCTGATATCGTTCCGGTGACATCAATATTATCCGGCGTACAGAGAAAAATCCCAGTTCCTACTTTTTGTATGTCACCGCCAATAGCGTATACGGTTCCACTTAAAAAATCAACAATACGTCGTGCCTGTTCTTTTGAAACGCGGTGGGTATTTATCACTACGGCTTTTCTGTTTTTGAGGTGATCGGCAATGTCTTGCACTTCCGCGTAATCTCTCGGTTCGATCAAAATGACTTTTGTCATCTGTTGAACACTTTGTAAACTGACGACATTTTTTTCTGACGACGCTTGTCTTTCGTCTACGTTTCTATTCTCTGACTCTACTTCTACTTCTTCCTCCAACACCTCATCTTCCAATTCAAAAAAACGTCGGAATTTTGATTTGATACTCATGTCTCCTCCCCCTATTCATTCATTAATACCGAGCCGAGACGAACAATTGTAGCACCTTCTTCCACCGCAATATGATAGTCATTGGACATGCCCATCGACAGTTCTGTACATGGTGCATGCGGAAAACGTTGTGATTGTACTTCATCCCGTAATTCTCTTAAGCCTCGGAAGACCGGTCGCGTCTTTTCTGGATCTTCTTCAAAAGGAGCCATGGTCATCAGCCCAATAACTTCAATGGCAGGGTAGTCTTTTAACGATTCAATAAACGGAATGGTTTCCTCAGGTGCAAGACCAAACTTAGAAGCTTCTCCTGACACGTTGACTTGTACAAAACAACGTATTTTTTTTCCTTCTGGACATCGCTTTTGAAATTCTTTTGCGAGCGATGGACGATCTAATGAATGAAAATAATCATATTTATCAATTACTTGTTTTACTTTTCGCGATTGCAACGTCCCAATGAAATGAAAGTTTGCTTGTCCTTGAAAGGCTTCCCATTTTTCCAATGCTCCTTCCACGCGGTTTTCTCCAATGTGTTCTATCCCTGCTTCAAGAACTTCTTTTGTTTTATCGTTACCGACATACTTCGTAACGGCTACAATCGTCACTTCTTCTTTCTTTCGACCGACTTTTTCACATGCTGATTGGATGACTTGATTCACTTGCTGTAAATTTTCTTCCACCGACACTTCGTACGATCTCCTTTCTCTAACAATCCTTCCATCCGATAAAAGTCATCATTCGACCAGTGTGGCCTTGATCTCTTCGATACGAAAAAAACGTTTCTTTTTCTGAATATGTACAATATTGACTGACAGCCATGTTTTCTTTTTTGACTCCAGAGGACAGGAAAAGAAGACGATTCATTTCTTTTAAATCCAATAAATAATGAGAATCTCTCGTTTTTGTCCACGGTGCGCGTGCACCGGGCGGGAGAATAGCTTTCATTTTTTGAATGACTGTATCATCTACTTCGTATACTTTGTGAGAAATAGCCGGACCGATCACAACGTGGACCTCTGATGGATCTATTCGTTCTTCCTTCCTTAAAATCGCGATACTTTTCGGGCCAATTTGCTCGGCCGTTCCTTTCCACCCGGCGTGGAGCAAACCGATTAATTCTCGGGATGGAACGTAAATAAATAAAGGCACACAGTCCGCATAAAAACTAACGAGCAATATATTTTTTTCCGTCGTATACAATCCATCGGCTTCTCCTATCATTTTTAAGCCCAATCGGTCATCGCTCCCTTGATCACTTGTCACTTTCATTAAGCGACGCCCATGTACTTGGGTTGCTCCGCGCCATTGAGACAGTGGGAAAGATATATCAGAAGCGAGCAATTTGCGGTTCTCGTAAACAATCGTCTCATCATCCCCAGTATAGCTTGCCATATTGAAAGAATAAAACGGAGGTGTCCCTTTTCCACCTTGTCTTGTTGTCATTCCCGCCACAAGGCTTTTAGACGTAGAAAAGGGAGGGATGTTTATCGTAAAATACCGCTCGTTCTGTCGAAAAAAAGGATCATTCATAGCCGAAATTTTCCTTTCTTCTTCATCTTTTTCTCTTCTGAATGTTCTTATTTTAACACATTTTGTCTCTTTTCCATAGAAATGCGAGTGCTTTCCTTCATTCTCCTTCATTGTCATACAAATTCACTAATATGACATCGGAACCTATTTTCACTATGTTTGACCACGGAATGATGTATTCTTGATCCCGATTAAATAACGTCATCACTTTCCCTGCTCCACCAATAATGATCGCTTCGATTTGGCCTGTTTCCACGTTGATATCAATATCTCCGGCATGACCAAGTCGTTTCCCCGTATGCATATTGACGATATCTTTCGTTTGCAAGTCTGTTATTCTCATCTTCGTTTCCCCTTTTTCTCCTTTTCTTACTCTCATTGTATGTGACACCTTTTCAAAAAAGAAATGAAAAAGAGGCTGTCTAATAAGTCCTGAAAAATAAATCGAGAGTTCCTTTTAACAATCATTTAGCGCTGAAACGGCGCCATACATCGTGCATGGATTGCTTTCACAATGGTGTTTGGATCGAAACGGTGCCATGATCCATTCATAGCTTGTTTCCATAAACTATTTTTGAATGAAACGGTGGCATGAGCGATCCATGGCTTGCTTCCATTAGCTATTTTTGAATGAAACAGTGTTATGAGCCATTCATGGCCTGCTTCCATTAGCTATTTTTATATGAAACGATGGCATGACTATCCATGACTTATTTCCATCAACCATTTGGTGTTGGAAACATGCCTATTCGGCCAAGAGGCGTTTCCAGAAGCAATTTTTGATGAAGAGGTAACAAAAAAATGTCCAAAAAGTCTTCAATCATGACTTTTTGGACAGCTCCTTGTCTCTTATCACATTGTTGCTCTCCGGTTCATTTGTTTAATCGCTGCCTTTTCTAAACGCGAAACTTGTGCTTGGGAAATGCCAATTTCATCTGCCACTTCCATTTGCGTTTTTCCTTGGAAAAAGCGCATACTTAAAATTAATTTTTCTCTACTATCCAATTGGATCATCGCTTCTTCTAGCGCCAATTGATCGATCCACTTTTTATCTTGGGCGGTGTCATCACTAATTTGATCCATGACGAGAATTGGGTCACCACCATCGTTATAAATCGGTTCGAACAAGGATACAGGATCTTGAATGGAGTCCAGGGCAAATACGACTTGTTCTTTCGAAATCTCAAGCTTGGAAGCAATTTCTTGAACGGTAGGCTCTTTTTCACGATTTTCTTCTGCCATGAGTTGATCGCGAACTTGCAGTGCCTTATAAGCAATATCTCGTAACGAGCGGGAAACTCTAATGGGATTATTATCCCGCAAATATCTCCTCACTTCTCCGATAATCATAGGGACCGCATACGTAGAAAAGCGAACATTTTGTGAGAGATCGAAATTGTCAATGGATTTCATTAATCCAATACAACCTACTTGAAATAAATCATCCATGTATTCACCGCGATTATTAAAACGTTGAATCACGCTTAACACTAATCTTAAATTTCCGTTGACTAATTTTTCCCGTGCCGTGGTGTCTCCGTTTTGCATGTCACGAAAAAGTTTTCGCATCTCATCATTTTTAAGTACTGGGAGTGTAGATGTATCTACTCCACATATTTCTACCTTGCTTCGTGCCACCGTGATCCCTCCCAAGCCTTGATGTCGAGGATAAAATATCCTTCATGTATGTTCATGTTCAGTATGTCCTGAGAGAGAAAAATTATGCAGAACGAGAAACTAGGAACTGTTTGGCACCGATGCAATGGAATAGAAAAAAGCTATTTTTCGCCGACCTTTCGCACGAAAAATAGCTTTTAGGAAAATTAAACCATTTTGTTAAACTCTTTTCGCAATCGTTTGATAATTCTCTTTTCTAAACGGGAAATATAAGATTGGGAAATTCCGAGCAAATCCGCCACGTCTTTTTGGGTTTTTTCTTTGCCACCAGATAACCCAAAGCGCATTTCCATAATTTTTTTTTCCCGAGGATTTAGCACTTCCATTGATTTCCGCAGGAGACGGCGATCTACTTTATGTTCCAACCCTTTCGTAATAATATCTTCTTCTGTTCCTAAAATGTCGGATAGTAACAACTCATTTCCATCCCAATCCACATTTAACGGTTCATCAAAAGATATTTCTGAGCGCAATTTGTTTGTTCGTCGTAAATGCATAAGAATTTCATTTTCAATACAACGGGAAGCATAGGTCGCTAATTTTATTTTCTTTTCCGGGTTAAATGTATTGACAGCTTTAATTAAACCAATCGTTCCAATGCTGATTAAATCTTCAATATGAATACCGGTATTTTCAAATTTTCTGGCAATATATACGACAAGGCGTAAATTTCTTTCGATGAGGATTGAACGAGCTTCTTCATCCTCTTTCGGTAATCGCTGAATGAGATGTTCTTCTTCCTCTTTTGAAAGCGGGGGAGGCAGCGCTTCACTTCCTCCAATATAATAAAGTTCGTCCGGTTTTAAACCACACTTTTTTAACACTTTATACCAGAATAAGGTCAATTTTAATTTAAGCACTTCCCTTACCTCCTATCCCCAATTTATGCAATTGTCTCCCATGATTCATGGAATGCATCGGCAGGAAATACGATTTGAAATTCACCGGTGGAGGACAGTTCTTTTTTGTCTAAACCGATGAGGAAAGATTGAAAAGAAACGTCATGATCTTGGTCGTGCACGATAACGACGTCTGAACAGAGAGCAAGCATGATATTCATTTCATGTCCGGCCGTTCGATACGGGATCAATCGAAATCTATCTTCCCAATAGTTAAGAGAGCCCACTTCTTCCCAATTTTTTTTCGCAACGATTTCACTTAAATGGGCATACTGTCTATCCGTAAGTATTGTTTTTAATAATGACAAATTCATAATCAAGACCGGTTTTTTCGTGAATGGATCTTTTAATTGATTTCCTGTATCAATAAGTCCTATTCCTTCTATCCATTTGCCATCAATAGAAATAGATATTTTTTTATTTTTTTGGTGAGCCATTTTGCGTACTTTCATTGTTTTATCCATCCATACAAGCCCTCCCCACAATACTGGAAGAGAAAGAAAGATCAATGCTTGACGAACCGGGCTAAACAATACGGTTTGGGGAAGTGGTGCGGTTGGATGAATCGCTGACATATAAAAGGAATGAAGTCCGATGAGAATTCCCGCTGTGACAAAACTTGTCATATAAAACATGCATAACGTTTTCAGAAACATACGAAAAGAGCGATATCCAAAACCGATCCATACTAAGACGAGAGACCATACTATTTTTCCAACTGGGTGTACTAACCATTCTTCAAAAGGAGTGAGTACAATAAAAACGGTTGATGCACCAGCACTTGAAGCAATGAAAAGTCTCTTCGTGGTAATGGTTGTCTTTAAAAGACGTGCAGTACCTCGAAACAAAATGAGATGAATGCCTACATTGAGAAGAAACAAAATATCTAAGTAATATATGTATATCACCCACTCTCTTCTACCTCTTCTTGTAACCATGATTATATATGCAGTCTATTTAAAAGTCTGTCAGATTATGATAGGGATTTTAGCTTCTTTTCATCTCTTTTGTAAAATCTTCTTGTATGCAATAAAAGAGTGATTTGCCAGACTGGACAAATCACTCTTTTATTATTTCTTCTGTTACTGTTTCCGACGACGGCGATTACGTAAAAATGTCGGAATATCTAACGTATCCGGTTCTTCTTGTTTCAGTTCTTCTCTTCTCATCACGGTCGCTGCTTCTTCAGTGATTGGTCGCTCTTCCTTTTGCGTCACCGTGCGATTCGGAGCTGTGTTCGTACGGCGCTGAGAGCGAGTGCTAGCTTGTTGTTCCGGTTGCTCATCAAACCCTGTCGCGATCACAGTGACGACAATTTCATCATCTAAATTCTCATTAATAACCGAACCAAAAATCATATTTACTTCATGGTCTGCAGCACTAGATACGATTTCTGCAGCTTCATGGACTTCAAAAAGGCTTAAATTGTCTCCGCCGGTAATATTCATGAGCACTCCTTGGGCACCGTCCACAGAAGTTTCAAGTAGTGGACTTGAAATCGCTTTTTTCGCAGCTTCTGCAGCACGGTTTTCACCGGTGGCAACCCCGATGCCCATTAACGCTGAGCCTTTGTCACTCATAATTGTCTTCACATCGGCAAAGTCTAAGTTAATGAGACCTGGTACTGCAATGAGGTCCGAAATACCTTGCACCCCTTGACGAAGTACATTATCCGCTTCCCGAAAGGCTTCTAACATAGGGGTACTTTTATCTACAATTTCCAATAAGCGATCATTTGGTATGACAATCAATGTATCTACTTTTTCTTTTAACGCACTAATTCCTGCCACTGCTTGTGTCGCTCGTTTTCTACCTTCAAAAGTAAACGGTCGAGTCACAACCCCTACCGTTAAAGCGCCAATTTCCTTCGCCACTTCTGCAATGACCGGAGCAGCGCCTGTTCCGGTACCGCCACCCATTCCAGCAGTAATAAATACCATATCGGCGCCGGTGAGCGCTTCTTCAATTTGTTCTTTACTCTCTTCCGCTGCTTTTTTTCCAATCTCCGGGTTGGCCCCGGCTCCTAACCCTCGTGTTAACTTTGCCCCGAGTTGCAATTTTGTTTCCGCTTGGGAAAGCTGTAATGCTTGGGCATCCGTATTCACTGCAATGAACTCTACTCCTTGGAGTCCATGCTCAATCATGCGATTGACTGCGTTGGAACCACCGCCTCCAACACCAATTACTTTTATTTGTGCCAGCTGTTCCATATCCATTTCAAATTCCAACATTCAAGGTCCTCCTAATCGTCAAATCTTCTTTCAACCATTTTTTACTCAAAGAACACTTTGAAAAAGTTTTTCACTTTTGTTTTCATCCCCGGTCCATTGGAACTTTTCTGCTTTTTTGTCTTTTTTTCTGAAACGAGCAATTCTTCTTCGTTCTCATCTTTTGGTTGTACGGTAAATGCTGCTTCTCTAATTTGCATGTTAACGTGTTGATGAGCAAACTCAATTAACCCGACTCCTGTTGTATAAATAGGTTCACGAACTCCTATGTAATCTGGCACTGCCACTCGCACGTTATGACGCAAAATGTCTTGTGCAAGTTCTAATGCTCCTGGTAACATCACTGTACCACCTGTTAAAATATAGCCACCAGGAAGTTCCGGATAACCGAGTTTAAATAGTTCATCTTCAATAAGAATAAACATTTCTTCCATTCTAGGTTCAATTATGTGGGCAATTTCATATTGGGAATATTCTTCTGTCTCTTCACTTCCAATTGTCTGAACGTCAAAAGTTACTTCATCTAATGCTTCGTCAATATACGCATGTCCATGTTCTCTTTTTATTCGTTCTGCTTCCTCTTTCGTTGTGCGAAGTCCGACAGAAATATCATTTGTAATATGGTCACCACCAATTGGGATGACAGATGTCGCTTCTAAACGCCCTTCCCGAAAGACAGAAACAGTCGTCCCGCCTCCCCCCATATCTACTAGCGCAACTCCCAAGGATTTTTCATCTTTCGAAACCGCAACAGTACCAGCAGCAAGTGGGGATAAACAAATGTCTGCGATCGTTAAACCTGCTTTTTCCACACAACGAAGTAAATTATGTAATGCTGTTTTTGTTCCTGTAATTATGGTACCTTCCATTTCCAATCGAACCCCTAGCATTCCGCGGGGGTCATGAATACCATCGAGACCATCCACGATAAACTGCGTTGGAATAACATCGATGATTTCTCTTTCTGGAGGGACAGAAAGAACTTGCGCAGCATCAAGGACGCGCTCGATGTCTTCATTTCGTATCTCTCTATCTGTACTTGATACAGCAACAACACCATTACACGGCTCAATTTCAATGTGATTTCCGTTCACGCCGACAATGACTTGTTTAATTTCAAGTCCGACCATTCGTTCCGCTTCTTGTACTGCTTCCCGAATAGATTTTACTGTTTCATCAATATCTACGATTGCTCCTTTTTTCAATCCTGTTGATTTGGCACTGCCAACCCCGATTACTTTGAGGGACCCACTCGACATGTCTCCGATAATAACCCGAACTCCGGATGTACCGATATCAAGGCTGACGTAGATATCTTCGTTGTTCAATGTGTGGCACCTCCGTTTCATCTATTTCCTGCTTCATTTTCACACTGTTCAATTTACTCCTTCTTTCTATCATAGCATGGTTTTATACATGAGATGACGTATTTATGAGAAGTCATCGTTACGATTACTTTTCAATACTATTACAATTCCACAAACAAATAGAATTTCCTTTCAAAAAAAGTATTTTCTATTTTCCTGCAAGTTTACATGATAATCGCAAGAAGGAAAAGCATAACCTGATTTCTCGTATAAGGTTAGGAAAAAAGTATGAAAAGAAAAGCAATTACTCCATCTGTTCTTCATCTTCACTTTCTACCTCAAAGGACTCAAAATACGGACTCATTTTCATATGGAGAACGCCTGGTTCATTCGGATCAATTTCTTGCGCTACCCCTGGATATGTTGCCATATGTTCGGAAAAAGAAGCGATTGTGCTAATTACTTCAATGCCATCCGTCATGTATAGATGAACTTCTCCGTTTTTCGCCAATTGTTCCGTCAAGTGTACTTCAGAAATTCTGTTTGCTACTCCATCCCCTAATTTGCTCAACTCTTCTGTGAATGTGCGGAGAAGCGTCTCATCTGAAAATCCATGTAAAATAGGGGCTTCGGCATCAATATGACTCACCGATTGTTCTGTTAAAATCGTTCCATTTTCAAGGACTGGGATATAGCGCCCGTTCTTATCAACATACGCAATTCGCTCGTGTTCTGTAATCGTAATATGTATGGTGGATGGGAGCGATCTTTCTATATGAACATCCGCTACTTCTTCTAACTGATGGATGTTTGTCATCGCTTCCTCTTTATCAATATTCCACATACTATTTCCTATTTTGATTCCACTTTCATCAACAATCCATCGTTCATCGACATGCTCTGCACCTTCCACTGTAATATGACGAATGTGGCTGAGAGGGGATTGGAAATACACGACGAACAAAATAAGAAGAAAAAAGAAAGTGAGATAAAAAATAAGGCGACGATTGGCGCGTTTTTTTCGTTGGGATTGAAGTGCAGGTATGCGATCATCGAGAGGAATTACTTTTTTATCCGGCATTCTCTCCCCCTCCCATCTCATGAATTTGAGCGTGTCACAATTTCTACTTCCGTCTGCAACTCAATTTGAAACTCTTTTTTTACCGTTTTTTGAGCGTGTTGAATGAGCGCTAACACATCCGACGCCGATGCCTCATTTACATTGACGATAAAATTTCCGTGCATTGGTGATATTTGGGCACCGCCAATTTGGAATCCTTTTAATCCGGCTTTTTCAATCAGCGCTCCCGCATGGTGGGGAAGTGGGTTACGAAATACACTTCCGGCGCAAGGATGATCCCACGGTTGTGTTTCGCGACGATATTCTTTATGCTTTTTCATTTCTTTTACAACCGTTTCTTTCTCTCCTTTTTTTAATTGTAAACGGGCTTCCACACAAATCCCCTTCTCTTTTTGCAGACACGATGTTCGATAGGAGTAGTCCATTTCCTTATTGGATAGCCAAAGGAGCCTACCGTCCGGATAAAGGATGCGAGCTTCCAGTAAAATTTGGGACATGTCTGAGCCGTGTGCTCCAGCGTTCATGAAAACTGCTCCACCTACCGAACCAGGAATTCCTCCTGCAAATTCCAAACCGGAAAGACCTTTCATGCTAATAACGGTAGCGAGACGAACAAGGGGAAAACCCGCTCCAACACGAACCACTTCATCGTTTATCTCCAAATGATCTAAATGTTTTCCAATCTTAAAGACGACCCCTTCAATGCCTCGATCATCTACTAATAAATTGGAACCGCGACCAATAGCGCGCCATGGCAAATCGTTCGATTGAATAATCTCCATCGCTCGAACGAGCCCTTCCACGCTATCCGGTTCAACGAAAATATCGGCCGGACCTCCAATTTTCCAAGTTGTATGATGTTTTAAAAGCTCTTTAGTTCGCACACTACCAACGTTTGCTTTTTTTAATTCATCTACAATCCTTTGCACACTTCTCACTCCCACCTTATTTTGAAGGAGTTATCAATTCCTCCATTAGTTGATACATTTTCTGAGCAGCTTCGGGATAAGCCAATTGTAATGATCTTTGATGCATCAACTTCCATTTTTTTTCATCTGATAAAATTTTGTCGATATCTTGTAATAGCACTTTCCCATTTATTTCATGTTCTTTTCGTAAAATGGCCGCTTTTTGATCGCTCAATGTTTTTGCATTTTTTTCTTGATGATTGTTCGTGACGTATGGGCTTGGAATCAAAATGGCAGGTAATCCAAGGGCGGTAATTTCCGCCAGCGTCGTCGCCCCCGCGCGAGCCACAATTAAATCAGCATGTCGCAACACGGCTGGCATCTCATGAATAAAAGGTTTAATGACCACATTTTTTGGATTTCCGACTTCTTCAACTTCCAATATAATTTTATCATAGTGAATAGAACCAGTTATATATAAAAATTGCCACTCCTTCTCTTTCACATGAGGAAGAGCTTCAATAAAAGCGTCGTTGATTGGGCGAGCTCCCCTACTTCCTCCGACAATGACGACCGTCTTCTTTTTCGTAGACAAACCGATTGCTTCAAAAGGATTATCCCCTCGTGCATGGATCACCTCTGATGCTCGTGGGTTACCTGTTACTACTACTTTTTCTTTAGGAAAATAAGATGCCGATTCACGAAAAGAAACGGCAACCCGATCGACGTAGCGGCTTAAAAATTTGTTGGTGAGGCCCGGCACGCTATTTTGTTCGTGGATAATCGTTGGCACCCCCATTTTCGCTGCCGCATAGACGACTGGTCCTGCCACATATCCACCTGTGCCAATGACGATGTCTGCTTGAAAAGAAGCGATCAGTTTCCTCGCACGTTTGATGGCACGTAAAAAACGCCACACCGTCCGAACGTTGTGAAAAGATATCTTACGCTTGAAACCACTAATGTTGATTGTTTGAAAGGGGATGTTTGCCCGTGGTACAATGTCACTTTCCAATCCATTTTCTGTTCCGACGTACAAAAATTGTGCGTCGGAATTGAATCTTTTCATTTCCTTGATGAGGGCTAAGGCAGGATAAATATGACCACCTGTACCGCCCCCGGTAACGATTACTTTCATAGTATCCTCCTACTTAAGAAACGCGCATTCGATGTCGAGTAATATTTAATACGATCCCTACAGCTAATAACATCAAAGTTAGCGATGAGCCTCCATAGCTCAAAAATGGTAGCGTAATTCCTGTCACCGGAAACAACCCGATAACCACTCCGATATTTATCATTACTTGAATAAAGATAACACCGGTGACACCAATGGCCAAAAAAGAACCGAATAAATCCGGTGCATGTAAAGCAGTCACCACTCCGCGCCACAACACCATTCCAAATAATACGAGCACGAAAGCACCACCAATAAATCCGGTCTCTTCCGCCAAAATAGAGAAAATAAAATCGGTTTGAGGCTCTGGCAAATAGTAAAATTTTTGCCGGCTTTCCCCAAATCCGAGTCCAAATAATCCGCCTGGACCGACAGCGTAGAGAGATTGTATGATTTGAAACCCTGTATTTAACGGGTCGGACCACGGATCTATAAACGAAGTAATCCGCGCCATTCGATAAGGAGCAGAAACGATAAGAAATACAAATCCCGCCACTCCTATCAAACCTAAGTAAATAAAATGAAGGATTTTTGCCCCGGCTGCAAATAATAGCACGAAACAAGTCCCAAGCATCACTGTCCCTGTGCCGAGATCCGGCTGTAACATGATTAAACCAAAAGCAAGAAACATGAGCATTAACGCTGGCAACATCCCTTTTCTAAAATGAGTCATCCATCGTTGACGAAGTACGATATAATGGGATAAAAAAATAATCATTCCTAGTTTCATAAACTCTGCCGGTTGAATGGAAAATGCACCAACACCAATCCAGCTCCGCGCACCACCGCGAACAATTCCTATTCCGGGGATTAAGACAAGTATAACTAGCGCAAAGCATACAATTAAGATCACAACAGACCAACGTTGCCAAGTCCAATAATCGATATAAGATATCCCAATCATGAGCGCAACCCCTGTCCCGGCAAATAACAGTTGTCTCTTAACAAAGTAAAATGGATCGTTTTCTAAATGCATCCCCCAAGCAGAACTTGCACTATACACCGTTAACATCCCTATTACTAAAAGGCAAAGAACAGCTGTAAATAATAGGACATCGAAGGAACGTCGACCCTCCATATCTGTTCACCTCATCTAAAAAACCAATGGTTCTTTTCTTTTCAATGTATGCAAAAATGAAGTGAACATGCTTATATTCTTATGAACCCGCTAATTGTTGAACAGCGTGAATAAAGGTTTTCCCTCTTTCTTCAAAGGTGTTGAATTGATCCCAACTAGCGCAAGCCGGTGACAGCAAAACAATATCTCCCTTTGTTGAGTAAGAAAAAGCTTCTTTCACCGCTTCTTCTAATGTTTCGGTCGTTTTCACCCTAGGAACATTTGCCTTTACTGCTGTTGCTTTTAATTGTTCCTTCGTCTCACCATAAAATACTGCTGCTTTCACATGAGCAAGGGAAGGGATAAGCGGTGAAAAATCTACCCCGCGATCTAATCCTCCCCCAATTAACACAATTGGGTCGGAAAAAGCAGTTAATGCTTTTTCTGTCGATTCAATATTCGTTGCTTTTGAGTCATTGTATACTTTCCTACCAGCCACATTTCCTACATATTGGAGACGATGTTCCACCCCTTGAAATGTGCGTAGTACTTGTTGAATAGAAGAAAGGCTTGCGCCATGAAGAAGACTTGCACAGATTGCGGCAAGCATATTTTCTTCATTGTGGGCTCCGGGTAAAGAGACTTCTTCTATCTCCATTACTTTTTTTCCTTGAAAATAAAAAGCGCCGTTCTCTTTATACCCACCGTTGTTGATTTTTTTTGCTAAAGAAAAAGGGAGTAACTTCCCTTTCGCATCTTTCACTAACCTACTAACCGCTGGGTCATCCGCGTTATAAATAATCGTATCCTTTGCGGTCATCCGTTGAAAAATCTTGGCTTTGGACATTTCATAATCTTCCCTCGTCCCGTGATAATCAAGGTGGGCATCCGAAATGTTTAGAAGGATAGCCGTTTTAGGGTGAAAAAATTGCGTACCTTTGAGTTGAAAACTAGACACCTCCGTGACCATCACTTCATCTTCTTTTACGTTCTTTGCTACATCGGAGGCGACAAGACCTATGTTTCCAGCAAGATGCGGGTGGCAATTTCCTTCTTTTAACATGTGATAAATTAACGTGGTTGTCGTTGTTTTTCCGTTTGTCCCGGTAATTGCTACAATCTCCCCTTTACAAACGAAACTTGCTAACTCGATTTCCGTGACAACGGGAATTCCTTGTTTCTGCGCTTCTTGAACGAGAGGGTTGTGATACGGAATCCCTGGATTTTTGACGACATAATCCCACGATCTTTCCATGAGAGACCGGGGATGACCTCCGGAAACAATGTCTACATTTTTTTGCATAAGATGACGCGCTTCTTCTGTATGAGTGATGTCTTTCGCATCATTAACCGTTACATGTGCCCCTAACTTTAATAATAGTAAAGCAGCATGATAGCCACTTTTTGCAAGCCCTAAGACGAGCACATGTTTTCCTTGAAACCAATGTTTATCCATCATACCCACACCTCAATGTATATACCGAACACGGCACAAACGAGTCCGGCAATCCAAAAAGTAACAACCACCCGCCACTCCGACCAACCTGATAATTCAAAATGATGGTGAAGCGGACTCATTTTAAAAATTCGTTTTCCACTGGATTTATAAGAAATTACTTGGATGATGACCGACAGCGTTTCAACAACAAAGATTCCTCCAATGATAACGAGGATGAGCTCCATCTTTGTGACAATCGCAATGGCAGCAATGGCACCACCTAGTGCAAGAGAACCGGTATCCCCCATAAATACTTTGGCAGGATGGGCATTAAACACTAAAAATCCGAGCAGTGCACCAACGATTGTCGCTGAAAAGACAGCAACTTCTATCATTCCGATATGCCATGCCAATAAGGCATAAGCTCCAAAGGCAATCGCACCGCATCCAGCGAGCAATCCATCTAATCCATCCGTTAAATTCACAGCGTTAGAGGAACCGACGAGCATAAAAATGACGAGTATATAATAGAGAATTCCAATGTCTACTCCCAAACTTGTGCCTGGTACGTACACGTGAGTGTCAAATCCCGTCCGATGCAATATAAAGAAAAAAAGGAGAGAAATAATCAGTTGCCCGATCAATTTCTGCTTCGAAGTTAATCCGAGATTTCTTTTCCATTTTATTTTAATAAAATCGTCAAGAAATCCTACGAATCCAAAACCTAATGTAACAAATAACAAAAGAATGACTTCTGTTGTAAATGAGAGAACAAATCCTTGGATGACGATGGTTGTCACCAACAAGGCAAAAAGAATCATAATGCCCCCCATGGTTGGGGTACCGCCTTTTTTTAAATGCGTTTTTGGTCCATCTTCCCGAATACTTTGCCCAAATTTTAACTGTTTTAACATGGGAAGGAAGAATGGCGCAACTATGACAGTCACAAAAAAAGCGAGGGCAAGTGCCCAAAATGTCGTCGCAGCCACATCGCTTCCTCCTCTCTAGTCGTCCTTTTCCATCTTTTTCAATGCTTTAATTGCTTTTTCTGCTTCGACACGATCATCAAAAGGAAATGTTTGATGACCGATTATTTGATATGTTTCATGCCCTTTTCCTGCGATTAAAACAACATCTCCTCGACGTGCTTTTCCAATCGCTTCTTTTATTGCTTCTTTTCGGTTGACTAGGACGGTATAATTCGTTTCTCCGCGCACACCGGTAACCATATCTTGTAAAATTTTTTCCGGATCTTCTGTCCGCGGGTTATCTGAAGTAAAAATTGCATAGTTACTGTACTTTGTGGCGATACTTGCCATCTCCGGACGTTTCGTCTTATCTCTGTCGCCCCCACAACCGACGACTGTATAAATATTTCCTTCCGTCATCATTTGGATGGTAGAAAGAACGTTTTCTAAACTGTCCGGTGTATGGGCATAGTCTACAATGACGGCAAATGATTGACCGACATCCACCGGTTGAAAACGGCCGTCTACACTTTCCGCTTGTTCTAAGGCAGAAACAATATTAGTCAGTGAAACTCCCTCCACCAAACCGACAGAAGCTGCAGCAAGAGCGTTATAGACATTAAATTTTCCCGCTAGCGGATAGTGCACTTGTTTTTCTCCCCATGGGGTCACAAGTTGGAAATTTGATCCAAACGGGGTCATCTCGAGCTGTCTCGCTTCGATATCGTTTCCTCTTTCTATTCCATATGTAAGTATTTGATGTGCACTCATTTTTTCAAAGTATGAAGAAGTTGGATCGTCTCCATTTAATATGACCATTTTTCTCTCATCATACGTGTTACCAAGCTGTGCAAAAAGTAATCCTTTTGCTTGCGTGTATGCTTCCATTGTTTCATGATAATCTAAATGATCCTTTGAAAGGTTTGTAAATACTGCTGTATCAAAAGAAACCCCTCGTACTCTTCCAAGATCCAACGCGTGAGACGATACTTCCATAATACAGTATTCAATTTCCTTCTTGATCATCTCCGCAAAAGTCTGTTGCAGTAATATTGATTCTGGGGTCGTATTTTTCGTTTCAAATCGATCAGAGCCAATTTTTGTATATAAGGTTCCAATCAATCCTGTTTTTTTATTATTTTGTTGTAATATCGATTCTATTAAATGACTTGTCGTCGTTTTTCCATTCGTTCCTGTAATCCCGATCACGCGAAGTTTTTCACTCGGATGGTGATAAAAATAAGCAGATAAAATCGCCATGGCTCGTTTTACATCCCGTACAAGTACAACTGGGATGTCGACATCCACCATGCGTTCCGCTACTATTGCTACCGCGCCATGTTGTTCCGCTTCTTTTGCAAAATCATGGCCATCTACACGATAGCCTTTTACGCAAAAAAAGAGGCTTCCTTCCGTCACTTCCCTAGAATCCATCACAAGGGAAGTGACGGTTGGATTATGTGGTTTCGTTACAGTTTTCACGAGTAATTGTTCTGTTAATTCGTGTAAAGTCACCATATGTTTACTCTCCTAAAATCAACAATTGATATGAATGATATCCGACATATATTGTAATTGGTTGTATCTCATTTGTCACGAAGATAAAGTCTGATCGTGCCACCTTCTTTTATTTTTTCTCCTGGCTGAGGAGATTGCATTACAATTCTATCTCCATTTCCCACCGTTTCCACATGAAGCGGATAATAAGCTTCATGCACTTCTTTTAAAGTTAAAGAAATGAGGTCTGGTACTTCAATATACGTTTGGTCATTCCAATCCATTTCTTTTTCCAAACCATCAGTACGTTTTTTTACTCCCATCGCTTTTAAACTATCTTCAATAATCGTACCGACAATTGGAGCTGCAACGACGCCACCAAACTGAACGGTATCTTTCGGATTGTCCACTGCTACATAGACCACTATTTGAGGATCATCGGCGGGAGCAAAACCGATAAATGAGACGATATGATTGTTTTCTAAATATCTTCCTCCTTTTGCTTTTTGTGCCGTTCCTGTTTTTCCTCCCACCCGATAACCATCAACATATGCCCCTTTTCCTGTTCCTTTAGCAACTACATGTTCTAGTGCATTCCGTACTTTTTCAGATGTTTCTTGTGAAATCACCCGTTCTTTTTTAACTGGCGGATACGTTTCTTTCACTTGTCCTGTTTCCGAATCAATCCATTCTTTTGCAATTCGTGGTTGATACAAATAGCCTCCATTAATGGCCGCAGACACTGCTGTCACTTGTTGGAGCGGTGTCACTGAAACACCTTGACCAAAAGACGTCGTCGCAAGTTCTAACGGTCCGATATTTTCCGGTTGAAATAATATCCCTGTGCCTTCTCCTTGTAAATCAATGCCCGTTTTTTTCCCGAAGCCAAAGGCGTCAATGTATTGAAATAAAGTATCCTTTCCAAGTCGTTCTCCTAGTTCGACAAAGCCTGGGTTACAAGAATTTTGAACGACTTCTAAAAAAGTTTGCTGTCCGTGACCTCCTTTTTTCCAGCAACGGAGTCGACTCCCACCGACCTCCACATGGCCGTGATCATGGAATGTATCATGTTCCAAATCTACTTTTCCTTCTTCCAAAGCCGCTGCTAACGTAATGATTTTAAACGTAGACCCCGGCTCGTACGTGGACCAAATCGGTTTGTTTTGATTATATACTTCCGGCGGCGTCTCCAAATATTCTTCCGGATGAAAATCCGGTCTACTACTCATCCCTAAAATGTCCCCGTTATTTGGATCGATCGCAATGGCAAGGGCTCCATCCGGATTGTAGGTAGCTTCTGCAATGTCTAGTTCTCTTTCTATGATCGTTTGGACGCGGTCATCAATCGTGAGCTTTAAATGGTCCCCTTTTTTTGGTTCCGTATATTGATCTGCAAGACCTGGCATTTGTTTTCCTTTTGCATCCGCATAATAAGAAACGGCCCCACGCTCTCCTTGTAACTGTTCATCATAATATGCTTCAATGCCGGTTAATCCTTGGTTATCAATCCCTACAAATCCTAAGACGTGAGACAAATATTTTCCTTTTGGATAGTGGCGCTTATTATCTTCCGCAATATACACACCGGATAATTCTAGATCGTGTACTTCTCGTGCTTTTTCTTTGCTTATTTTGCGACCTTCGGGGTTTAAACGAACAATTCTTTCGTTTTTCGTCACCCAATCGTAGGCTTTATCTTCACTCACAAAAAGAACTTCCGCTAATTTTTTTGCCGTTTCTTCTCGGTTCTCTACTTGTTTCGGAACAACAAATACCGATGGAGCACTAATATTTGTCGCAAGTAATTCTCCATGACGGTCTAAAATATTTCCTCGTTCTGCTTCAAATGGAACCGTTTGACTCCAGGAGTCCTCGGCAAGATTTGTAAGCCAATCTCCCATTACAAACTGCACGTAGCCAAGGCGAACTAGTAGAATAATAATGGACACGAGACCAATGAGAAGTATGATAAAGAGGCGTTTCCGCACGACGACGGCAGTTGCACGCATACAAACACCACCATAAGGTTGATAATAAAGTTCTATATACCTTATGCAAGTGTGTACAAACTCAGAACATTGTGCCGTAAACGTCGATACAAACAAAGTGCTTGAATCACGCTAATTCGTTTCTTTTTTCTCTTCCTCATTTTCATCCTCATCGTTTTCCGCCTCTTCGCGAAGTTTCTCTGGTTCTTGTAATTCTACGGTAATAAAATCATTCTCTTGCACAATGCTTCCTGGCTCAATATTTTGATCTGTTACGTAGCCTGATCCTAAATGATCTACGCGAACGTTTAGTAGATCACCAAGACGTTTCACGTCCCGTAACGACCATCCTGTCATATTCGGCATTGTTCGCTCACCGTTTGTTAACAAAAATACCTTTTCTCCAAAAACGAGCGGTGCACCTGCTTCAGGGAACTGAGCGACGATTTTATTTCCATTTCCTATAATTATCGGTTTTAATCCGACTTCTTGTAAGGAGGTGGATACTTCTTGCGTTTCACGCTGCACATAATGGTCGATGTTCATCCCGCTATCTTCATAAATTTGTCCACCTTCTTCTTCAGAAAGGGATAAATTCATGTAAGATAGACTTTGTTTCATCACTGGATTAAATATTTTGGAAACAGGGGCAGATCCCGTTTCATCCGCAGGTAATTGTGGTCGATCCACTGCGACATAGACGATAATTTTCGGGTCATCTACCGGTGCCATCCCTAAAAAAGAGAAAATATTTTGGTTCCGCCCTGACAAATAACCTCGCCCATTCGGGTTACTAATTTGCGCTGTTCCTGTTTTTCCAGCTACATCCAATCCTTCAATGTAATAAGACTTCCCTGTACCATGTTCTCCAATAATGACTTGTTCTAATTTTTCCCGTACAATCTTTGCCGTTTCTTCACTGATCGGACTTCCTGCTACTTCCGGTTCAGCTACGTATTGATATTCACTCGTATTCGGATTATACATTTTATCAATCACGTATGGTTTCATCATTTTGCCGTCATTTGCGATGGCTGTAGCTGCTTGTACTAGTTGAATCGGAGTAAAAACACTTCCTTGTCCATAAGACGTGACAGCCGCATTAATGTTTTTCATATCCAGGATGGTACTCGTTGCTTCATGGGGCAAATCAATGCCCGTTTTCTCATGAAACTGAAAAGCTTTTAAATAATCATAGAATCGCTCTGGGGTAAGCTTTTCTAATGCTAACTTTGCAAAAGCAACGTTGGAGGAGCGCTGTAATCCTTCATCATACGTAATCGTTCCCCACCCGACACCGTTATTATGGTCTCCTATCGTCGTATTTCCTATCGTATACGTTCCTGATTGAAAGGTTTCATTTCCGTTATATACACCTTCTTCAATGGCGGCAGCAAGGGTAAACATTTTCATGGTTGAACCGGGTTCAATGCGGTCGGAGATTGCATAATTAGTATAATTTGTAATTGTTTCATATTCATTCGGGTTAAAGCTCGGGCGATTTGCCATTCCTAGAATTTCGCCCGTTTCTGCATTGGCAACAATGGCGGTAATTTTTTTTGGTTGATATTCTTTGTCCACTTCCGTCATCGCTTGTTCTAAAACAGTTTGTATGTTTGTATCTATTGTAAGATACACATCATTTCCATTTTCCGGCTCCGTAAAAATTTCATCTTTCTTCCATAAAGGAATACCGCGTGCATTCCGTTTGTAAGAAAGCGAACCGTGTTTCGGAGAAAGAGCTTCGTTTAATCCTGCTTCTAAACCGATGTGCGCCTCGCTCATATCTTTTGAAGTATAACCTAACACGTGAGAAGCAAATACTTGTTTCGGATAGTAACGTAGCGGTTCGGTGCGAAAATAAATTCCCGGTAATTCCAAGGCTTCAATCTCTTCTTTTTCCGATAACGTTAAAAACTTTGATCCCGGTCCTAATTCCACTTGAAATCGATCTCGACTTAACAATTCCACTAATTTTTCTTCTTCCATGTCAATATATGGAGCAAGAAGTTCTGCTGTCTTTTCCACATCCTCCACATGTCCCTCAAATTCTTTATCCAATACAGCATAAGCAGTATATGATGTGATTTCTTCCGCAAGGGTACTGCCATCACGATCAAAGATGGTCCCACGTTTTCCTTCCAACGTTTGAGAAGTGGTCCAGCGACTTTCCCCCATCGCTTCTAAGTCATGTCCTTTCACTTCTTTTCCTACTTGTATGTAAACGATTCTTCCGCTAAACAAGAGAAAAATGAAGAAAATGGTTGTTAATAGTAGCAGTGCGCGCTTCATGATTATTTTTCGTTGTTGTTTCAATCGGAATCCCACCTTGTTCGGCTTTTGTGCTCAAACAAGACAAAGCCTGTCCATTAGAAAAACTCGGCATCTTCCCGAGTCTTATAATGATGCCGTATGTTTTTCTTAACCTGCTTACCATCTCACAGTAAAAAAAGAACAGTCTGAAAGTGACATCCCCTTTCGACCGCCCTTTTTGTCACTTATTCCTGTACGTTTTCCTTTGGTGCTTTTTCTTGAATGATCCGTACTTGCTCATCATTCAGTGACATTCCCAACTCTTCTTTTGCATAATACATGATTCTTTCCGGAGCACTTAATTCCGCAACTTTCATTTGTAAGTTCTCATTGATCTGTTGTTGCTCCGCAATATGTTGTTCTAACTGAACTATTTCTTGTTCTTTCGCATAAATGTTAGCATAATTCGTTACGACAAAAATACATAGAACAATGGTTGCAATGAACATGAGGGCCATGAGACATTTTTCTCCCCGAGTAATTCGTGCTCTTCGGATACGCCGCTGTATTTTTTTCGTTTTGACATCAGGGGATTGTTCTACCATGAGAGAACGAGCTCTGTTAGCCATGTCATTCCTCCTATCTTTTTTCCGCAATGCGAAGTTTAGCTGAATGGGCCCGATGATTTCTCTTTAATTCTTCTTCTGAGGCGGTAATTGGTTTTTTTGTGATCAGTTTTAAGATAGGCTCCGCTCCTTCTGGAATGACCGGGAGACCTTTTGGTAAAGTCGGATTGGAACTCTTTTTTTTAAACAATCGTTTACAAATACGATCTTCCAAAGAATGAAACGTAATCACCGCAATTCGGCCTTTTTTATTTAACAAATGAATTGCGTCAGTAAGGGCTGTCTCTAATACTTTTAATTCATCGTTGACTGCAATTCGAATTGCTTGAAACGTTCGCTTTGCCGGATGGCCACCTTTTCTTCGCGCAGGAGCTGGTATTGCTTCTTTCACTATTTCCGTTAACTCTAAAGTTGTTTCTATCGGTTTCTTTTTACGTTTAGCTTCAATCCGTCTTGCAATTTGTTTCGCAAACTTTTCCTCACCGTATCGAGAAAGAATGAAGTGAAGGTCTTCATAACTCCATTCATTCACAACCTCTCTTGCTGTTAGTGATTGCTTGCGGTTCATACGCATATCAAGGGGAGCATCGAATCGATAACTAAAACCTCGAGATGACGAATCAAATTGAGGGGAAGAAACTCCAAGGTCAAATAAAATACCATCAACCCCGTTCACACCCCGAACACGCAATTCTTCTTTGATATGTATAAAGTTTGAGTGGATGACGGTAAATTGTCCTTCAAATGGAGACAACCGTTGTTGTGCTGCTTTGATAGCGATATCATCTTGATCAAAGGCATAAACATGACCAGAACCCGCCAATTTCGTTAATATTTCTTCCGTGTGTCCACCGCCACCAAGCGTACAATCCACATATATGCCATCTCGCTTAATGTTTAACCCTTCCATCGTTTCTTGTAACAGCACAGACTCATGTTGAAAAGACGACAACCTTTCTTCCCCTTTCTGTCACAAACATTACCAATCAATATCCATCATATTTTCCGCAATGTCAGAAAATGAACTTTCGGATTCATTGAAATAGTCTTCCCACAATGGTTTGCTCCATACTTCCACCCGTGTCGAAACACCAATAATGACACATTCTTTTTCCAACTTGGCGTACGCTCGTAAATTGGCAGGAATTCTCACTCTACCTTGTTTATCCAATTCACATTCCGATGCGCCAGAAAAGAAAAAACGCGTAAATGCTCTTGTATCTTTTTTCGTGAAAGGAAGTGATTTTAATTTTTGCTCAAGACGTTCCCACTCCGAAAATGGATAAATGAACAAGCAACCGTCCATTCCCCGGGTCACGACAAAAGTAGAACCGAGTTCTTTTCGGAAACGGGAGGGGATAATCATCCGACCTTTATCGTCTATGTTGTGTTGATACTCCCCCATGAACATAAAAATACATCTCCCTCCACTTCTTAATATAAAGTTACCACATCCCCCCACTTTGCACCACTTTTTTTATCATTTTTTTCCCGACAAAAAAAGCTCCCTGTTTCATAGGGAGCTAACAAAAAATAAGGTCTTTCTTCACCATTCATTGGGTATTTTTACAAAAAAATGACAGTATGTTCCGACTTATGAGGAAATGAAAGGGTTTGAAGACCCGAAATAAAATCCAAACCATATTCATTGACAAAATAAAACACATTCAAAATTCGTTCTTGAGGCTTATTTAATGGATGTAAAAACATGCGACATTGCTGTATCCTCTCAAATCGTCGTGATTCACGCATTTCTTGCGCTTTATTTATTTTTTTTGCAAAAAAATATACTTCTTTTTCAATTCGTTTCCAATTCTTTTCCCCGACACTTTTTTCTGATGGGGCGATTTGTTCCCACGATTGTTTCATTTCGTCATGATAAGGAGCCATCACATGGAGTAAATTTTCGGCAAGATGAAAACCGTCGATTTGAACCATTTCTTTACGAATCGTTTCTTCATAGCTAAAACCACCTGTTTCAATCCACTCTTTTAAAGACAACTGTTCCTTTCGAAGAGTGGATTGAATCTGTCTAGGAACAATCGTCCATTCATAGCGAGGCTGTACGGGCGGAACTTTCATATGAAAGATATGAAACAGTGGTCGCAGAAGAGACCAATAGTTTATTTCCCCAGGCCCCGCGATAAATGAAAGTACTGGGAGGAGCGCTTCTTGTACGAGCGGACGTGTCATCACATTGGTGCTAAACCGCTCGGGCTCCTTTTGATGAAGAGTTAATAACTCGTCTGTTGTGAAGGTGAGATTGTTCCGTTTATTTATAAAACGTCTTTCTTCATTTTGGTATAAAAGCTCCCGTCCATGTTTATCATGATAAAACAAGTGAGCACTATCAAAAGAAATCCCAGCCGGAATCGAATAATGGCGCTTTCGTCTTTCCACGCCTGCTCGCACCGCTTCTGTCACTCGTTCATTTTGTGCGATAAGCTTTTGAAATATATCTTTTTCCAATTGTCGTAGCTCGAGATGATTGCTATCAAGAAGAACCAAACCACTGTCTCGAAACAACCAGCTCATCAACTCTCCAAAAAACTCTGTCACCGTCTTCGCTCGCTCAATACAGCTGGCAATCATCTTTTGGATCGCTTTTGAAAAGGCCGTTTCCGGGATCGATTCCATGAACTGATGGAACCATAGATGAAATTTTTCTTGATCAAGCGGTTGCAAAGAGATGGGTTGCCCCGGATAATAGAAGCCCTCATAAGTATGTTTCTCTATTTTGTTTTGCACAGGATAATAGATATGATTCACTTCTTCCCAGTCATGGTCTTCTCCTGCAATCCAAAAAATGGGCACGACTGGAATGCCGTGCGTTTCTTCTAATCGTTCTGCTTCCTTTACAATGGTCAAACCTTTTGAAATCGTATACATCGGTCCGGTAAGAAGTCCTGCTTGCTGACCACCTACTACGACGACCGCATCAGAATGCTTAAGTTTTTCCACTTGTTTTAAGGAATTATCACTATAAAGAAACTGCTTATTGTATGTATACAAGTGATGATATAACGCCTCTCTATCAAACGAATCTTTTTTATTTCTTAATTCTTGCAAACGTTTTTTTTCTTCCGTCGCTGATAGACCGTAGTCAAATAAAGAAGTTGCTCGTTTATCGCCCATGATGTAATCAGTGACAAACGAATCATGGTGGAGCAAAAATCGTTCCGTTACTTCCATGAAAGATCCTGCCTTTCTACGTTTTTCAACTCTATCTCACACATTATCATAAACGAGAAGTAATACGCAAAAAGGAAGGACTACGTAACGAAGGTGGAGAGTAAAAAGAGAACAATTCCACAAACAGAAAGGATGACGTAGCCTATTCCAAATAGAATAAAATTGAATCGCCAAATTCCCCGTAAAAGACGAAAAAACTCCACATCATGTTTGTTTTTGTAATGAATAATTGTACATCCGACGCCAGCAAGTAAAATAATAACTAATAAGACCCAAAACAACGATTCGCCCCAAATGGCAATGATAAGAAAATGAACCGCTGCAATAAATAGGATCGTAGACACGTCAGCGGCAAGACGTATGGCTTTTCCTTTACGTTTCGTCCATTTTACCGTCACGATATAAACAAGGTACCACGCTAAAATAGGTACAGTAATTATCGTAGCTACGACACCTGCCAAAATGTCACCCAAATTCCTACCTCTCCTTTCCTCATCTTTCTTTTTAGATTAATCAAGAAATGAAAACCATGCAAGTTCGTTTTTAAAGAAGATTGGCTTCCATCCGCTCTGGGTGGACGCTTTCACCCATTTGTGTACAAGGGCTAAAAACAAGACCTTCATTTTATGTAATGGAAACAAAAGAAGCGGCACCGCAATAAGAGATTGCAGTTATCCGCTTTCTTCCATTCTTGCTTGCTTCTCTTGTAAATAAGGTAACGAGTGTTCCGTCAATGCTCGCGCTTTATCCATGACATCAATTAACTTTTTGTAATCTTCTTTTAGTCGTTCATAGTCCCTTTTCATTGTTTCTAGTTCGCCTTCTAACGATTGAACTTCTTTTTCAAGCGTATTCTTTTCTTGCACGAGAACCGTGACAGAATTATCATTTTTTTCGTTCAACTCTTGCGATAGCTCTTGTAAAAAAGCGATCGTTTTTTCTATTCCATCCACCCACTTTTCGTCTTCTTTCTCTCTATGATCGGTAGGAACATTTGCTTCTATTGGATTTTCATCTTTCTTTTGTCTTTGTTGTTTTGCCAGTTCCAGTGCCGCTTCATAGTTAGAACGAAGACAAGCATTCCAGCGAAAACCACAAGCAGCTGCAGTGCGTGACAATTTTTCACTCGCTTCCTCAAATGCCTTTAACTGCGTACTTCCTTCGCGAACATGTCTTAAAACAATTTCTGCAAGCAATAAATCATCTTCTTCTGACCATGCATCTTGGCGTGATAATCCACCCATTGACACCCCTCCGTTCTCGATTTAGACGTTTCTATAACATATGTGAGAATATGAAAAATAGAATCGTCTCTATCAAAAGATTATCGCCGAAGTGGAAGAAAATTATTCGGTATTTTCTTAAAAAGAAGGGGTGATCGTGATGAAATTGCTAGTCATCATTTCTTTTTATTGCGAAATGCTTCTACCGCTTGGTGATGCTCATCTGACTCCCATAGAATCGAGCATTCCGTGACTTCCTGATGGACCCGGCTTTTCAGTCGTGTCAAGTCTATCGCATCCAACTTTCTTTTCTTATAGGCCCGTAGTACAGCGGAAGAAACTTGTTTCCATGACGAAAAATAGTTTTCCAATTCTTCTCGATTCGCCTTTCCATCTAGTACGTGTTGTACGTAGCCAATTTCATGGGCTTCTGTTGCAGTATACATCTTCGTCGTCGTGAGCATGTGAAAAGCTGTTTCTGTTGGTAATTTTTCGAACAAATACGTAGCTCCTCCCCACCCCGTTGTAATGGCCAATTTACCTTGCACAAATCCGATGTTGGCATGGTTGGCAGCTACACGATAATCACAAGCGGTTGCCAATTCTGCGCCACCGCCCACTGCGGTCCCGTTTATCAGCGCAATGGTTGGAATTTCTAATGTGAAAATTTTGTATAGCACTTTACTCATTTTCGAAAGCATCTCATAAGCATCTTCTTTCGTTCGTAACGCGTGAAACACTGACAAATCTCCACCGGAACAAAAAGCTTCCTCCCCTTTTCCGGTAATAACAAGAACCCGATCTTTTTGACTGTTTTCCACATCATCTAATAAATCATCCAACAGTTCAATCGTCTCGTGATCGATGGCATTACGCTTGTCTGGTCGCTCAATCGTAATATATGTAAATAAATCCGTTCTTTCAAATGATACTTTCATCTCTTGTAGCAAAGGTTATAAAACCTTCACTTCCTCCTTTCATGGCTCTCTAGAAAAAGACAAATGCAAAAAAAGAGCTGTCAAACACCTTGTCACAACCTCGGTGAACAGCTCTTTCCTCCGGCTTATTAGCCATTTTCTACAACGGTCTCTCCTTTATAAGAACCGCAGTTTTTACAAACTCGGTGAGAACGTTTCATTTCCCCGCAGTCCGGGCATCTCGTTAGCCCTTTAATAACTAATTTATCATGCGCCCGACGTTGGTCTCTACGAGCTTTCGATGTACGTCTTTTTGGTACTGCCATGATCCCCACCTCCTTCAGGAAAAATTCATTCAAGTTTCATTAGATTTATCAAAGAATTTGGCTAATTCAGCCATTCTTGGATCCAAAGTATCTTTTTCTTCCTCTTCATGATGAACGACTTTCCAGCCATTTCCTTCTTGTGGAGCAATTGGATCTTTTCCTTCCACGTTTTCAGCAAATATTTGCATCGGAATCTCCAACAAGATGTTTTCTTTCACGTATGGAATAAGATCAACATACCCTTGGTCCAATTCATGCATATGAATATCCGCTTCATCCGCCGGCAATCCATCCAATCGGAAACGTTCGACCGTTTCGATATCGAATGGAAAACGAACATCCAGTAAGGTGCGAGAACAAGGTAACGTCATCTCTCCAGTAATACGAAGATGAAAAGTAACCACTTCTTTCTCTTGAAATGTCGCTTCTCCAGTAACATGGGCAGGAGAAATATCTCGTATATTGGAATCACGCTGTTTCAAATCCGTTACTTGAACATCTTTATCAATCTGGAGTCCTGTTTGACGTTTGGCCAGTAGCTGTTGAACACTCCATCTCATCGATATCACCTCTGGACAACAAGAGTAATTATATCTTTCACAAAACTGTTTGTCAATGCATTTTCTTTACATTATACTTATGAAACAGATGTTACATTCATCATACCACGAATAAAAAATAAGATACAGTCACCGGGGGGACAATGGATGAAAGCAGTTGGATTAATCGTAGAGTACAACCCGTTTCATAACGGCCATTTGTATCATCTGGAAACTTCGAAAAAGAAAACGGCAGCGGACGTCGTCGTTTGCGTCATGAGCGGTTATTTTTTACAACGGGGGGAACCGGCACTTCTACCAAGAAAAGAGCGAACGTTAATGGCATTAAAAGGTGGAGCAGATCTTGTTATTGAACTTCCTTATATCTTTTCCAGTCAACATGCCAATTGGTTTGCACGCGGGGCTGTTAGTGCTCTTCATCATCTCGGGGTGGATGTGCTTTGTTTCGGAAGCGAACACGGAAATGTTTCCTCTTTTCAAGAACTCGTTCAATTTTTAACGGAAAATGATGACGTTTACCAACAAGCGGTGCAAACGTATATAAAAAAAGGGTACAGTTATCCAAAAGCAACAGCAATGGCCTTTCAAAAACTAGAGTCTACTTCTTCTTTACCCGACTTAAGTAAACCGAATAACATCTTAGGCTTTCATTATCTAAAAGCAATCGAAGAGTTAAACAGCTCCATCAAAGCGGAAACAATTCCAAGAAAACAAGCCGATTTTCACGATGAAACAATTACGACAAAGACCGTTGCCAGTGCAACAAGCATCCGGCGTGCTTTGCTAACTAATCCGTCAACGAAAAACATTGAACATACCATTCCCGCATCAACCAAACAGCAATTGGTATCCTTTATGCAAAGGGAAGAAGGATTTTATGAGTGGGAACGATACTTTCCTTTTTTGCAAGGTAAAATTCTCACTACCCCTCTCAAATACTTATCGTCGATATATGAAGCAGAAGAAGGATTAGAACGACGTTTTTACAATGCCATCAAAAAGTGTTCTTCCTTTCGTTCCTTTATGGAAGAAGTGAAAACGAAACGATATACGTGGACTCGCTTACAACGATTCGCGGTTCAAATTTTAACCGGTACAACGAAAGAGGAAACAAAGGAAGCGTTGTCATGCGGAGGGGTCGATCATCTGCGCGTATTAGGGATGAACAAAAAAGGACAAGCATACTTAAGTCAAATAAAAAAACATGTTGATATTCCAATTTACACCAACATGCCTAGGGAAAAAACCCCTCAACAACAGTTAAATGAAAGAGCAGCCCTTACCTATTATCTCCCCCTTTCTCCAGAAAAAAGACAAAAAAAATGGAAGGAAGATTACGCTCTTCCCCCAATGATTTTGAAAGAGTAAATGGAGGTTACTTACTTCCTGTTTTTTTAGGATATGTTTTTAAATAGTGAAGCGCTTCGTTAAAATGGGTCACAGGAACAATTTCCATATCCGTTTCAATAGCTTCGGCCGTTTTTACTGCTTGTTCGTAATTCGATGGTGAAAATTCATCATCAGGTGCAAAGAAAACATCCATCTGTGCTTGATCGGCAGCAATCACTTTCTGCTCCACCCCACCAATCCGGCCAACATTTCCTTCTTCATCAATACTGCCTGTTCCTGCAATTTTTAAGCCATGTGTCCAGTCAGTTGCCGTTAACTGATTATAAATTTCTAGAGAAAACATGAGTCCTGCGGAAGGACCGCCGATGGACCCCGCTTCAATCGTCACGTCCGGATTAAATGTAACGTCTCTTTCGGTCACCGGAAAAGAGATTCCAAGACCGGTTCTTCCGGTGTCATCAATATCTTCTGGGAAAACATCAATCATTACACGCTCTTTCACCATTTCTCCGTTTCTTTCCAATAAAATGGTTACTTCCTCTCCTCTTTCTTTCTTCTCAAGTTGTTCATTCATTTCTTCCACGGTTTTCACTTCTTTTCCATCGACTTGTTGAATTAAATCTCCTTCTTGTAAGTGATTGGCAGCATCCATCCCTTCTATTACTTGTGTTACACGTATTCCTCGGTAATCGACGTGATACTCTTTTTTTGCTGCTTCATAAGCAACTATTTTTGCTGCTTCTTGCGCACTTTTCATCAAGAGTGTTTGCCGATGAAAATATTGTTCATCCGTTTCATTTTCCCTTAAATAATGTTCGCGTGGAATAAGTTCTCGATAAGGAGAAAATTGCGCCCACAAGTAGAGAGGGATATTGGCTCTTCGTTGTCGAATCGTCGTTAAATAAAACTCTCCTTCTTCTTCATATCCTTCCTCCACGGTAATCATCTCTTTCAGTGAGGACGCTTCTCCTGGTTGGGAATAATAGTAAGGTAATGGGATTTGTTGAACGAGGATAAGTAAGATGACAAATAAATAGATGAACCACCGTTTACGTTTGTTCATTGTTTTTTTCGTTTGATTCTCGGTCATTGTTGTTCTCCTTCCATTGAGCAATCTTCCTCTTTAATTCATTAAGTTGACGATTCATTGCTGTGCGTCCATAGGTGATGTATTCCTCTGCACGTTTAAAATCAATTAGATGACGTCCGGTCACTTTTGGGCGAATAAATACATCTGCTTCTTTTTCTACCATACGAATAAATTCTTTTCCCATGACATCCATGCTTTGTAAAATGACATCGTACACGTAGCGAATATTCGGCGTGTGATTGTAAAACGATACGTCCACCGCAATGGTGATGTCCGCCCCCATTTCTTTTACTGTTCGAATTGGCAAGCGATCAGCCACTCCCCCGTCCACAAAAAGTCGTCCTTTATAAGAATACGGAACAAACACACCTGGAATGGAAATGCTTGCCCGTACTGTATCTGCAACCGGACCCTGTCGAAATACTACCGCTTCACCAGAATACAAATCTGTCGCTACCACCCCAACCGGTATGTTTAACTCTTCCAAATGTTTATGTTGAGAAAGCATGCGAATGACATGCTTGATTCGTTCCCCTTGAATGAACCCCTGCTTAGGCAGCGTAAAGTCAAGGTAAAACGTCTGATTAAATAAGCGAGTAAAAGTTTCTAATGTGGAAGGAGAGTGTCCCACTCCATACAAAGCGGCAATTAAGGCACCTATACTGCTGCCGGCAATCATATCGATCGGTATCTGATTTTTTTCTAATTCACGTAGCACGCCAATGTGCGCAAAACCTTTGACCCCTCCTGCACCAAGGGCTAATCCGATGAGCGGTCGACTTTTTTCCACGAAACGTACCCCCCCTTAAAAGAAAAGAGAATGTGGTCTAAAATATGTCCTCTTTCTCATAAACATGTACATGAGACAACCATGTGCAAACGTGCAGGAAGTTTTTTCGTTTTAAGGAGGCCAATACATGTTACGGAATCAAAGTGTCGGAGGGATGAGCGCTTTTCTCATTGTATGTTTTACCATCCTACTTATTTTATATCCAAAAGATGTGTTAGAAGCATCTCAAAATGGATTAAAAGTGTGGAGTGAATCTGTTCTTCCGGCTCTTTTACCTTTTTTCATTACGGCAGAGTTACTGATTGCTTTTGGAGTCGTAAGTTTCGTTGGCGTTTTGTTAGAACCATTCATGCGTCCTTTATTCAATGTTCCCGGACAAGGTGGATTCGTTTGGGCGATGGGACTTGCTTCTGGCTTTCCGGCCGGAGCAAAATTAACCGTAGAGCTACGAAAAAAGAAACAGCTCACAAAAGAAGAAGCAGAGCGATTAATTTGTTTTACGAATTCATCCAGCCCTTTATTTATTTTCGGTGCAGTGGCGGTTGGTTTTTTTCACGATGCAACACTCGGTTTACTTCTTGCTGCTTCTCATTATAGCGCCAATACATGTGTCGGGATTTTTATGCGATTTTACAAACGATCTGCTCCACCTTCTCAAGCAGCTTCCTCAAAAACAAATTTGAAAATGGCTTTTCATGCTTTGTTGGAAGAACAACAACGAAACAAAAAACCGTTTGGACAAATCTTAGGAGATGCCGTCGTTTCATCGATTCATACTCTTTTTATGATTGGTGGTTTCATCGTTTTATTTTCTGTGTTATATCGAATCTTACTCGTTACCGGAGCTATTCATTTTTTCTCCCTCATCCCATCTTTTTTTCTTTCTCTTTTTTCGTTGGCTGAAGTGTTAGCATTTCCATGGTTATCTGGATTTTTTGAAATCACGATCGGAAGTAAATTGATTAGTGATTTAACCGACGTTCCCTTAATCGAAAAAGTTGTCATCACCAGTTTTGTTCTCGGTTTTAGTGGTTTTTCCGTGCAAGCGCAAGTTGCCAGTTTGTTAGCAAATACCAATATTCGTTTCCTTCCTTATTTTATCGCTCGCTGGATTCACGGGATACTTGCGGCCGTGTTTTCTTTATTATTTTGGGACGTTTTATACGTAAGAAGATGGGATCATCCAGTGATCACCACTCCGGAGGGAGAAGATGTGTTGACGCTCATTTGGATGAAAACGATCGAATGGTTTTCTCAGCATGGAGTGAAGGTGACAATATTATCATTATTTTTATACATTTTTCTGCTACACAGACATAGAAGCCCCAGTAAGTGAAAACTATCACTCACTGGGGAAGCTGAAATGATTCCACTATGAAACTAACTTTGTCGGTATTTCTCTTTTAACGCACGTTGGACAATTGGTGGCACGAGGTCTTCCACATTCGCATCATATTTCGCAACCTCTTTTACAATGCTGGAACTTAAATATGAATATTGATTGTTTGTCATCATAAAAAATGTTTCAACTTGTGGATATAGTTTTCGGTTGATTGAAGCTGCTTGCATTTCATATTCAAAGTCTGATACAGCGCGTAATCCTCGAACAATGGTTGTAGCGTCTTTCTCTTGTACATAGTCAACTAAAAGACCATTAAAAGAGTCGACCTCTACGTTCGCAATATTTCTGACAGAATCAGCGATCATTTCCATCCTTTCTTCTACGGTAAACAGCGGTACTTTATTTCGATTATGTAAGACCGCGACAATCACTTTATCAAAAACACGCGCGCTACGTTCGATAATATCCATATGGCCATATGTAATCGGATCAAAACTACCAGGATATACCGCAACCGCTCCCATATGATCCCCCTCCTTTACAATTCGTTCACAAATAATGACACGCTTGTATCTCCATATTCGTAGGTCTGTTGACAATGTAACGATGAGATGTATCGTGGCGCTTGATACGTCGAGCGGTGTTCACAATAGATGAGTCCGTCCTTTTTTAATAATTGGTGTTGCGCTAATTTTTTTAAAACTTGTTCAAAATTTGAATCATTATAAGGTGGATCCATACAGATAAGATCAAATGACTGTTTTTGCCGAAAAAGCCGTAAAATTGCTCGCTCTACATCCATCTGATACACTTCACATACCGAAAGTGCCTCTAACGTTTTCAAGTTACTGCGAATGGCATGACATGCACTTCGATTTTTATCTACAAAAATAAACGACGAAAATCCTCTACTTAAAGCCTCAATACCTAAATTCCCAGAACCAGCGTATAAGTCTAAACCGCTCCCCCCATCAAAATAAGGACCTATCCGATGGAACATGGCTTCTTTCACTTTATCGGAAGTTGGACGTGTTTTCATTCCGGATGGGGCTTTTAAGAGACGACCTTTCCATTTTCCTGAAATTACGCGCACACAAACCTCCACCTTTACTCTTCGTCAACATGATCGCTTTTTATCCTATCACAAAATAATTCTCCGGCAAAGGAAAGATTTTCACCACTTTTTTTGTAATGAAGTATAAAAGTTGATAAATTGTCCATAATGACTACCAGCAGCATGTAATCCATGTTGCTGTAACCGCGGAGAAGGCTTACGTTTCCCCATAAGTTCTTCCTCCGGTTTCTCCTCTCCCATCGCCCGAAAAATATACGGGCAAGGCTGTTTCTCGTATTGAGAAACAGCCTTATTTTTTACGTGCTTCTGTTTTTCATGCGGGGAACGATGTTTTTTTTCATCACAACTAGGCCGATGATGAGTAGGAAGGAAGAAAATAGAAATAAGCTTCTAATTCCTAATTGAGCTGCTATCATACCTGCAGTCATGGGCCCAAGCATGTTCCCGAGAAATAGAAAACTATTGGAAAATCCGTACGTTCTACTTTCCATCCCTTCCGGCGCCAAACGACGAATTAACGCATTTGCAGCTGGGAGAAGACCACCAAGACATAACCCTATCATAAAACGCATCGTAATTAACTGCCATAATTCTGTGACAAACGCTTGCGGAATGGAAAATAGGACAGCCCCGATAAGCGCAGCCAACAATACATATTGGGCTCCTTTTTTATCACTTAATTTTCCTAATTGAGGAGAAGCAAGCATGTTAGCAAATCCCATCGCAGACACCGCTAGTCCTGCATAAAAAGCACTGTTTACACCAGCACTTAATTCATCCACAAAAAGTGAAATCATCGGGTTAATTCCGACCAATGCAAATTGAATTAAAAATACAACGAGAAAAATCGACGGTATCGGTCGAACGGATACGATTTTTTTGAAATCTTGTTTCGTGCTCGTTTTCTCTTCATTTTTTGGAGCTTGAAAGGATTCCTTCACAAGAAAATAAACCGCAATGGTCGCAATACCAATGAAAATACCGGTTAAATTAAAAATAGCCCGAAAGCCAAAAACATTCGCCAAAAGTCCACCAAATAACGGGCCGCAAATACTTCCAGAAACCGAACCTGCTTGTAAAATGCCTAACGCATAACCGACATGTTTTTTTGGAGTATTTGTCGATACGAGGGTAATGGCCGCTGGATTAAATCCTGAAATCACACCATTTAATAACCGAAAGAAAAAAAGACTCCACGGCCCCGTGGCAAATCCCATCAATACCATGACAATCGACATACCAACGCCAGATCGTAACACCATGAGTTTTCTTCCGTATCGATCGGCCAACTTCCCCCATAAAGGAGAGACGAGAAAAGCACTAAAAAAGTTGATACCAAAAATAAGACCTGACCAGATGCTTACCTGCTCAGGGTCAGTGACTCCTAATTGTTGTAAATATAATGGCAAAAAAGGAATAATCATGGTCATACCTGCCATGACAATGAATACAGATACCGTTAAGATATAAAGATTTTTCTTCCATTCTTCCATGCGCGCATACTCCTTTTGCGTCCATCCTATTATACCGTTCTATACGAGCAAACTCAAAATATGCGCACACTTATATGCCAATATTGTAATCAAATCTCTCGCGCGGATGGAGCGGCTTTTTAAATTCAGTTTTCACTTCCGGCTTTTTGGAAAGCTCTACTTTTTCTATAAAAGGAAGAAGACGAAGTTGTTTGACCGTTTTCTCCGCATCATCTTGATTACAGTAAAGAATGACATAGTTGAACCGCTTCGATACGTGATGAATGACTCCGTACTTGCGCAATTGTCGAATTTGTTTTTTGGACCGAACCCACACGGCAATTCCCACCCGCTTCGTAATCATCATACACACTCCTTGTCTCCGTTCCTCGCGGGAAAACGTGTCGTTTTCTTTTAAGTGTAGCATTCACCCCTTCTATTGACAAATGGATTTTCGTTAGTTTGCTTGACAACGTCCTCTCCTTTCTCGGATACTAGTAGACGAGAATAAAAGGGAACAACCGTTGTTCTCATAAAGGGAATGAAACGGAACTCTTCCGTCCTTTACGGGGACTGAAGAGTTTTTTGTTACATCTTTGTATCATAAACAAATTTATATGTCTAAACTTAGGTGATCATAGTGAAAAAAGAACGAATCGTTGTTAAAATAGGTAGTAGCTCTCTTACTCGTCCGGATGGTAGTTTAAGTCGCTCGCAACTGAATCATTATGTGAAAGAAATTGCTTCCTTGCGCGCTCTTGGGCATGAAGTGATTCTTATTTCCTCAGGTGCCGTGGCAGCTGGATTTGGAGGACTAAAATATCCTTCCCGTCCCGTCACTCTTCCAGGAAAGCAAGCGGCTGCTGCAGTTGGTCAAGGACTACTCATGCAAGCTTATACAGAAGCTTTTGACGAGTACGATATCGAAACCGGACAAATTTTGCTTACAAGAAGTAACTTTTCTAACAAGGAACAGTACCAAAATGCTTACGCGACGCTCACGGAACTGTTACGTCGAGGCGTGTTGCCTATTATTAATGAAAATGATTCTATCGCCGTTGACGAATTAACCTTTGGAGACAATGATATGTTATCTGCTCTCGTTGGTGGTCTCGTTCATGCGGACTGTCTCCTCATTGTTACAGACATTAACGGAATTTATGACGCCAATCCAAAAGAATCCGAAAATGCAAAAAAATATCATTTTATTACTGAAATTACGGAAGAGCTTTACAAAGAAGCGGGAGACGCCGGGAGTAATGTTGGCACTGGAGGCATGCGCTCAAAGTTAGAAGCAGCAGAAACAGCCTTGAACTTAGGGTTACGGGTATTTATTGGAGTTGCTGATCAAGAAGGTTCTTTTATGGACATTATGGAAGGAAAAGGGGACGGCACTTATATCGGTTTTTCAGGACAATTCATCTTAACAAATAAAAAACAGTGGCTCCTTCTTCATTCCTTACCAGCTGGAGAAGTGTACATTGATGATGGGGCGAAAAAAGCACTTTTACACAAAGGAAAAAGTTTGCTTCCGGTTGGTGTCATCAAAGTGACTGGTTATTTTGAACGTGGTGCCGTCGTAGAGGTAAAGGACGAAAAAGGAAATTTATTAGGAAAAGGACAAGTGAACATGTCCTTTGAAGAATTAGAAGCCATTAAAGGAAAATCAACACAAGAAGCAAGCGAACAAATTGACATGAAACGACCAGAAGTGATTCATCGCGACGATTGGGTCGATATTACAAAGGAGAGATTTAAATATGAGCATTATGACGGAACAAGGTAAAAAAGCAAAACGTGGGAAAGAGGTTGTTTCTCAACTTCCCACCGAAAAGAAAAATCAATTACTGCAAAGGATGAGTGAGCAGCTGTTACTAGATAAAGAATCAATTTTAGCTGAAAACAAAAAAGATTTGGAAGCAGGTGAAAAAAACGGCCTATCCACTGCTTTGTTAGATCGGCTCCGGTTATCAGAAGAACGATTGCAAGGGATGGCAGATGGCTTTAAGCAAGTGGCGCAACTGGACGATCCAATTGGCGAAATACTGGATCGTTGGACAAGACCAAACGGCCTTCAAATAGAACAAGTGCGAGTTCCAATTGGAGTATTGGGGATTATTTACGAAGCGAGACCGAATGTTACCGCGGATGCGGTCGCTCTTTGTTTGAAAACGGGAAACGCCGCTTTTTTACGAGGAAGTTCTTCCGCTTACCATTCTAACCGTGCCATTATCGCTTCTATTTATCGAGCAATGGAAATGGAAGGCGTAACAACAGATGCCGTTCAACTCGCTGAAGATCTGTCCCGAGAAGCAGCCGCGGAAATGTTTACGATGAACGACTATATCGACGTTCTCATCCCGCGCGGTGGCGCAGATCTTATTCAAACTGTCGTCAAACAATCAACCATTCCCGTACTAGAAACCGGGGTGGGAAATTGTCACGTTTATATTGATGCGTCCGCATCAAAAGAAATGGGGATCTCCATTGCCGTGAATGCAAAAACAAACCGTCCTTCTGTTTGTAATGCAGCTGAAACGATTTTATTGCACGAAAAATGGGCAAAAGATCATGGAAAAGATCTCATTACAGCGCTATTAGAAGAGGACGTAGAAATCCGCGGTGATGAAGCGATTCAAACGTTATCAGAAAAAGTGATCCCAGCAACGGAAGACGATTGGAAAGAAGAATACCTTGATTTAACTGTTGCCATGAAAACGGTCACAGACACAGAAGAAGCCATTACACACATTCGACATTACGGTACCGGCCATTCAGAAGCGATTGTCACTGAAACAGAAAAGCATAAAGACATGTTTATGGCAGAAGTCGATGCAGCAGCGCTCTATCACAATGCTTCCACTCGTTTTACAGATGGAGAGGAGTTTGGTTTTGGCGCGGAGATTGGAATTAGTACACAAAAATTACATGCCCGCGGACCAATGGGACTCCAGGCGTTAACTTCATTTAAATATATCGTATCTGGAGATGGACAAATCAAACGATAAAGGAGAGCGTCTTCATGCTTAAAAATAAAAAAATTGCATTTATTGGTGCCGGATCCATGGCCGAGGCCATCATTGCAGGATTAATTAGAAAAGAAATCATTTTTCCGGAGCAAATCATTGCAACAAACAAGTCGAACAAAGAGAGATTGCAATATTTAGAAAAAACTTACGGAATCGAGACAACATCTTCTCAAGTAGAAGCAGTAGACGTAGCAGATATTGTCATTCTTGCGATGAAACCAAAACATATGGAAGATAGTGCCGTAACCATTCGAAAGCAAATACACGAAGACCAGTTAGTTGTTTCGTTACTTGCAGGCACTTCTTCTTCCTATATTGAATCGTTACTTGAAAAAGAAATAGCTGTTATCCGTACGATGCCAAATACTTCCGCCCATGTGGGAGAGTCAGCTACAGTCATTAGCAAAGGAACATTTGCATCGGAGGAACACGTGAAGATTGCCGCTACCCTTTTTCAGGCCATTGGAACGGTCACCGTTTTAGCAGAAACAGACATGGATGTAGTTACTGGTATCTCCGGAAGTGGCCCTGCCTACTTCTACTACTTTACGGAAGCAATGGAAGAGGTTGCGCAAGAAGCCGGTCTTTCTCCACAAGATGCAAAGGAACTTATCTGTCAAACGATTCTCGGAGTTGCGAAAAGATTAATACAGACAGACAAATCACCAAAAGAATTGTATGAAGAAGTGATGAGTCCCGGAGGTACGACGGAAGCTGCTTTTCATGTTCTCAAGGAAAATGGCGTAAAAGAATCTTTTAAAGAAGCCATTCAAGCATCTATACATCGTTCCTCGGAATTAGGAAACGATAAAAAATCAGCAACGTTAAAATAATGTGTTGGATCAATAAACAATACGAGTCGAGAATGCACTTCCTTCGACTCGTATCTTTGTTGATTTATTGCAATACGTCTTTCGCCGCAAAAAACTCTCCGTATAGTCCTCGAATGGCTTTATCGGCATCTTCCTCACTAATAGCAAAGGAAAGGGAGACTTCTGAAGAACCTTGGTTAATCATATCAATATTGATGTTCTCTTTCGCCAATGCTTTTGTCGCTCTTGCGGCAATTCCGATGGTTTCATGCATTCCTTCCCCGACAAGCATAATCATTGCGAATCCTTTTTCAATATGAGCATCATCCACCTCAAGTTCTTCTTTAATACGGCGAATAATCGTTTCTTCTTTTTCCTTTGTTAACTGATCCGCTTCTAAGATGACAGATGTGTCATCAATTCCTGATGGGATATGTTCGTAAGAGATACATTCATCTTCAATAATTTCCAGTAAACGGCGACCGAAACCAATTTCCCTGTTCATTAAATATTTACGAACGTAAATGGTTGCAAAACCTTTTTGAGCAGCAATCCCAATGACTGGATTCTCTGAATATTCCCGCTCGCTTTCAATCATTGTCCCGCTACCATCCGGATTATTCGTGTTTTTTACACATACGGGAATATTGCTTCGAAAAGCAGGAATCAATGCTTCGTCATGGAAAACACCAAATCCGGCATAGGAAAGTTCCCGCATTTCTCGAAATGTCATTCTTTTAATTGGCGTTGGGTGGTCTACCACATTCGGATTGGCGGAGAAAACGGAATCTACATCAGTAAAGTTTTCATATAAGTCCGCTTTCACACCGGCAGCTACGATGGAACCAGTTATGTCGGAACCACCACGTGGGAAAGTAACGATGCGACCACTTTTTGAATAGCCGAAAAATCCTGGAATAATTAAAATTCCATCTTTGTTTCGCAATTCATATAAGTGATCATATGTCTCCGGAAGGACTTGCGCATTCCCCGGTGTATCCGTCACATAAAGACGGGCGGTTTTCGGAGAAACGTATTGCGCTCTGTGACCGAGATGTGTTAAATAATGCGCAATCAGTTTGGCATTATTATCCTCACCAGCTGCTTTGATTTGATCCATAAACACTCCTTCGTGGGAAGGATCGTAATCTGTTCTTTGTCGCAAATCTTTTTCAATTGTCTCAACAATGTGTTCATCAAGACCTAGCTCCGTTGCAATGTCGCGATACCGTTCTACAATGAATTGTAAAACATCTTGCACATCTTCATTGTTCAATCGTTTTTCTCCCAGTTCAATGAGTAAATCAGTTACTTTCATGTCGTTATCGTGACGTTTACCCGGTGCAGAAACGATTATGACTTTTCGTTCTGGATCCGAGGTAATAATATTTGTCACTTTTTTAATCTGTTTCGCATCTGCAAGGGAAGTTCCCCCAAATTTTGCTACTTTCATCTTCGTTCTCCAACTCCTAATTGATTCATCTCATTTTTTCAGAAATACGTGTATAAGCGTAACACAGGACACCACCACCTACAAAGCGTGCTAGTTTCCAAATTGCATCATTGTTTACACTATAAGAGGATGAGAAAAGACCTGACAGAATACACACCACATCTGACATGTATCCTCGCTCTATATCCTTTTTTAAAGAATCAGTTCGATTATTCCCATACAGAAGCATCCCACTTCGTAGCAACTACACCAATCATTTTTAATAAGGCGATATTTAATGGTACACTTTCTTCTACTAAACTAGTTTCCGTACAACTAGATTCCGGTTCATATCCTAATTCTTTTGCTGTTTTGTAATCTGTCTCTTGTAAATAATTAGTGAGATCCGCGTCATTAAAACAAGGAGGAGAAACATATACATGGTACGTATGGTCAACAATCATGCGAACGTGAGGAGGAGCTTCTAATTGAATCGGTATGAAAAATCCCGATATAAAGAGCAATATAAAAAGAATACCACTGATTTTGGCCCATTTATTCACAAGAACACTCCTTTGCTACACCCACGTGACAACTTCTTTTTCTTGTCTTTCCTTTGCTTTCGGAACAATTTCCGGATACCCGATAAATAAGATGCCGATTAATTCTTCATCTTCTTTAGCCCCGATGATGTGGTGCATTTCTTCATCTTGGGTCATTCTTCCTGTTGCCCATTTCACTCCTACCCCGTGAGCCCAAAGAGATAACATAAAGTTTTGAATCGCTGCTGCGGTAGCTGCATAATCTTCTTTCGCTCTAATAAGATTTTCTTCATTTCGTTTTGTTGTCACAGCAATGACCCACGGCAAATCAACTAAGAATTGATAATTCTTTTCCCATGCTTCTTTTGCTCGTTCTGAACCTTGATCGACAAATTTCTCAGCTTTTAAGTCCGCTCGTCGGGCAGCAACTTTCTTTTTCGTTTCCTCTGTGAATATGTAGAAATGCCACGGTTCGGTCATTTTATGATTCGGAGCATGTATTGCTGCTTGAATCGCATCTTCAATCAATGATTGCTCCACAGGATCTTTTTTGAAAGCATTGATCGTTCTTCTTGATAATAAACCTTGTTTTAATTCCATCAGCAATCGCTCTCTTTCTAAATAAAAGTCCTTATACATTTCTTTATTATACATGGTTTTTCGCAATTTTTCAGTGAAAAAGTGGGGAAATGATCATAATTTTCATGATAACGCTTACATGAAATACTTGACAGAACCAATTCAATCCATCTACTATAAAATTGGGATATGTATTTACCATATAGGCCACTTTCTTTTTTCCACTTTTCCAAATCCATGGATACACTGAAAGAAGATAGGATATTTCTTCTTTACACTTAAAAGAAAGAAAGTGATAGACATGTTACAGTCATTAAAAGATAGTCAAATTATGGATAATGAAATTAAGGAATTAATGACCCCTCACGAAAAAGTCGCTCACGTGCAGTTAAACAACCCACTTGATCATGCATTACTCGTTCTTATCAAATCCGGTTACACGACAATACCTGTGTTAGATACGGAATACAAAGTGAGGGGACAAATCAGTAAAGCCCAAATTTTAGATTCGATTCTAGGTATTGAACGCATAGAAATGGAACGTCTTCATGATTATAAAGTGGAAGATGTAATGAATGGTAAGGTCCCGCGAATGAATAAAAATGAAACTTTTGGAAAAGCTTTAATGTTGTCGATTAACCATCCTTTTGTCTGTATTGAAGATGACGATGGATCGTTTATCGGATTGATGACAAGAAGATCCATTTTAGCTCTCATTCATAGGCATTTAAGCCATTCTTCTTAATGTTTAGACTTCTCTCCATGCCCTATCCTGACACCATATGTAGAGTATAAACATACATTTGGCGGACAGCTTTTCTCTTCAAAATGGAATGATAAAAGAAAGCTGGCCTTTCACATCCTTTATGACCAATTTAAAAACCCGGTATCCACCGGGTTTTTAAGTTATCGACAGCCACAACTTCCACCTGAACCACATCCCGTGCCACAGGAAGAATCAAAAAATGGGTTCCCACTCGGCACTTTAATGAAAGGTGAAACTGCGTGAGCAATCTCTTTTGCTATTTCATGTAATAACGATTCCAATTCCCTTTCTTTTTTACGAAAAGTAGCAACACTCTCATGCATATCCATCGCTCTTTTCGCTTCACGAATACTTTTGATTACTGTTTTATAATCAGGGTGATACTTCCCAAAACGACTCACTTCTTCATGCTGGTCTTTCCACTTTAGAAAATTTGCAATCAATTGTTGCGCTTCTTCATCTTCTTCTAACGTTTGCTTCGCCAATGTATATTCTTGAAATACTTGAGATTCGATGATGATTTCTCCTAATTGTACTGCTTCTTCTATTAGATCCACGGGCGTGGAAACGATCGTTGCCAATATACCACCTCCGTTTCTCCATTATAACATGGACTGAAGAATGGACGACAATAATTATATTTCTATTTGAAAGCGTATTGGCTCTTTTGCTTTACTACCTGAATAATATACTGGCAAAACTTCGATTGTATGTTTTCCCCGAGGCACTTCTTTCATCATAAAAGCTGCCTTATTCATGTGAGCAACTTTCTCACCATTCCACTTCACAAGTAAATATCCGTCACCATTCTTTTCTTTTCTCGCTAAAGAAAAATCAGGCACGATACATTCTACATACACGTGACCGTTTTCCACTTTATATTGAAGGGACCAATCTTCTTTTTCTATCCCTTCCATTTGGGCGACAGGAAGTAAATGTTCATGGTGCCAATGATCAAACTCAACTGCCTGTACTGATGGCACCCCTACAAACAACAAAAAGAAAGCGATCAGTTGTTTCAATTGTTATCCCCCCTTTATCGGTTAGTATGTGGGGGTTTAAACAATTTTAAACACAACGATCGCCAACTACCTTTGTTTGAACAGACTTAACAATAGTAACGCCATATTGAGATTGTTTTGCCACCGTTTTAATCGCTGTGGCAACGTCTGTCCGTGAAAATATTGCGCAGCGTAGACAAATTCCTCCATTTTTTCCGGGTGTTTGTTTAACGTACGATACCATTCCGGATGCCAGCGAATAAATGTATGAAATTCTCGTTTGGAAGATAAAAAATGAAATAATTCTGGTGGCAAATGTGTTCACCTTCTTTTAGTATTCTCGAAAAGTAAAAGGATCCTGAGGAGAGCCGTCATTACGTGGTGATTTTTGAAATTGCTCCAACATTTTCTGAACATGTCCAATAACTCCGTTGACTTGGGAAATATGTTGTTGTAACTCATCAAAATTAATATTTTTTAACATGGCTAAAATCGGTGCGAAAGATTCTGTTTCTTTTTCGTTTTTATTTTCCTTTTTATATGCTAGCCAATCTTCATGATCTTCTCCCAATACATACCAGTCTTGATATAATTCGTTCCACGTTCTTTTTCCTTCTCTTACTTCCGCAATTAAGCGTGGATGTTGATGTAGAAATTCTCTAAAAGAAACGAGCATAGGAGATAATTTTTCGCGATCCATTTCAACACCCCCAACATGCTTTTCTTTTCATATCATAGTCAAAGAAGAAAAAAATGTTCCTCTTATTTTGATTTCTTGTCACATTTCTGTAGAATAGAGGTGATGAAATTGCTTACGAAGAAAGGGTCATATCCAATGGAAAAGAAAAAATGGATCGAACAGTTATCTTCTATATGGGATCAAGCGACGGAAGAAGAAAAAAATTTTCTCACGACGATACCTGAAAGAATTCAATCTTATCAAAACGGTACTTACCAATTACTGATTGATGCTTATTTACAACCTACAAGAAAATGGTTGAATGAAGATACATACGAAGTAACAATACCGCTTCACAAAGGAACGGAAAACCTACTGAAAATCACCCACGGAGGCGTTACAGCCACTTTATTAGATATTTCTATGGGAAGCTTAGTGAATGGTTTACTTCCGGAAAACGTGGCTGCCGTTACCCTTGAAATGAAAGTGAATTACATTAAGCCGGGAAAGGGGCCATTTTTACGTTGCGAAGCTCGTTTCATTTCACGTTCGAAGCGAATATTCACTGTCGAAGGAACCGTATATGATGAAAAAGAAAAAGTGGTTGCCCACGGTACGGGAACTTTTTATACGATTACAAATTCGTAAAATATCCACATAACCTCATTGCATCTTCATTCTATTCGTACTATGATGAAATAAGATACTATCTCGGGAGGGAGATTACGGATGTATTTGGACAAATTTGATTTTAAAGATAAAGAAATGACTTTTGGAAGCGTATTGCACGTATTTGAACAAAACGGGTTCATCCATGCAGAACAATGGGATTATGAACGCGTCACTTTTGATTACAAAATGTTGGACAAAACAGATAACGCGACTTATTATTTACGAGTACAGGCAGTCGCAGTGGATGGGGATATTCCAAAAGATAGTACACGAATTCGTTTCCTCACCCCAATTTTAGGAAGACATTACTATCCGCATGGGGTCGAATATGACGAAGATTTTAAAGAGAAAATTGTCAATAAATGCAATGAAAAGTTAGAAAAAGTTTATAAAACTTTTGAACAAGAACAACTCGTTTAAATCATTCCTATTACATATGCAACCGGTTGAATGTATCATCAACCGGTTTTTTATTTTATATGGAACACTTTCTACTGTTATTTTTCACTTTTGCATAATATAATTGTAGTAAGGAAGTATCCAAGAAGATATTGCAGGTTGAAAGGAGACTATTGTTGGTGGCATCTTTTTTCACAAAAAAGAATTTTATACTAATTTTTACTATTATTCTACTCCTTATCGGGGCTTACTTTATATTACCGATTTCAGGACCAATTATTTTTGCACTTATCACCGCTTTATTTTTGTCTCCTTTTGTTCGAATTATGATGGAAAAGACAAAAATTAAACGGAGTCTGGCTGTTACCCTTGTATTCACCCTATTTCTTCTCATTTTATGTGGAGGAGGATATTTTTTCATTACCCAAGTTGTCTCTCAAATCGTTTACTTTATTGAAAACATTCCTACTTACATATCAGAAGTCAACCGGTTTTGGCTCAACATCCAAACGAAAATTGAAACAATGTATAATGAGTGGGATATTCCACCTGAGGTCATCTATGGCATTAACAATCAAGTGACGGACATGTTGAATAATTTACGTGAAAACTTAGCCAATCGAGATTATATTCAAGACATCACTGGATTCGTTGCAGCAATTCCTCGCTTTTTTGTCATGTTTATCGTTTATTTAATCGCTTTATTTTTATTTCTATTAGAATTACCGCGTTTAAAAAAGCAAATATATTCCTTTATGAAAGAAAGCACAAAGGAAAAAGTTTCTTTTATGTCTGCTCGTCTTTCCTATGTCGTCATTGGCTTTTTCAAGGCGCAGTTTTTAGTGAGTATTATTATTTTTGTGGTTGCTTTAATCGGTTTATATTTATTTACCCCAGATGTCGCTTTAATGATGGCAATTATTATTTGGATTATTGATTTTATTCCGATCATTGGTTCGATCATCATTCTCGCTCCGTGGTCCCTCTATTATTTCATATCTGGCGATTTAGTACTCGGAACTCAATTGCTCATTTTAGCTGGTGTGCTCCTAATCATACGCCGGACAGTAGAACCAAAAGTAATGGGACACCATATCGGATTATCCCCGCTAGCCACATTGATTTCTTTATATATCGGTCTGTCTCTCTTGGGAGTCATTGGATTCATTGTTGGACCATTAGCGGTGATTGCTTTTACAACCGCAAGGGAAGCTGGCATTATCAAACTAAACTTTAAAATATAAAGGAACCGGTGTTATACATTCGGTTCCTTTTCTTATGCTTAATAATACGGAGAAATCATCAAATAAACAATGACTCCGGTAATGCTGACGTACAGCCAAAGCGGCATCGTCCAGCGGGCTATTTTTTTATGTTTCTCCACTTGATTTCTTACTCCACGTAAAAATGATAAAATTGCTAACGGGACAATCATAGCAGCTAAAATGATATGCGTAATTAAAATAAAGTAGTAAATACCGGCAAGGATACCTGTTCCGCCGTAAGAGGTTGATTCAGCTAAATAGTGATACGTAACATACGTCATTAAAAATAATGATGTGGAAATAAAAGCTGCATATATAAAGCGACGATGTGCTTTTATATTTTTACGTAAAATAAAATATAATGCCATCGCCAAAAACACGGTCGTAAAGCTATTAAAGATAGCATTTAACATTGGTAACACCGTAAGATCAAAATGATCAATATGACCTGTAAATCCTTCAGCAAAAATGAGGTATGCAATCAAACCATTCACAATGATTGTGATGATTACTGCAATCCAAACATTTTGTTTATCGCTGGCACTGCTATCCGCTGTCTGTTTTTGTGTCGTCAACTGTTCAATCCTCCTTTGCCTTTCATCAATCATACCCCTAATTCACATTATATATGAACGAAGCGTTAAAACAAAAAAGATGATTAACAAACAAGTGAACAAAAAAGGGCATCCTTTGTGAGGACGCCCTACGCTATTACCACTTGACAATACCAAGGAGTAAAATAAGGGAGATGACGACCGGCGCTGACAATACTAAACCAGAAGAAAACAGCATATTTGGCCAGCCATGATCTTTATCTTTTAGGTGCATAAAATAAAACAGTTGTAAAAAGAATTGAATCACACCTAAGAGCAAAATAAATGGTACGACAAACCCTGTAGCAAGCACTTCCGTACCGACTGCAAGAAAGGACAGTACAGTAAGTCCAATCATAAATGCGAAAGAAATAATTTGAATACGTGTTTCTTTACTATGCTCTGCTCGTTCTTGTAAAGTCATCGCACTTTTATCAAATGGTTTGGATAGTTCTTCTGCCATAATTACGCACCTCCTGCAGCCAATAGGTATACGACAGTAAAGATAAATACCCAAATGACATCAATAAAGTGCCAGTAAAGACTTGCAGCGTAAAACTTGTGAGCATTTGTAAGCGTCACACCAGCATTCCAATAACGGGAAAGTAATGTGATGATCCACCCTAGCCCAAACAGTACGTGAAACCCGTGTAGTCCTACAAGGGTATAGAAAGAAGAAGCAAAGGCACTGGTTGTATACCCTAGACCCGCATGATAATAATGATAGAATTCATAAATCTCGCAACCGATAAATCCAAAGCCGAGAAGAACGGTAATAACAAAGTAATTTCTCATCGCTTTGAAGTTATTTTTCTTCATAGCTAAAATACCGAGCACACTTGTCAAGGAACTTGTTAAAAGTAACATCGTCATGAAAAAGACGAGGGGGAGAGCGACCAAATCAGCTAATGCTGGTCCCCCGGCAGTTTGATGACGCAATCCGAGAAACGTACCGAAGAAGGTCGCAAACATGATTGTCTCCCCGGTAAGGAAACACCACATCGCAAGGAATTTATTTTTCCCTTCTAGTGTGGCTCGATGCGGTTCGGCAGGAAGTCCTTGTGACACATCTACGTGATCTGCCATCTTATCCGACCTCCTTTTCAATTTTCTTCACTCGTTCAAGCGGGATGTAATAACCGTGGTCTTCTTTCGAGTGAAGCACCATCGTTCCGAACGTCATGATAAATCCTACGGCAATTACAATTCCTGTAACAACCGTTGGTACATCCATATTAATCATGACCATACCGAATCCCCAAATGAATAGACCAAGCGCCATTAAGAACGGCAAAATCGATCCATTCGGCATATGAATATCTTTTAATGGTTCAGACGGTTTCATCTTACCATCTCCGTGAACTTTTTCGTAGAACCATGGATCCAAAGAACGAACTTGTGGGATTTGAGCAAAGTTGTACTCAGGAATTGGTGTTGGAGTTGACCATTCAAGCGTACGCGCATCCCACGGATCTCTTACTGTGATTCTTTCGGATGTAAACGCAGAGTAAACAATGTTTACTACGAGAAGAATAATCGCTGCAGACATCACGAAAGAACCGATCGTAGAAACCATATTCATCGTTTCAAGTCCTTGGCCACTCATATACGTATAAATACGACGTTGCATTCCAATTAACCCTAGGATGTGTTGAATGAAAAACGTTAAGTGGAATCCGATATAAAGTAGCCAGAACGTAATTTTACCTAATGTTTCGTTTAACATATGGCCGAACATTTTCGGATACCAATAGTGTAGTCCAGCAATCAGTCCGAAGACGATACCACCAATGATGACATAGTGGAAGTGTGCCACTACAAAATACGTGTCATGGTAGAGATAGTCAACCGGAGCCATCGATAACATAACTCCAGTAATACCACCTAATACGAATGTCGGAACGAAAGAAGAAGCACAGAGCATCGCCGTATTAAACGTAATCTTTCCGCCCCACATCGTAAAGAGCCAGTTGAATATTTTTATCCCCGTCGGCACCGCAATCGTCATCGTAGCTAAAGCAAATACTGAGTTCGTAATTGGTCCAATTCCAATCGTAAACATATGGTGAACCCAAACCATAAAGGATAAGAAAGCAATTAAAATAACCGCAAATACCATTGCAGAATAACCAAACAAACGTTTTCTAGAAAATGCAGGGACTACTTCAGAAATAATACCGAATGCAGGCATGATCAAAATGTACACTTCTGGGTGACCAAAAATCCAAAAAATATGAGCCCAAAGAATCGCGTTTCCACCATAATCAGGGATGAAAAATTGCCCCATGAACAAGCGATCAAGCATAAGAAGTGCAAGACCTGCTGCAAGCGGAGTAAATGCAACAACGATCAAAATGGACATAATGAGTCCTGTCCAGCAGAAAAGCGGCATTCTCATCATTGTCATTCCAGGAGCACGCATATTGATAATAGTGACGATAAAGTTAATTCCTGAAATGAGCGTACCGAAACCACTCACTTGGAGTCCTAATGCGTAAAAGTCCATTCCGCTTCCTGTAAATTCACGGGTAGAAAGTGGTACGTATGCTGTCCAACCAGCATCCGCTCCTCCTCCGAAGAACCAACTCATGCTTAAAAGTAAACCACCAAAGAAGAAAATCCAAAATCCTAACGCGTTAATAAACGGTAACGCCACGTCACGAGCACCGATTTGTAGTGGAATTGCAAAGTTCATAAAACCAAACAATAACGGTGTCGCAGCAAGGAACAACATAATTGTACCGTGCATCGTAATAAGCTCATTAAACACTTGACCGGAAATTAGGTCGTTTTCTGCTGTCATGAGCTGTATACGAATAAGAACAGCCATTACACCAGCTTTAACGAAAAACAATGTACCAGCAATCAAATAAAGGACAGCTAACTTTTTGTGGTCTACTGTTGTCAACCAATCCCACAATACGCTTTTGTTTTTCGTTTGCGTAGCAGCAGCAGTTGCCATTGTTTATTTGCCTCCTTACTTAATTCATTTTTTCTTCGACGCTGAGGCTATTTAAGTATGCAATAAGAGCCTCCATATCCTCATCAGATAATGACTCGTAACTAGGCATGTTGTTATCTTGTTTCATTTCTTCCGGATTACGAATCCAACTTTCCAATGTTTCATCATTAAATTCAAAGACACCGGCAATTCGCTCACGGTCTGCAAAGTTGGTCAATGTTGGACCTTGGGCTCCTCCTTGACCTTCCACCGCGTGACAACCAATACAACCTTGGTTTTCAAATACTTGACGGCCGTCTGCTTCAATGGTGTTCTCTTCAGGAAGCACTTCTTCTTCCTGCATTGCAGCTACCCATTCGTCATATTCATCTTGTTCAAGAGCAACTACTTTAAATTCCATCAAAGCGTGTGACGGTCCACATAGCTCTGCACATTTTCCGTAATAGACACCAGGTTCATCTGCCTGTAACCACACCATGCTCTCGATTCCTGGTACGTTATCTAACTTACCGCCAAGAGCTGGTACCCAAAATGAGTGCATCACATCCCCGGCTGTTAAGTTAAACCATACTTTTTCCCCCGTAGGAATGTACACTTCATTTCCAGCAGTGAATCCTTCCGGATAGTCAAATTGCCACCAATATTGATGAGCAGTGACATCAATAATAATTTCTTCTGGTTGGACGTCTTCTTCTTCTCCTTCACCACTTGCTCCTACAGATGGGGGTTCTTCCGCAAAGAAGTATGTACCTTGAACTGTAGGAACAGCTAAAATAATAAGAAGGAGAATAGGAATTACGGTCCACGTAACTTCTAAAGCTTTGCTTCCTTCTACTTGCTTCGGAATTTCATCATCACCAGGTTTTCTTCTAAACTTTACCACAGCAATGAAGAATAAAGTGAATACTGCAATGACAACAAGTGCCATGACATAAAGACTTAAAATCATGTTGTCATAAATCCATTGGGCGGCTGGTCCATATGGATCGAGTGCAGTAAGCCTGTCCTCCCCACAGCCTGCAAGAAACAACAGCATTGCTGTGAGAGGCAGAAAACGCAATACGCTTTTGCGTTTTGTCATAAGCCATCAAACCTCTCTTTCACTTAAAGATGATTGCAAAATTTATGCTGAAACAGTTATCGCTCTATTTACAAATGAACGACAACCATTAGCACAAACAATATTGTTAAATAATTCAAGGAATACACAAACATCCACCGGGACCATTTGATATCATCTTTCATTTTAAACCCGGCCATTCCTAAAACGAGCCAGCCTACACCAAGTAATGCAGCGACAACGGTATAAATGACACCGAACTCGTACAGAAATAACGAAATTGGCAATAATACGGCAACATATAGTACGATTTGTCGTTTTGTCATTTGATTTCCTGCCACAACTGGAAGCATCGGCACACCCGCTCTTTTATATTCATCGGAACGTCTCATCGCGAGCGCCAAGAAATGAGGTGGTTGCCATATGAACATAATGGCAAATAATAGCCAACCGTACAAATGAAGACTAGGATCTACCGCTGCCCACCCAATGAGTGGAGGGACAGCACCGGAGATGGCTCCCGCTACCGTATTTAACGTCGAAACTCTTTTTAGCCATAATGAATAAACGACAACATACACAAAAAGTCCAATTAACCCAAACACTGCTGCAATCATTTCAACGGACGCCAGCAACATAATCCCAATTGTAGATTGAATGATTCCTGCAGTGAGAATATTGGCGCCTTTTAAAGTCCCGGTAACGCTCGGCCTCTCTTTGGTACGTTCCATCAAATGGTCAATGTCACGGTCTATGTAGTTATTGAGAGTACAACCACCTGCCATGACAAGACCTGCTCCAACCATCGTCAAAATAACCACATGTAAGTTTTGTAGTAATGCAAAATCTGTGTATACAGAAGCTAAATATATTCCAGCAAATACTGTGATTAAATTTGACGTCACGATTCCCATCTTCGCCAAAGTTACATAGTCTTTCCACGACTTCGTTTTTCCCGTTGCTCGAAGCTCATCCTCTCGTGAATCGATGACACGTGAAGTATCAACGGCGGTATTACCTTTATTCACCTTTCTCCCTCCTTCCAAACTAGAGGTTTCAACCTACAATATAGTATAATTTGTCAAGATGAATCAAATTGTAACATATTAGAAATGAAGTAAAAGAATCATTTCCTTCTCCTCTCAAGCTCTTACTACAATCATTATAGCTTAAAATTTGCTCTGTTTCATCACTTTCACAAGTTTCACACTATCTTCACAAATTGCTTTCTTTCGGGAAAGTTCACGCTTCTGAAATTGACTTCTACTCCTTCTTGTCATTAACATAAAGATGTGTATATTTAATTTTATGTGGCGAAAGTCCACTGGGGAGTGTTCGTTTTGAAAAATACCAGCCTTAAAATATTCGGTGTGCTTACTTCGATCGGTATGTTAATTGTTTTGTTACAAGGTGCCCTTGTTACGAAAACAGATTCAGGAGACGGTTGTGGGGCAACTTGGCCACTTTGTTTCGGACAATGGTTTCCAGACAACCCTGCTGTCGAGACGATCATCGAATACAGTCACCGCGCTGTTTCGGGCTTACTCGGAATCATGGTCATTATTTTAGCCATCTGGTCTTGGAAAAAATTGTCGCACTTAAGAGAAACAAAATTTATGGCTTTAATGGCAGTATTGTTTATCATTTTCCAAGGCTTTATGGGAGCAGGGGCTGTCGTATGGGGGCATTCAGATATTGTTCTCGCCCTTCATTTCGGTATTTCTACCATTTCTTTTGCTTCGGTCGTGTTGCTCAACGTTCTTGCTTTTGAAGATGGAAAAGTAAATATTCCTGCCCCTGTCGTCACGAAACCATATCGGAATTATCTTATATTCGTCCTTATCTATACGTATGCAGTCATTTATACTGGGGCATATGTAAAACATGCCGATGCAACTTACGTTTGTAGCGGATTTCCCTTATGTAATGACCAATTGATACCGGACATGTCAGGAAGTCTCGGCTACCAAATCGGGGTGCATGTTGCTCATCGCTTGTTCGGAATCTTACTCGGTGTATTCCTATTGGTTTTAATGATTTGGACGATCCGTCGGTTTCATCCATCGAAGATTCTCGTCTGGTCCAGTGTGATTACATTTCTTCTCTTGATTGTTCAAATTATCGCAGGAGTATCTATTCTATCTGCAAATTCGTACTTACCACCTGCTTTATTTCATGCGCTAACCATTACCATTCTTTTTACTATTCTTTCCTACATGGTAATGATTGTAACCAGAAAACCAGTAAAGTAAACATGAAAAGCGTTGGCTCCTCTCATGAGAAACCAACGCTTTTATTTTAATGATCAAGTTCAATTAATAAATCTCCTGTTTCAATAGCATCGCCATCGTTCACGTGAATTGCTTGTACTGTACCATCAAAAGGAGCTTGTACAGTTGTTTCCATTTTCATCGCTTCCGTGATCATTAAATGATCACCTTTTTTCACTTTTTCTCCTTTTTCCACAAGCTTTTTGATGACTGTTCCAGGCATGGTTGCTCCGATATGATTCGGATTCGATTTATCTGCTTTCGGACGTTGAACCACGGACGTTTTTACATTTTGGTCTTTAATGACTACTTCCCGTGGTTGACCATTGAGTTCAAAATAAACAATTCTATTTCCGTTGTCTTGTGGTTTGGAAACAGAAACAAGTTTCACGATTAAAGTTTTCCCTTGTTCAATCTCAATTTCCACTTCTTCCCCAAGACGAAGGCCATAAAAAAAAGTTGGTGTATCTAATACAGAGACATCTCCAAACTGTTCCCGAAAGCGTTCAAACTCTAAAAATACTTTTGGATAAAGGGCATAGGAGATTAAATCATGAGCCGTCACTTGTCGATCTAGGGTGTTATACAGCTCTTCTTTTAATTCTTGAAAATGAACTGGCGGTAAATTTTCCCCAGGACGATTTGTAATTGCTTCTTTTCCTTTTAAAATAATCTTTTGCAATTCTTTTGGAAACCCTTGATAAGGTTGTCCTAAGTACCCTTGGAAAAACTCCACGACAGAATCCGGAAAATCCAAGTTTTCTCCTTTTTCATATAGGTCATCTTCTGTTAAATCATTTTGGACCATATATAATGCCATGTCCCCAACTACTTTGGAAGATGGCGTTACTTTGACGATATCACCAAATAAATCATTGACGCGGCGATACATATCTTTCACTTCATTCCAACGACCCTTGAGACCAACTGCTTTTGCTTGTTGCTGCAGATTACTGTATTGCCCTCCAGGCATTTCATGTTCATATACTTCTGTATGTGGGGCGTTCATGCCACTTTCAAAGCCTTCATAATATTTTCTCGTGGCTTCCCAATATTCATTCAACGCCTCCAATGAGCGAATATCAAGCTTCGGTTGACGCTCGGTACCTTTTAACGCATAGTACAAACTGTTTGCACTTGGCTGTGACGTATGACCTGCCATCGCACTAATTGCGACATCGACAATATCTACTCCTGCTTCAATGGCACGCGCATAAGTCAGGATGCCGTTTCCGCTTGTATCATGGGTGTGCAAATGAATTGGAATATCTACCGTCTCTTTTAATTCTGAAATCAATTGATAAGCAGCTTCTGGCTTTAATAGTCCTGCCATATCTTTAATACCTAAAATGTGGGCCCCCGCGTTTTCTAATTCTTTTGCCATGTTTTTGTAATAAGCTAAATCATATTTATCACGGGAAGGATCTAATATATCTCCTGTATAACAAATCGATGCTTCCGCCACTTTATTTTGTTTTCGCACTTCTTCAATCGTTAAGCGCATCCCTTCGATCCAATTGAGAGAGTCGAAAATCCTGAAAACGTCCATACCTGCTTCTGCTGCTTTTTCTACAAATTCTTTGATCAAATTATCAGGATAGTTTTTGTAACCAACTGCGTTAGAAGCACGGAACAACATTTGTAAAAGAATATTCGGCATTTTTTCTCTTAACATGAAGAGTCGTTCCCATGGATCTTCATGTAAAAACCGCATCGAGACGTCAAAAGTCGCTCCTCCCCACATTTCCGAAGAAAAGAGATTTGGAAGAAGACGTGCGGTCGGTTCGGCTATTTTCTTTAAGTCGTGCGTACGAACCCTGGTGGCTAACAGCGATTGATGGGCATCACGGAAAGTCGTGTCCGTTAACAACACTTCTTTTTGCTCTTTCACCCATTTTGCCAATCCTTCTGGTCCTCTTTCATCTAAAATTTGTTTCGTTCCATTCGGGAAAGGGTCGCTCCGTTTTATTTTTGGAATATTTGGTTGGTCAAAAACGGGTTTCTTCTTATTTTCCAAATCCGGATAACCGTTCACAATCGTTTCACCGATAAAGGTAAGCATTTTCGTTCCGCGATCTTTCCGTTTCGCAAATACGAACAATTCCGGCGTGGAATCTATGAAAGAAGTGTTATATTCCCCGGATAAAAATTCTTCATGTTGCACGACATTTTCTAAAAAGGCAATGTTTGTTTTGATACCACGGATGCGAAACTCACGTAAATTACGCAACATTTTAGCTGCTGCTCCTTCAAAAGTAAGCGCCCAAGTCGAAACTTTTACAAGGAGCGAATCATAATGCGGAGTGATCACGGCACCTTGAAAGCCGTTACCGGCATCCAAACGAACCCCAAAACCACCACTGGAACGGTAAGCCATAATTTTTCCCGTGTCAGGTAAAAAGTTATTCGCTGGATCTTCTGTCGTAATACGCGATTGAATCGCAAATCCATTGGTCGTTATCTCTTCTTGTTTCGGAATCCCAATTTTATCGCCGTGAAGTGTTTCTCCATCGGCAATATAGATTTGACTCTGGACGATATCAACTCCTGTGACCATCTCGGTAATCGTATGCTCTACTTGAATGCGCGGATTCACTTCAATAAAGTAAAATTCTCCGTCCGGATTCACTAAAAACTCCACGGTTCCTGCATTGACATATTGAATATGCTTTGCTAATTGGAGGGCTGCTTGACAAATTTCTTCTCGTAATTCTTCACTTAACGACACGCTTGGTGCTACTTCCACAACTTTTTGATGTCGTCGTTGCACAGAACAATCTCTGTCATATAAATGAACAATATTTCCTTCTTGATCCCCTAAAATTTGTACTTCTATATGTTTTGGTTTTTCAATAAACTTTTCCACATATACTTCGTCGCTACCAAAGGAAGACTTTGCTTCGGACCGTGCTCGGTTGTATGCTTCTTCCAATGCTTCCGGGCTTCGAACAATGCGCATCCCGCGCCCTCCCCCACCGAGGGAAGCTTTAATGATAAACGGAAAACCAAACGCTTCCGCAAAGCGTTTGACTTCATCCAAACTCTCCACGGGACCATCGCTTCCCGGAATGACGGGAAGACCTGCTTCGACGGCAGTTTCACGCGCTCGTACTTTATCACCAAACATATGTAAATGATCGGTATCAGGTCCAATGAAAATAATTCCTTCCTCTTCACAACGCTGAGCAAATTCGAGATTTTCTGACAAAAATCCATATCCCGGATGAATGGCGTCAACATCATTGGCTTTCGCTACTTCAATGATACTTTCAATGTCTAAGTATGCATCAATCGGGCTTTTTCCTTCTCCTATGAGATATGCTTCATCCGCTTTATAGCGATGAAACGCTCCAGAATCTTCTTTCGAATAAACAGCCACTGTCCGTATGTGGAGCTCTGTACATGCCCGAAAAATTCGGATCGCTATTTCTCCACGATTTGCTACTAATACTTTTTTTATTTTGGATAAACCATCCATACAATTCCTCCTCCGTATCATGACTCTCCACTCTGACAATTTCATTACTTCACAGATTATTCGAAATATAGTTTATCATACCATGTTTCTTTCGTCTGTCAAAAAATCACGGATGATGGTTGTGCGACAACCGTATCGTTATTGTCGGAGAACGCTTCATCAAATAAAAACAGACTATTCACCGTGAATAGTCTGTTTTTATTATTTTCCTACAGTTGCTTCGTGAAAAGCGGCGAGCCTTCGTTCTAATTCCGATAGAATTTGTTTGCCGGTTTTCTCATCAATTAAATTTAAACGGATGGCAAAATCTATCTCGCGAGACAAACCGAACATTTGTGTATCAAGTACCTCTTCATAGAGAGGGCATTGGGGCATCGTTAAATTCTCCATTTGAACTTCGATTAATTTCCGGATCTTCTCTGCGTCGGCTTTCAACAAGGCATAAGCCTTTTCACTATGTTCTGTCATCGCCTTTACGCTCAAAAGGGATCCCTCCTACTTTTTATCTCCCTGTAATCATCTTAGCTACAATTAAACAAAAATGCAAGATAACAAGCGATTTATTTCGTTCTTTTTCATTTTCTGGTATACTTTTTACTTGTAATCTACTACGATTGACTCCGGGATGTTTTTCCATTCCAAAGAAAAATGATAACCATCTCAATACGACGAGGAGGATACAGCTTGATCGATTTTATCGTGACCATCCATGGAAAAACGAAACATACGATTACCATTGATCCAACAGTATGGATTTTTGATGACCGCAAAATTGATTTAAATGAGTGGGAAGGGGAAGAAAAAAGAGAATCCGACGAGTTAGAAAAATATAAAAAAAATATATCGGCGCAATGGGATAAAGAAATTACCGAAGGCGCTCAAATCCCGCGCCGGGACCAAACAAACAGAATACGAAATAAAAAAGAAGCGTTAATTGATGGTACTTTTGGAATGCCTTTTGCTCCTTTTTTAGACAATGCAACACCTTTAGAAGAAGCTTCGAAAGTCGTCATTGAAACAAAGGATAAAACTACCTATATCGTTTCCTTAGAAGAAGCGAGAAAACTAGTTATCGGTTTTTCCAAAAACGGAAAGCCGTTACGGGAAGATGGTCCTGTTCATGTATACTACGGAGATGGCAGCAACAAAGAACAACCAATTCTTCATGTCACTGGTTTCCGAATAGAATAAACGAAAACGAGGAGTTTAGTATCACTCCTCGTTTTAAATTATCCTTGTTGCAGGGCATTCATCACTTGTTTATCCAGTTTTGCCGCCGCTTCAATATCATACGTTTTTTCAAAGTGAGGCGGGGTTGTAAGCTTTCCACCATCAAACATAATGTCTTCTACCTCTTCCACCTGACATTCCACTAAAGCCAGTTGAATCGGAAGGCCTTCCATTTCTTCCGTGATCAGCACTCCTTTTCCTTCAATCGCATACGTGGACCCTTCTTCCATCACTGCGAGCATCAAATAAGAACGTTGCTTCAAATTCTTAATAATTTGGGACTCCGCATCAATGGCAATTCGAATTGTTCGTGCATCTTTTGCATACACCCACGAAGCTGTGTGAAGATACGGTGTTTGTTTCTCCGCATGCATCGTTACAGTCAAAATATACGTTTCTCTTTGCAACGACTTTACTAAAGAATCTGTGAGGGCGTTCCACTTTTCTGTCATGCTTCCTCCTCCTTTTAATCGATACATCCCTCTTCATTCTTACTCGTCCATGGTATAATAACACAATCACATCTTTTCTTAAATTTCGGAGGGAAGTACGTTGAAAGTAAAATGTATGATTTGTGACACAATCCAAACCCTTGATGATAAAGATCCTCTCGCCAAAAAATTGCGTAATCGCCCGATTCACACTTATTTGTGTTCCACATGTAAGGAACGAATTACAAAAAAAACAATGGCTCGTCATAAAACAGGACGCTTTCAGTTATATCATACCAAAAAAAAATAAGGATACTTGGTAAATGAATGAAAATAATAAGACAGCTGCCAGCATCCCTTTTTGGAGCTGTCTTGTTGATTCTATACCCGTTTTTCAAATACCTGACATGAAGATGCCCCTTGCTTTTGACACGTTGTGCATTTATCTGTCTGTACGAGATCCAGTCCGGTATTAATTGCTTCCGTCCCGTTACGGAAGAAATTTTGCTCTCCTATTTTGTCAAATAATCCACTGGAACGAATCACTGCTAATACTTGTTCGTTCGCTTCCGCAATGAATATCCGTCCGCCTTTTTTGTGGAAATCATTAACCAATGCCGTTAAATTGCCTACTCCGGTTGCATCCATGAAAGGGACTCTTTTCATTACTAAAACAATGACATCAGGTCGTTTGTTAATCGAACGACTAATCGTTGTTTGAAACTTATCAGCTGCTCCAAAAAACAATGCCCCTTCCACCGTAAATACCGTTAATTTTGGACATGCATACTGATAATCCTCTTCTGTTGTTGCTGCGATTTCTTCCCGTTGACTACTTTTCAGTTTCGGCATGATTTTCTCTACTTCTAACACTTCACTCATCCGCTTAATGAACGAAAACATCGCTAACAGAAGCCCTACTTGCACAGCTGCTGTTAAATTGACAAACACCGTCAGTAAAAATGTCACTACTAACACGACAGAGTCACTGGACTTCATTTTCACCATATGAAAAAACGTTTTATATTCACTCATGTTAAATGCGACAACCATTAGAATTGGTGCCATGCTTGCAAGAGGAATGTGAGCAGCAAACGGTGCGAAAAGAAGTAAAGTGACAAGGACAAATAGTCCTTGAAATACCCCCGATAGCGGTGAGACTGCACCACTTTTAATGTTTGTCGCTGTTCTTGCAATGGCTCCTGTTGCTGGGATGCCTCCAAACAAAGGAGTGATAATGTTTGCGATTCCTTGTCCGAATAATTCTTTATTAGAATGATGGCGCTTTCCTGTCATTCCATCCGCAACTACTGCCGATAGCAATGATTCGATTCCTCCGAGCATCGCAATGACAAAGGCGGGTTGCCACAATAACAATATTTTTTCCCATGTAATTTCTGGCAGCTGAAACTGAGGCAGGGATTGGGCAATCCCTCCAAAAGCGGTCCCAATCGTTTCGATTTTACCCGGATAGAAAAAGTAGGCAATAAGTGTCGGTACAATTAATGCCACTAACAAAACAGGTATCCGTGGAAATAAACGCGGTACCCCAATAATAACAATAAAACCGATCAGAGCAGTAGCAACACTGTAGAAATTAACAGTCGACAAGTGATGAAATAACTCCATCATATTTTGATGAAAATATTCTTTTCTTTCGACCCCTTCCAGCCCTAAAAAATCCCCTATTTGCCCCGTGAATATAATCACTGCAATGCCTGATGTAAAACCAATCGTAACGGAACGAGGAATAAATTTAATTAAATTACCAAGTTTAAAGAAACTCATAAGAACGAGCATGATACCAGCTAAAAAACCGGCAATTAATAAATTTTCATACCCATACTGCAAAACAATCGCAAGTAAAATAGGAATAAATGCGCCTGTTGGACCTGCGATTTGAAAGCGAGAGCCCCCTAACAATGCAACGATGATTCCTGCAATGATGGTTGTATACAATCCATATTCAGGTTTTACCCCGGAAGCAATCGCAAATGCCATTCCAAGTGGAATTGCAACAATTCCGACAGTGATTCCTGCCGTGAAATCCCGCCTCACATCTTGGAATGTGATCCCTTGAAAACGATCATCTTTTAACAATCTTCTTCTCCCCCATTTTTCTCATCATCCGCAAACCCTTCGCAATATCTCTTACCTTCGTGTTGAAACGAAGAAACAACCTGACTTTCTTGACAGGTTGCTCTTTCTATCTTTATCCATTTGAAACTGCTTGTCCTTGTTTTCTTCTTTGGCGATGGCGGATTCGGTAAATAGTTAATACGAGAGCTGCAGCAATTAAAGATTCCACTACCGCCATCCCAATTGCAAAAATTGTTAAAGGAAAAGCTCCGATCAACAAAAGCACGTAAATGACGATATGTTGCCATACCTTTAATTTTTTTGCAAATCCTAAGTGATAGACGAGCGCAGACATGATGACAACTGCAGTATACAATAACCAAAATCCAAGCACGGGATTTTCATGAACTTGTAAAAGACCAGCGATCCAACTCAAATGTTCTCGTGTAACTTCCATGTCGTTCACATGGACAGCGGCCACATACATGATTTCACCTCTATCTACTTTCTTGTTATAAATTTTGTAACCTGTTTCTTTTTGCTTCTTTTTCACGCATGTTTTATCTAATATTTTTCGTCATCGGATAGAAGTCGGCGTAACTTCACAATAATCATCATTATTTCATATTCAATAGCTGTGTTCTTCACGAGAATAGTAATGCTTCGTTCCTTTTCCATGTCATTAAAATCCATCGACCACTCCACAGTTTGTTCACGCGCTTCTAATGTTCCCGATTGTTTCAGCAATTCATCGGCCAAAATTGTTTTCTCATGGGTCTACGTGTGCGATGATTGCAATATTCCGAACCTCTTCCCTTTTTGCCATCCCTCTTTTCTTTCCTAACAATCACTAACTTAATGATTATACCAATAGGAAGAGAGAACATCAATTTTTTATCTTTTTCACTTTCTCGCATGCTTTCCTCGGATATGCTATAATGACGACATAATTTCAACATTGGTACGTACAAATTTTCACATAAAAGGTTACTTCCATTTGGAAAGAATACATAAACAGAAAGGAGGAAAAGGCAGGAGTTTTCTAGGCCTTTCAAGGCAATGGCATCCTGTCCGAATTCTCATGAACCGTGAAAAAACCATTTTTCTTTTGTTAGCGATTCTTGCGGTACTCAGCATTTCAATGATTGGCGTCGCCATTGCAGAACGTTCCATAATAATTGCATGTATTGCGGTGTTAGGAACTTACCTATCCTTTGCTTTGGCTCGTAAAACACGTGAAAAATGGAGCGCTTCCTCAGATGAACAATGAAAGGACGAGGAGCTGTCCAAAAAGTCATGATTGGTGACTTTTTGGACATTTTTTTGTTACTGCTTCATCAAAAATTGCTTCTGGAAACGCCTCTTGGCCGAATCATGGCATGTTTCCAACACCAAATTGTTGATGGAAATAAGTCATGGATAGTCATGCCATCGTTTCATCAAAGTATTGCTTGTGGAAACAAGCTATGAATGGATCATGGCACCGTTTCAATCCAAACACCATTGTGAAAGCAATCCATGCACGATGTATGGCACCGTTTCGACGCTAAATGATTGTTGAAAGGAACTCTCGATTTATTTTTCAGGACTTATTAGACAGCCTCTTTTCGTTATAAATAACTTAATACTTCTTCATGAAGCCGCGGACGAGAGGCGAGAACGGAACTTCCTTCTAATAACGGTAACGGACGATTGTTAAAATCAGTAATACGACCACCGACTTCTTTTAAAATAACGATTCCCGCCGCATAGTCCCATGGAGACAATTGAAAGTTTAGATAGCTGTCTAACCGACCGGTTGCTACATACGCCAGCTCTAACGAAGCGGAACCGTAAGATCGGATGCTGCGTGCTTTGCGAACAAGTGTATGTAAACGTTTTTTATTGGCATGCTCTTCTTTTAGTAACCAACGACTGTTCATTCCGATAACTGCTTCTGTTATGGTCGTTTCAGTCAACTGCTTTAACCGGTTGTCATTCAAGTACGCGCCTTTTCCTGCCACGGCAGTGTACCATTCTTCGTTCATAACGTTATATATAATCCCTACTTGCCCGACATTATTAGAAACAATTGCAAGAGAAATGGTAAAATTAAATTTTTGATGTACAAAGTTCGTCGTTCCATCAATCGGATCAATCACCCATAATATTCCTTCTGTAGTAGAAAGATGAGCTCCCGCTTCTTCTTCTCCAAGAACACGATGGGTCGGGTAAGCACTTTTAATATTCTTTGTCAAAAATCGCTCCACTTTATAATCCATTTCTGTGACAAGATCATTAGGATGACTTTTTGTTTGAACTTGTAATGGTAAGTTGATAGCTTCTTTTAACATTTGTCCTGCTTCTTTTAACCATGTGATTGCTTGCTTTTTCATCTCTTGCCAGTTTTCGTTCATATTCTTTCACCACTCCCGTCTCTCTCCTACATTATCTCACAGGATGGGTAAAAATAAATATGTCTGAGCAAGTTTTCTCCACCGTAAACATACAAACACCTTCGTCACTGGTTGCTTTTAATTTTTTCATTTTGTACGATGAACTCATACAGTAGGAAAAGGAGGACGCGTGATGACCTTTCAAGGATTTCATCCACAAGATTTTGAAACTTTTCAAATAGAAGGATTAGAAGCTCGTATGCAAGCGATTCAAGAGCGTATCCAACCGAAATTCCGACAAATTGGTCCATATGTTACCGAAGAGCTTTCTCTCATGCTGCAAAAAGAAATGTATCTACATATCGCAAAGCATGCCCGCAGAACAAAAAATCCACCGAATGACACGTGGCTGGCGGTGGCAGATAATAAAAGAGGGTATAAAAAACATCCTCATTTTGAGATCGGTTTATTTGATAGTCATGTGTTTATTTGGCTTGCATACATTTACGAACTACCTAAAAAAGAAAGTATTGCGGAGAAGTTCATGGAAAATAAACATCTGATAAGATCTCTTCCACATTCGTTCGTGCTTTCGATCGACCATACAAAAAAAGATGTGCTTCCTTTAAAGGAAGAAACAATCGAATCCGCTTTAACTCGTTTCCGTGATGTGAAAAAAGGAGAATTCCTGCTCGGTCAAACGTTTGATAAAGATGACCCTCTTCTCTCCCGTGGCGAAGACTTCTTACATGAAGCCATCGTTACTTTTGAACAGCTGGTCCCTTTGTACGAACTATCTCTTGAAGGATGACCAAACGAAGAAACGTACAAAATAATAGATTCATGGTGCCAATATTTTCCTTCCAAACGAATGGTGGAAGCATGTCTTGCAACAATCGACGTGCTTCCACGATAGTTTCAGTTCCAACAGCAGAAAAAGCTCCTCCGCTTGTCAAGTCATTTTAATCTTTTCTCCTTCTTTCGCCTGTCGTGCTTTTTGAATGGTTTTCCAAGAAGATACCCCTGCTGCTTGATCAAATTCACGCAAGTATTGTTTTTCTTCACTTTTCGAACCAACAATCGATTGGAAACGTTGATATAAAAATAAAATATCTTCCCGAGGGACTGCTTTATAATACGCTTTTTCAATCGTTTCGTAAAAGTTAATTGCATCGATAATTTCTTCTCGATTCCAATCCATAGATATCGGCATTTGGATTTCTTCTTCCATCCTCTCCACCTCCACTCCTATCACTTTATTTCATCATATGTGTCTGTTGAAAAGACATGAACTACTCCGTCGTTTCTATCATGCTCGGATCAACAAATTCATATCCTTTTTCTCTTAATCCGGAAATAATTTGTGGAAGGGCTTCTTTCGTCCATTCTCGATCATGCATTAACAAGTTCGCCCCATTCACTAAATGGTCTGTATTCACCATGATATCTGCTAACGGTTCCTTCTCCATAAACTCCTTTTCCCAATCATAACCATATGTCCAATTCATCCATATCATCCCTTCTCTTGCAAGGATCTCTTTGGATGCGTCTGTATTCATCCCGAATGGAGCGCGAAAAAATTGCGGCTTTTCTCCGGTAATATCTTTAATGAGTTCATTCAATTGCAAAATTTCTTGTTCTGTCTCTTCTGTAGAAAGTTCACTCAAATTCGCATGGGTCATCGTATGATTGCCAATCTCAAACCCAAGACGAGCGATTTCTTTTAACGCTTCCATTTGGTCCTCATCGGACAAAAAATGGCCGTTGACGAAAAAGATTGCTGGTACTTTTTCTTCTGCTAATATTCGTGCCATGTCAAGTGCATATGTATCCGGGGCATCGTCTATCGTCAGCAGTACGTATTTTTGATCGGTTTCTTCGGTTGGTTGAAGTGTCCAATTACTCGAATCAATCGTAAAAGCAGGAGAAGTTTCCTCTTCGGTATCATCCGTCTCTCCTTCTTCATGCATGTTTACGTTTTTTTCTTCTTCTTGCTCTGTTTCTTTCTGTTCTACATCATCACTACTTAAATCTACTGTACTTTTTGAAGTATTGTCACTACAAGCAATAAGCATCATCGCACTAACAATAAGTAGTAAAATTCTCATCATTTTCCTCCTTTCCACGTCCATTTTAACAGAAATAACGGGAAAGGTTGGATTATTTGTCACATTCTTTGGGTACAGAATGATAAGTATGTTATCTTTCTCGTATGTATGCTTTATTTTTGCAAACAATAATATTACTACGAAAAGGTGGTGTCTCATTCACTTGAAGAAATTAACGTCTGTTTTTTATATTTCCTTTACAATTGCGCTTATATTTATCATCTGGGGGATTACACTACCGGAACATGCTGAAAGTACGCTAAGTACGATACAAGGGTGGATTTCTCACAATCTCGGCTGGTTCTATTTATTATCGGCGACTGGTTTTGTTATTTTTTCTCTTTATTTAATAGTAAGCCGATACGGAAATATTCGCCTAGGAAAGCCTGATGAAAAACCAGAATACAATTATTTTACGTGGTTTTCCTTTTTGTTTACCGCCGGAATGGGAATCGGATTAGTGTTCTGGGGTGTCGCAGAACCGTTGTACCATTATTATGCGCCTCCTGTACAAGAGCCTGAATCACGAGAAGCGGCAGCGGCAGCACTCCAATATTCTTTTTTCCATTGGGGTATTCATCCATGGGCCACATATTCAATCGTCGCTTTATCTCTTGCTTACTTTAGTTTCCGCCAAAATGCACCAGGAATTTTAAGCGCGGTTTTACGGCCGTTGCTCGGAGATAAAGTAGACGGTCCTATCGGGGTCATCGTGAACGTTATTGTTGTCTTTGCCACGATTTTTGGTGTCGCCACTTCCCTCGGATTAGGGGCGGTACAAGTCACGGGAGGACTTAGTCACACATTTGATTTCATTTCTAATAACATTGGAACCCAACTGATCGTCATTGCAGTGATAACGATACTTTTCGTTTCTTCTACCGTAAGTGGGCTAAACAAAGGCATTCGTATATTAAGCATGAACAACATTTATTTAGCGGTCGGATTAATGATTTTTATTTTAATTGTTGGACCGACTGTTTTCATTTTAGACGTCTTTACATCGACCATTGGAAGATATATTCAAAATTTACCAACCATGAGTTTCAGCACCGCTACATTCCGGGGGGACAGAGGTTGGTTAGAAAGTTGGACTATTTTTTACTGGGCATGGTGGATTGCATGGTCACCATTTGTAGGAACGTTTATTGCCCGCATTTCAAGAGGTAGAACAATTAGGGAATTTTTACTCGGAGTTCTGCTCGTGCCTACTTTATTTGGTGCTTTTTGGTTTTCTGTTTTTGGTTCTACTAGTATTTATACCGATCGTGAACTTGGTGGCATATTGTATGAAAAAATGTCCCAATTTGGAGATGAAATTGCTTTATTCACATTGCTGGATCAATTCCCATTGTCACCTTTATTAACTATATTAGCGATACTCTTAATCATTTCTTTCTTTGTAACTTCTGCTGATTCTGCTACATTCGTGTTAGGAATGCAAACAACCGGCGGTACATTAAATCCTCCATTATCAGCGAAGCTCATTTGGGGTGTCATTCAATCCGCTGCCGCCGCTGTCTTGTTATATTTTGGAGGTCTTGGTGGTTTGGAAACCGCGATGATTATCGCTGCATTACCTTTTACAATTATTATGATTATGATTGTCTTCTCATTGTTAAAAGCGTTGCGAAAAGAAGGGAAACAGTGAATAAGGAGAATCGAGTAGGAGGAGGTGATGAACCTCCGTCCTCTCACACCACCGTACGTATGGTTCGCGTATACGGCGGTTCAATTAAGATGGGTAACGCAAGACTTCCTTCCGTGAATAGCTTATCTTCTTATGCCAGCAGTCACTCCACCCTCCAAGAGGTCTTCTGTTAAGTGACAAAAAAGTTGTATACTGAAAAGTCCGTTGAAAAAGCAAAACACCGTTCAGAAACATGAACGGTGTAACAAAAAAGTTGTATACTGATTTTACAATTTTTTGAATCAATCAATTAAAACGTGACAAAATTGTTGTATACTCAAATTCCTTTATTTGGATTACAAAACTTCCTTGAGAAGATCGATTACATTTTCGTCTGTTGGATCATTTGTGCCAAATTCACCGCACAAGGCTTTTACCAAGAATTGATTGTTTCAATAAATCCAACTGAGTTAGTTTCAATTCAATAATTTCAATAAATAATTAATCACTCTAATATACCAATTATTAAAAATCATAAGTACTAACTAAAGTTAAGCATATTTTCAAAACTAATTTCTATGATTTCCAATTTTTTATTTAATGAATAAGCCTGAAAAATAAACTCATTATTTGCGTATTTTACAATTAGAAAAACAGGCGGATACGCATTCACTAGATTTTTCCCAATATTTTTCATCGTAGTTAAATCCACCAAAGAAGGTTGGAGAGAAGCATTAGATGGATGTGAATGCCATGTACCAACAAAATATCGTGCATTTGTTGTTAGTTTTAGTGCTTGTGCTAGAAGTTCCTCTTTATTAAAAATTATTTCATACTTATTTCTTTTACTCAAAGGTCCTACATTGACAACATCAGTGACAATTAACTTTTTAGGCTTAAACTTAGCAAAAAGCAGTCCTCCATTTTCTATCATAGGATTATCTTTTGTTGCTGAACAGAGCTTACTAAAAACATCCATCTCCAAGTAAAAGCTATACATTATTTTCTCTCCCTTTACCTTCACATCCACACTCATTTTCAACATTTAACAGCCCAGTAAAAGTATTAGGAATAGATGTATTGACATCCCAGTAATCAACCAAATAGTCAAATTCAAATCTCCTAGTTTTTGCATAAAGGCTAATAGTAGCGACAATCTTAGCTGCAAATTCTACCATGCGCTCAGGGAATGATACAGTATGTGGGTTACCGCATAAATCAATATAGGATATATCCAATTTAGAAAGTTCTTCATTTGCTTTTTCGTTAATATGTCTTAGTGTTTCATTTTTCTTTTCAAGTAAAAAGAAGCAGTTGAGACAACCTGTTTTTTTTGATGTTATTACCATTTTGTGAATAATGTTATGAGGTGAAACCCAAGCCCAAATAATTGGCTTTTCGTAACTTTGCAGCTTATTAAAAGCAAGTATATTAAAAGCTTCATTATCACCTACAGTTACAACAAGGAGATCTGCCTTTTCAAAAACTTCCTCATCATTATTACCAGAGTATATCTCTGTTTCTTTAACTAAGTGGTGCATTAAATAATTAGCAACAGCATTAGCCTTGTTTGCATATAAAAACACTGAGGGTAAGATATGTCCACCTAAGTTTTCTGGCTTTAACATATCATGATCAGACATGTATAAAGTTTTTACTCCTTTATTAACCAAGAGCCTTGCAACGTTACTGCCAAGTGACCCTACTCCTATCAGTCCTACATTTAATCCTATCTCTGTTTGTCTTTTAGGTATCGTATCTATGCTGATCATTTGAACCTTCATATTTCCATTCCGATTTAATATTTCTTTATCACAAAGAAACGATACAACTTCTGTACGCCCTTTATCCCCTCTAAAAATAACTACTATAGGTAAATTGTTATATTCCCTAATTAGCTTCGAAGAAATATATTCATTCACTCTTAGATATTCTAACAATTGATATAGCGTTTTAAATCGAGCCTGCGAAGGAAGACGAATCACAAGAGAATCAGCATGATTTAACTCTGTATCTAATTTTTTAATATTAAGATAATCTAGACATGTACTTCTGGTTTCCCTATCACCTGAGAAAAAATAAATGTAGGGGCTATTGAAATCAATATCATCTAAAGCATATTTATTTGAAACCACACCATTTCTCGAAGTTGCTCCTGTACCCTTAAATTTATATTTAGAATGGATTAATTTATAAAGTTTTTTTTCCTTTGGTTTTAACTCTTTCATACAGGATTCTATAAATTCATTACTTAAAATTAATCTTGCAGCCGTTCCCTGCTTTGGTATAATTTTTGAAGTTGGTAAATCTTCTTCTGGAACCCAAGTCTCTGTTATATTTGATTTAAGCCAACTATAAATTCGATCACAAATAAATCTGGCATTATTCTTTTCTCGAGGAACCCAATTATGTAGACAGCATATTGTAAACTTTGAATCACTTGGATTTTGGCTCAATACCCATTCGTCTAAGTGTCTCCATTTATAAGGTATATTTTTATATAGCTCTTTTTTTCCAGAAATAGTTTCTAAAAAAATAATTGGGGTTTTAAAAGGAAAATCTTGATCAATACAAATTGTAACTTCAATGGATATCTCACCAAAAGTAATGGGTCCAAAAACTGTGTTCTCGTCAATAAGAGAAAAGCCGAGTCGTTTAAACTCAGCTAAAATTTCTTTTTTAGTTTCCATGTTTTATTTCACCGCTATCTTGTAAAGCTTTGATGGATGCCCTTGCAAAATCTTCATTCTGTTCTTCTACATCACATATATCAGCCACATCTTCGATAGTAAGTATATTTCTTTTAATAGGTTTTGTATCAAGCGAGTATATATCTCTAGTTTCTGGTACATCATACATTGTTCTCTCATAAGAAGCGACTTTTTTCACTTCAATTTCACTATCTAAAAACTGCATCAATTCTTTATACTGATTACCAAACATGATTAATCGATTGTTCTTAGGACCATTAGCATCTAAACCATTATAAGCATTCTTATATTCACTTAGTACTTTCGCAGAAAAATCAACTTCAAACGAAGTTGCCTTTACCTCTCCTACAGCTTTATTTTCACCTTTATCATTAACAATAACCCCTTGGGGATTCATCAAAGTCTTAGGTGAATATTCAATACCAATTTTGATATTAATTAAATTGTGAGGATTATTAGCATACTGCTCTTTTCCTCTTTCTTTTAAAAACTCTTTTAAGTAATCATTTAAAATATCTGCGCTCTCCAACACTCTTAAACTAAATAATAAACTCCTTGCCCCAATTGTCCAATCATCGTCTTCTTCATATAACTTATCCATCAGTACCATCAGACCGTCGCCTGTTATTGAATGGATATGCCCATTATAATATCTGGCTAATTTAATCCAAGTGGATATTGCTTTTTGCTTTAAATTTGCAATGTCATCTATTGTTTCAACATTTGCTGAATCAATAAACAAAGCTCGCTTTGTAAAATTTCTTAAATCTACAAAAATCGAACATAACTTAACATCACTAACTCTGTAAACACTAAAATCTTCATATGACTTAACCTTACTTAATAATTCATCATACTTCGGGTGACCTCCGATTGTAAAATCTTCATTCAATTCTTGTTCTATAATATCCTCTACTTGATCAATTTCTCTCTGTTGAGATTCATTGAAAAAGCTTTTTGTTATTCTTCCAAAAATTACGTCAACCGGGTTGGTTTTTATATCATATTTCCTGTTATTACGAATAAATTTGGACAAATTCACTTTCTTAGTCAAGATAAACACCTCCACTAAGCATCTCGTTAACAGATTTATCCTAATATTGAAATAATACCAATTACAATATAGTGAAAAGTCTGATCAACTTCTAACTTAACGATATTTACTTCCTCAGAGTCAGGATCTTTAATGCCTTTTATGTACTTCATCCAAAAATGAAGCAATGCCCCTTGGTCTATTACCACATGTGTTATAAATACAAAAAATAAAGCAGCCAAATTAAAATAACCCATAAAAATAAAAGGAACTGCAATAACTGATAAAGAATAGATAGCACAATGAACTAGTAAATAATACCAAGAGTTTTGTTTTGATTTTGCCTGTTTATCGGATTGTAAAAGATAATCCCCTATCTTATGGCCTAAATAAAGATAAATAAACAATTCAACATTGATTGAAATATCAAAAAATCTAAAATCTGTAACTTGAATAAGGTTCGATATCAGTGAATAAACAATTAAAATAGTAAGAAGTACAATAAAGATTAAAAAAAATAGAATTCCCTTATTTACTCTTTGTAACTTTATTAACCGTATAGAAGAAACTTTTTGTAATTCAATTGCCATTTCTTCAATGATCTGTTCATCTGTTAGTTGTTTAATATTTAAAATAAATTCTTTTGTTGGTTTTCTAAGTTTTATTTTGGGATTTCGTCTAAAGAGGTCAAAAAAACTCATTTTATTATCTGTTGAAAATATAAAATAGTTTTCTTTTAGTTTAACTTCATCGAGTTTTAGATGTTCTACAGGAGAATTATTTGATAACAGTGTGCGATACACTAGCAAAAGACTTAAAATGAAACAAATTGCCATTCCTAAGAGTATCAGGGTAACAAATAATATCTCCAAATGCCCCTCGTCCTTATAGAATTGACGAAGCCATTTTATCCATTTATCATAAGTGCTTACTAACGCTGCGATAACTATAGACCATAGTACGATTACAGCGCTTCCTTTAGAATCAATAAATCGGATTGTATTTTGAGTATCATTAATTGCCTCTTTTAAAAATTCAAACTGGCTTTCTCTTTTAATATCATTTTCTAAAGTTTGATTACTCATACATCAATCCCCTATTTAGATAGTTATTAAACAGAGTACCATGAATAAACCTATAGTTTATTTTATCATAAAAAATTACATTTTTCGAAATATTAACAAACAAAATGGAATTTATTATGAATAAAAAACAGTTCTTGCATGCTCTTTGTGAAAGATAAGGTAATAGAGAGTCGAAAAATCTGTCCATCTAAAATGTTATATACAAATTTTCCTCTTTAATAATCCTATATTCATTGGGGTTACCCAAAAATCCAAAAGTGTACCAAAAGAAAATAAGGGTTTCTCTTTACTGAATATTAATTTATACACTGTGTTACATGATATGCCCCTGCCCAATCCCCTCTAAAAATAGAAAACACGGTTGAACCTAGATATTATCTTATTCTTTCAACCGCGCTTTATAGTCTCATTTTATTCCCCCTCATACAAACAACTTTATTTAGAGCCTCGAAGATAATTGATGATAACCGTACCTTTTGCATATCTCTCAAAGTAATTTTTATTAATTATTCCCGTTTTCATGTATACTATGGATCTACGTCAAGTTTTTGGACACAAAAAGATTAAGTTTTTTTGCACAACAACCATTCATGGATTGTTCCATGTCCCAAGTAGATTGTCAAAGTGAAAAGAGCCTTTGACAATCTACTTGGGACGTGGAGAAATAAACCCATGGCTGTTGTGCCAAAAAAATGTGAAGGGGGAAGTGTTCTGTACCCCATGTTTTACGCTGCTATTCGGCACATTTTTTCGTATTCATCCGGTGTCAAATAACCAATGCTTCCATGAATTCGTTTGCGATTATACCAACCTTCGATGAATTGAAATAACGCAATTCTCGCTGTCTCAAAGCTTTCGTATTTGGTTAGATACACTTCTTCTTTTTTCAATATGGCATGAAAAGATTCAATACAAGCGTTATCATATGGACATCCTTTTCGACTAAATGACGGAACCATTTCATGTTTTTTTAGTAGTTTTTGAAAGGCCTCACTTGTATATTGTGTTCCTAAATCTGTATGCACGATAAGACCAGGATCGGGCTTTTGATCTTGAATCGCATTCTGAAGTGCTTCCAGCACAATTTCTGTTGTCATGCTACGAGAGAATTTATATCCGACCACTTTTTTTGTATGTAAATCAAGAACGGACGCTAGATAACACCAACCATCACGAAGCGTATGGACATATGTAATATCAGCTACCCATTTTTCGTTGATTGTTGTTGTAGTGAAATCTTGATTTAATACATTTTCTCGTTCTTCTACGGGCTTTTGTGTTGGTGTTGGGCGGAATTTTTTTACAATACATGATTGGATGCCTGCTTGTTTCATCAAACGTTGAACTCGATTGATACTACCTGTATAGCCTTCTTTTTTAAGTATTTCAAAGATTTTAGGGGCCCCATAACGACCCTTACTTTCTTTATGGATTGCTCGAATTCGTTCAAGCAGTTGTTCGTTGGCGACATGATAGCTATTCGGCTTCTTGTGAAACGATTGATAATACGTACTTTTAGGCATCTTTAAAACACGACACATCATTTGGATTGGATGATGTTCGCTTTCTTTTGTAATCAAGTCAATCAGTTCTTGCTCATCTATTTTCTCGCGAATATGGTCATAGCCTTTTTTAAGATTTCGATCTCCTGTTTTAATCGAAGATTTTCCTTTTGAATGGCTTCTATATCAGCCAAAGTTAATTCCTGTTCACATTCAATTGGAGAGAGTTGCTTAATCCATTTATAAATCGTTACTTCTGAAACACCATATTCGCTAGAGAGTTGACTGACTGGAGTGCCTGAGCGATAAAGCTCAACTACTGTTTGTTTAAATTCTTGATTATACCGTTTTTGACTCATGATTCGGACACAACCTTTCGTTAGTTTAATATTAATGACTTAACCAAGTTGTGTCCATAAATCTATACTACATCTACTACTTAAGCAAACTGTTATGTTTTTTAATTAGTTCTTCCACGAAAATTTCCGTTTCCGGTTTAATTGTTTTTCTAATTCCTGCTTTTTCAGTAAGTTGATATTTTGTAACATAACTATCTTTAAAGTGAGTGACTAGTACATGTTTTGCCTTCCTTTTCTGAAATTCTACTACTGACTCTTCGACTGATTTAATAAAATCTACGGTCATAGGATAGTAATCTTTTTTTCGCAAGAGACGATGGGTAGACCCTATAATTTCACAAAATGACCAATAAGATTTCCTCATTAATTTTCCAAGATTTTTTTCATATTCCGACCACTTGTTGAACACTGTTTGTGCCATCTCTAATAGCATTAAGTCATCTCGATAATACTCAGCTTCTGTCTTTAATTTCTTACCATGATTTGAAGCAGGTGAATTTGCTTCTAGCCATTCCTTGTCAAATTTATGTAACCAAGTAAAGGCAGCTCTGTCGAGTTGTGCTAACTCTGTTCTAGAATAAAGCGGAAACTCTTCTCTTAGCTTCATCCAAATTTTTCTATAATTTTTGGTTTTTTGTTCCCTATTCTCTAATGATATTTTTTGTATATTCCTTATGTTGTTCTGGATGGGATCCACTACTCCTTCTCTCAGTATTTTTCTGATGGTATGTTTACTTAAATGCGTTTTCTTACTTATCTCATTCATAGATGCTCCACTATTAACAAGCTTTAAAAACTCTGTCTCCCAAACTGTCCCCTTTTTAATAATTCTATTACTAAAATGCTGAACTTCTAATGGACTGCTTTCCCAACTACGGAGCCGATATACAAAACCACACTCGCATATAAAATCTCCTTGTATCTCCCTATTCCCATTGTGAACACTAATTTCAACCCGACTGACACGTTTTTCTAAATAATGATCAGATAATGGATTCATACAAATCCATGGACCCTTACCGAATGGTTCGTATGAATATTCTCCTTCGAAAAATTCCTTTACTGAACCAGCTAAACTTCTCATTAATAAGAGATGTCTTAATGGATGGATTCGTTTAAATCTATTTTTGGAAAATACATAATCCAACCAAGAGAGGTTGGAAGAATCAAAGATATCTAGAACTTCTTCTGAATAGTAGTTTATTAATAGCTCTCCCAAGTGATTTTTTCTTTTAGCTATAGGAAAAGCTATACCTTTCATCGCCATCAATATTAGATATTTCTCTAATATTTCCTCTCTGCCTAATGAAAATAGGGTGTGTCAATAATTTTGTGTAAATAACCCTATTTCCGGTAGAAAAGTTAGCCTGCTTATTTTAGTTGATAAAACTTCTATCTCTAGGTTAAACACAGAGCCACAGCGGTAGCTGCTTGTCCTTGACCTTGTGCCTTTTCTTAGTTCTTGCTGGTTGGGTTCAGGGACCCGGCCAGCGAGAACTTAGAAAAGATCGGTCGTGGTACGCTCGGTGTGCGGATGAAGTCCCTGCAAGGGCTTTATTTTTCCCATCCGCCAACGTACACACTACCACGACCGCAAACAAGGTCAAGGATGGCGGATTGATGCTAGAGCTTAATCTTCCAGTGCTTCAAACATCTGTATCAATTCTGATTTGGCCTTTTCAAACCCCCGATGACAACGCATGCCAAACTTGTGATTATAGTCTAGAAACCGTGTCACGAGAAAGCGTTCTAAGGATTCTTCATTCGGGAATTGTTCTTTGCGTTTGACATATCGTTTGATTTCTTTGTTAAAAGCTTCAATTAAGTTTGTCGAGTAGATACTGCGACGTATGGAAGATGGGAAGTCATAAAATGTTAGAATCTGTTCATTGTTCATCACTGATTCAATGACACGTGGATAAGGCTTTTCCCATTTGCTTTGCATTTGTTCTAAGGCTTCTATAGCTTCTTCACGGTTTTTTGCTTGGTAAACGGCTTTAAAATCATCGAGAATGGCTGCACGATCTTTTACACGTACTTTACTGGAAATGTTTCGAGCGACATGTATACAACACACTTGATGCTTCGCCTTTGGATAGACACGATGAATGCTATCCGTCATCCCTGGCAACCCATCGGAAATGAAAAGGAGGACGTTTTCTACTCCTCTTTCATGTAGGGAGTGGATGAGTTCT
>NZ_WKJG01000101.1 GCF_027853235.1 Aliibacillus thermotolerans
AACTTCGGCGGAAGCCGAGGTTTCTTTGAACATGGACATCTTTAAAAATCAAATGAATAAATGGTTGGCCACTATGCCTAATTATATCAAGCAATGCTTAAATATTTCTGTGTGCGAAAGTTGAGTAATAACAAAATATAAATTCTGCCTTTCTGCCCTAATGGAGAAGGGTTATTTGGCATACTCAGTTTTCCAATTGTAACTTTTTATAAAAAAGTATAATACGAATCTATTGTTTCTATATGTTTTCTTTAACAATACAGCTATTTTTAAAGCTGGTATAGTCGAAAAATAAAGTATAAAATTTCCTAAAATAAAATAAAGCATAAAGCTCGAATTCTCTAGCTATGTATTGGTGGAGACGGTGGGAGTCGAACTATACCTTATAAAATATTGACATATAAACGTTTAATCGATGGTTATTTTTTAAATGTGCAAAATTCGTGCAAAATTATTTTCAGTGCATAAATCTATGCAAAAAAAGGTCGGAGTCATACTCCGCCTTCTTTTTTACAAAAACAGCCTACTCAAAGCGAGTAGTCTTCTGCTTATTATTTCAAATTGTCAATAGCGTATTGAGCTTCCTCAGGTGTAAATTTTTCCCCGTATTCAGAAACCAATTGGTCATAAATCGCTTGATTGGACATATCCATCGTTTCTGCGTATTGCTCTGCTTTTTTTAACGCATTCGCTTTCCAATCCCATTCAAGGTTGTCAATAGCATATTGGGCCGCTTCAGGCGGGAATCCTTCTCCGTATTCAGAAACTAATTGATCATATATTCCTTGTTTTGACATATACATTGTTTCGGCATATAACTCCGCTTTTTTAAGTGCCGCTTCATATTCTCTTGGAACTTCTTCTTTTACTTCAGTTTCCGTATTTTCTTCGGTTGTTTCTTCTTCAACTGTAGTTTCCTTTTTATTTTCAGATTCAACCGTTACAGTTTCAGTCGTTGTTTTTTCTTCATCTTTTTTCGCTTGATCGCTACCCTCTTCGCCTCCGCCAATTGCTGCAGCAGCAACAATGATGATGGCTATGACCCAAAACCACCATTTTTTGTAGAAAGGTTTTTTCTGTTTTTCCATGGTAAAAGTCCTCCTATTTTTTAAGTATTTCCATGTCCTATAATACCATATTTAGCCTGTTTTGGTTCAAAAACAATAAAAAGGGGCTGTCTAATAAGTCCTGAAAAACAGATCGAGAGGAGAAAAATGTGTCTTTTTTCTCCTCTCGATTTTGTATATTTTTGGTTTTTCGCTGAAAGTGGCTTGCGGAGGCTTGCTACTTTC
>NZ_WKJG01000102.1 GCF_027853235.1 Aliibacillus thermotolerans
CGATTCCCTATCGTCACCCCGAAGGGATCCAATAGGTGCACGCGCTCGACTTGCATGTATTAGGCACGCCGCCAGCGTTCGTCCTGAGCCAGGATCAAACTCTCCATGAAAGTTGATCTTGCTCTTTTTAAAATACTTCATTCCTCTAATTAAAAGAAGAAATTGACAGACGCTTGACTTTCATTCAATTTTCAAAGGACACTTTTTAAGCAACATCTTTCATCATAACACTATTAAAAGAACTTGTCAAATAAAAAACAAAAAATGGTGGAGCCTAGCGGGGTCGAACCGCTGACCTCCTGCGTGCAAAGCAGGCGCTCTCCCAGCTGAGCTAAGGCCCCAAACATGGTCGGGAAGACAGGATTCGAACCTGCGACCCCTTGGTCCCAAACCAAGTGCTCTGCCAAACTGAGCTACTTCCCGTTTCTGTAAAGAATAAGCATCGAATCTCTTCGTCAGCTGCACTCGTTCCGTCAGTCACGTACTAAGGTACGCTCCTTCCTTCTCTCCTTTGCTTCCTCGACCTTCTCGCTTCTTCTTTACACAAAGAAAACAGAAGAAGAATAAACATCGAAATCTCTTCGTCAGATACGCTCGCGCCATCAATCGCGTACTGATGGCGCGCCCGAGAGGAGTCGAACCCCTAACCTTCTGATCCGTAGTCAGACGCTCTATCCAGTTGAGCTACGGGCGCATAAAAATGGAGCGGAAGACGGGATTCGAACCCGCGACCCCCACCTTGGCAAGGTGGTGTTCTACCACTGAACTACTTCCGCCAATCAAACATTCCCTCAGACAAGGATGCCCTCCCCAAAAGGAAGGAATCATAACTTCGTTATTTTAATGATAAAAAATGGTGAGCCATGGAGGATTCGAACCTCCGACCCTCTGATTAAAAGTCAGATGCTCTGCCAACTGAGCTAATGGCTCATAAAATGGTGCCGGCCAGAGGACTTGAACCCCCAACCTACTGATTACAAGTCAGTTGCTCTACCAATTGAGCTAGACCGGCACATGGAATAGATGGTGGAGGGTGACGGGATCGAACCGCCGACCCCCTGCTTGTAAGGCAGGTGCTCTCCCAGCTGAGCTAACCCTCCACAAACAATGCCCGGCAACGTCCTACTTTCACAAAGGGTCGCCCCTTCATTATCATCGGCGCTAAAGAGCTTAACTTCCGTGTTCGGCATGGGAACGGGTGGGTCCTCTTTGCTATGGTCACCGGACAAGTATGA
>NZ_WKJG01000103.1 GCF_027853235.1 Aliibacillus thermotolerans
AATAAGATGCTTCAGAAGGGACATTGTCAGAAACGAGAAATCCACAATTCAGCTTGAAAACGACATCATCATTTAGTCGTTTAACTAGGTCTTTAACGGTTGGAATTCGTTCCACGTATCGAATGAAAACAGAAATAATCATCGCGGCATAATTCAGCTCTTCAGGTGCGCCAAAACGCGACTTTTTAGTGACTTCATGGTAAATGGCATCTAAATCTATCGTAGAAATAATGGCTTCATATTTTTGGGTAGGTTCCATGTCATATAATTCTTGGATGCTAAATAGGCTAGGTTGTCGTATAATGGTCATAAGAAGCACTCCTCCAGTCTTTTTATGGTTTTGTTGTTATTACCATTATACAAGAAGATTTGGGGAGGTGCTTCTTTTTTCAACTCTCAAAACCATTGGGAGACAAGGGCTGTGAATTATGAAATTCATTCAATCGAGTGTTTTTAGATAAATCACTCGATTCTTTTTTGCTAAATTTTACTATTTAGGATTCTTTCTTTGGCTCCCTTTTATCCTTATTACTACTGACTGTAAACGAACTAAGTTATAGATTAATACCTGATAATCAAATAATACAGAAAATAAAATTCACACTATGATTGAAGCACCCTTGTTGGATAAAAAATTATATCAAGGGGGATAGTAAAATTTGTACTTAATCTTGAATCAAAGGAGGATTTTCAGATGGCCGTGTCTTATGAAGAATGTATTAAAGCTTGTTTAGAATGTATGGAAGCTTGTAATGGGTGTTATGATGCTTGTTTAAAAGAAGAGAATGTAAAAATGATGGCGGATTGCATCCGCTATAATAGGGAATGTGCTGACATTTGCGCATTAGCAGCAAAAGCAATGCAATCGGATAGCCCTTTTGCTAAGCAGATTTGTAAGCTTTGTGCTGACATTTGCGAAGCATGTGGAAAAATGTGTGAACAACATAACCATGCTAATCATTGCAAGGAATGTGCTGAATCTTGTTTTAAGTGTGCAGAGATTTGCCGAACAATGGCATCAATCGAGTAGGAGGAGGCGATTAACCTCCGTCCTCTCACACCACCGTACGTACGGTTCTCGTATACGGCGGTTCAACCTTTTGAGTATCGAAGCTCATAAAGTGTGGTTAAATCTTTTAACCCCCACTTTGTGAGCTTTTCATTTGTTATGGCACG
>NZ_WKJG01000104.1 GCF_027853235.1 Aliibacillus thermotolerans
CAGCTGACAAAGAGATTCGACGCTTATTCTTTACAAGACTCATCTTTGTTAGGTTAAGTAATCAAGGGCGCACGGTGAATGCCTTGGCACTAGGAGCCGATGAAGGACGCGACGAACGGCGATACGCCCCGAGGAGCTGTAAGTAAGCTTTGATCCGGGGATTTCCGAATGGGGCAACCCACCATTCTTCATTGAATGGTATCCACACCCGAATCTATACGGTGTGAGAAGGCAGACCCAGGGAACTGAAACATCTTAGTACCTGGAGGAAGAGAAAGCAATCGCGATTTCCTCAGTAGCGGCGAGCGAACGGGAAACAGCCCAAACCCGGTATTCCACTCAGTTCTGCAAAGGCAGAGTTGAGTGGAGTACCGGGGGTTGTAGGACACTCCATATGGAGTTACAAAGAAATGGCGTAGACGAAGCGGTCTGGAAAGGCCCGCGATACACGGTAATAGCCCGGTAGTCGAAACGTCATTTCCTCCGGAGTGGATCCTGAGTACGACGGGACACGGGAAACCCCGTCGGAATCCGGGAGGACCATCTCCCAAGGCTAAATACTCCCTAGTGACCGATAGTGAACCAGTACCGTGAGGGAAAGGTGAAAAGCACCCCGGGAGGGGAGTGAAAGAGAACCTGAAACCGTGTGCCTACAAGTAGTCGGAGTCCGATGACCCCTTTGGGGTACCGGATGACGGCGTGCCTTTTGTAGAATGAACCGGCGAGTTGCGATCGTATGCGAGGTTAAGTGTTAGCACACGGAGCCGTAGCGAAAGCGAGTCTGAATAGGGCGTGTGAGTATGCGGTCGCAGACCCGAAACCGGGTGAGCTACCCATGTCCAGGGTGAAGGCAGGGTAACACCTGCTGGAGGCCCGAACCCACGTAAGTTGAAAATTGCGGGGATGAGGTGTGGGTAGGGGTGAAATGCCAATCGAACTCGGAGATAGCTGGTTCTCCCCGAAATAGCTTTAGGGCTAGCCTCGGTAGATAGAGTCTTGGAGGTAGAGCACTGATTGGACTAGGGGTCCCTATAGGATTACCGAATTCAGTCAAACTCCGAATGCCAATGACTTGTTT
>NZ_WKJG01000105.1 GCF_027853235.1 Aliibacillus thermotolerans
ATCACATTTGAAAACTACTTTTTGGATGGGACAAAAATTGAAGCCAATGCCAATAAGTATTCTTTCGTGTGGAGAAAATCAACCGAGAATTTCGAAGCAAAATTACGAGAAAAGATCGCCGAAACATTACAGTACATACAAGAATTATCTGAACAAGAGATGGCGAACAATCACCAAATTTGTGAACAAAATCTTGAAGAGGTGGCGAAACAAATCAAAGAAAAAGTAGAAGAATTGACCGAAAAAATGGAAGAAGAAACGGATATAACAATGCGCAAGGAACTACGTAAAGAACGCACGGTTTGGAAACGAACCTTCAAACTGATTCGTGAGAATTATTTACCTAGACTTGAAAGATACAACGAATATAAAAAGCAACTTGGCGATCGAAACAGCTTTTCGAAAACAGATAAAGACGCTACTTTTATGCGCATGAAAGAAGATCATATGAAAAACGGTCAATTAAAACCTGGTTATAATGTGCAAATGGCAACGGAAAATCAATTTATTTTGTTTTACAGCATTCACCAACGTCCATCGGACACGCGTTGTTTCATTCCTCATATGGAAAAATTAGCGAAGTCAGGTTTACCTATGCCGAAAACAGTGATCGCCGATGCAGGATATGGTAGTGAAGAAAATTATCTTTACGCGGTAGGTGAAGATAAAGAACCTCGTTTTGATTTTCTGATTCCATACGGGACGTATGTAAAAGAACAAACTCGCAAATATAAAAACGATATGAAAAACGCAAGAAATTGGGAGTATCGTGAATTAGACGATTGTTTCATTTGCCCGAATGGACGAAAAGTTCCCTTCAAGAATTATCGAAACGCAAAAAACGCCTCTGGATATGTACAAAGTTATAAAGTGTATGAGTGTGAAGATTGTACGGATTGTCCACTCAAACCACAATGTACGAAAGCAAAAGACAATCGACAAGTTCACTGGAATCCGATTTTCGAAGAAATGAAAGCAAAAGCTAAGGCAGCCCTTGAGTGTGATGATAAAGCCGCTATCTACTCGAAACGTAAGAACGAAGTAGAAAGTGTGTTCGGT
>NZ_WKJG01000106.1 GCF_027853235.1 Aliibacillus thermotolerans
AGTTGCTTTAACCATATCAGAAATGGATTCTTTTTTCATTTATTTGATGCATGGACCATTTAGCTCAATTACTTGATAGATAAGCATTATTTGGGCATTAAAGGTTTTTTATGAATAATCCAGGTTTAAAATCCATAAAAACCAAACCATCCAGCTAAGAAGGAAGTTAATTTTGTCAACCAATCAAAGAATAGTGCTACTCCCATGAAAATCATAATGTATCCACCAATTTTAATTAATTTTAGGCTATGTTTTTTAATCCATTTAATTTTACCAATAAACATTGCTAATAATAGAAATGGAATCGAAAAACCTAAAACATAACTAATCATCATAATCATACCAACATCAGGATTTGTTGCAGCTAATGATAACACAATAGCTAGTATTGGACCGGTACAAGGAGTCCATCCCAAAGAGAATGCCATTCCTATGATGAAAGAACCAACATAACCGCCGGGACGATTTTTGAATGTGATTTTTTTATTCTTCATTAGAAATTTAAAATTAAAAATTCCAACAATCACTAGTCCAAAGAAAATAATCAAAATAGCACCAATTTGTCTAATGGCATCTTGGTAGGTTAATAGGAATTCCGATATATAAGAGGTGGTAAAACCAATCATAATAAAAATGCTTGAGAACCCTAGTAGAAATAGAACGGTATGTAAAAGAGCTTTTTTATTCATTTTTTTATTTTTTTGTAAGAGTAAAATTATTGTGGGCAAAAAATATCCCCCTCATTTTGGAAAGGGTCAATGAACCCTTTCCAAAATGAGGGGCAAGCAAGCGTTAGCGCGCTAGCTACCATGTAAAAGGCATGAAAAAAGGGTCACTCCTTGATAAAATTAAATGTACGAACAAATAACCCAAAGGAGTGAACCCTTATGAATAAGAATATCATAGAATGCCCTCATTTAAAACAGTTGGAGGAGCTTCTCTGGCGCCAACTACAGAAAACTTTTTCACGGGTAATGAAAGACATTCTAGAAGAGATGGATAAACAGATTATGGAAACTCGAGATAAAAAACGATTT
>NZ_WKJG01000107.1 GCF_027853235.1 Aliibacillus thermotolerans
TCGCAGCAGATCGTATTAATGCACAATTGAATCAACAAAATGCTTCATGATTTCTGTTTTTAAAAATACAATTTAGAAATTCTGTATATCTGTGTATTTTTAAAAAGAGCAATTATGAAATTGACTCGATTCTAATGAAAATATTATAAACCCATATAATTTTTCCAAATAATCTTTATTCTATTTTTTAAATAGTATCACGAGGTAATAATACTAGATTAATTGCATTGTTGTTATACAAGTATTGTCACCTTCAAAAGTGGAAATCTCAGATTCAGCTGTTTTTCCATCATATTGAATCTTCACGTTATATGTTTTGTCACGTGGCAACCAAAAGTCAATGAATCCATTTTCGAATGATGTCATAGTTTCATCAACAACCACATTACCATCTTCATCTTGAATATAAACATCAAATTCTTTTTCCACTAATTCTCCTTGGCAACCTGTTAAGCTGTGATTAGTACAAGGGTGTGTTGTCTCAACAAATGGTGCGATGGAAACAAAAAATTCATCTTCGGGAAGATCGTAGGTAGTCTCTTTACCATCACTATCAGTTACAATCAGCTCTTCTGAAGTAATAGAAGCAGACACATCACCAGAATCCCCGACACTGTATTCTTGGACCATTTTCTTGATATCTTGTGGTTCTTTTTCATTTGATGCACTTTCGCTTTCACTACAAGCAGCAACTATTAAAATAAGTAATAATCCAATTACTGCCAATAATCCTTTTTTCATATTTTGTTCGACTCCTTTTTCATCCAATTTGTTAAATCTTAATATATACTACCATGTAAAACGAACGATATTCTACATTGTAACAATTTCTACAAGACAAATTATAATGCTCAAATATGCATTATTCGTGCAGATGTAATAGATAAATTATGGAAAATATATTTTAACCTGAATTATTCATACCTCGAACATAAATCAGGGTTTTAGGCCATAAACGATTAGATTCCCGATCCCTTTGAAAGAATCATGGTTATTTTTCTTCTGAAAAGCATCTTTCTAGAATGAGGAGC
>NZ_WKJG01000108.1 GCF_027853235.1 Aliibacillus thermotolerans
TCAAGGACAAGCAGCTACCGCTGTGGCTCTGTGTTTAACCTAGAGATAGAAGTTTTATCAACTAAAATAAGCAGGCTAACTTTTCTACCGGAAATAGGGTTATTTACACAAAATTATTGACACACCCCATTTTCTATTTGTCTTTCTAAGTCGTCTTTTTGTTTGTGGGAAGATACTCTGCAATATCCAATTGTTTTTCTATCTTTAGGCTTGGTATTACTCATGCCAAGAAAATGATTCACTTGCTCTTGAGAGTAATAGCGATAACCACTAGGTGTTACATGATGAGGCTTTAAACGCCCTTCTTTGTCCCAATTTCTTAATGTCTGTTCAGATTTTCCTATAATTTTCGCAAACTTTCCTATACTGTAATATTTCATTTTACAACCTCCTACTTTGTATATTATACAAGAAAGTAGGAGGTATTTCAACAATAATTTTTGACTTTTATATATTTTTATAAAGTTTATGTCATCTGCACTTCACCCCCCGAATCCGGCGGAACTTCTTGGCACAAAAACGATGCACGAACTAGTAGAAGAGACGCTTCAGTACTATGATTTTGTATTATTTGATTCACCTCCTGTTTTTGCGGTTACTGATGCGCAAATTTTAACTGATTATTGTGATGGGGTCGTTCTGGTTGTAAGCAGCGGCAAAACCGGACGGGAAGAAGCGGTACTTGGTGTCGTCCTGAATGAAAAAAGCAGAAGCAAAACGACTACAATTATTACTATGGAAAAAAGTAACACGAAGTAAAAAGTTAGTATGTGCAATGAAAAAGGGCGATTTTCCCACATGCTACAGAAAGTTTCTAACAAGAGTAAATAAGCTTCCGATTATTGATCTTAAATAATCGGGGCTTTTTTATTATGAAAATATCCATTGTATGCATCGAATTATGTAGAAAATTCACATAAAAGACTACTTTTGTGAAGTTTATGAACTAAATTGTTGTATTATTTTCCCCTTGTCGATTTAAAGAATGGCAAGGGGATTTTAAAACCTTGTTTATAAAATATACATAAAGGGTACTTTAACGAGTAGCGATGATTCAACTAATGCTTATCTGTTGAAAAAGTTTAACAATTTTGGTAACGTTGAATTCACAGTCTATTATAAGACAAACAATATTTTAGGAGGAGATCAATAATGGCAAATCATCAACTACCAGAATTACCTTATGCACCAAATGCACTTGAACCTCACATTGATGAAGAAACGATGAAAATTCATCATGGGAAACATCACAATACTTACGTAACAAAACTGAACGCAGCATTAGAAGGTCATGAAGAACTTGCAAACAAAGACGTAGATGAGTTGATTAAAGATTTAGACGCTCTTCCTGATAGCATTCGTACCGCAGTTCGCAATAACGGCGGCGGTCATTCAAACCACTCTCTTTTCTGGCAAATTTTAAGTCCAAATGGTGGCGGCGAGCCAACAGGAGAAGTTGGTGAAGCAATTAAGAAAAAATGGGGAAGCTTTGATAAGTTTAAAGAAGAGTTTAAAGCAACAGCTACAGGCCGTTTCGGTTCTGGTTGGGCATGGCTCGTTCTAAACAATGGAGAGCTTGAAATTCAAGACACGCTAAACCAAGACTCCCCGTTAATGGAAGGTAAAACACCGCTTTTAGGTCTTGACGTTTGGGAGCATGCATATTACTTAAAATATCAAAACCGTCGTCCAGAATACGTCGATGCATTCTGGAACGTCGTAAACTGGGAAGAAGTAGAAAAACGTTACCAAGCGGCAAAATAATATATGATTCTTTAGTCGCCTGTTTTATACAGGCGGCTTTTTTTTATCGTCAGGAAAAATCTTTACATTTTTTTTGGACAAATTTGAGATATTCGTTATATCGTTGTATAATGACCGAGAAATCATCCCTCTCAGTCACACCATAGCGGTTGGATGAATAAGGAATGATAGGGTCAAAAGGGGTGTAAAAGATGAAAAAGCCTGAGGAAAGAATATTGGTTTGTGTTTATTATGGTCCAAATGGGGAGCGGTTGATTCGAAGAGGAGGAAAACTTGCTAGTCTTTTGAATTGCCCCTTTTGGATTTTAACAGTGGATCCTTCTCCAAAAGATGAATTGGATATTGAGAAAAGTAACTACATCGAAACTTGGGGAGAACTTGCGGAAAAATACGGTGCGGAAGATTTTATTATTAAATATAATGAAAAACGTCCAGCTGCCAAAGTGATTGGAGAAGTAGCGAAAGAAAAGCATATTACCCAAGTGATTATCGGTCAAACAGCGCAAAGCCGTTGGAGAGAAATTACGAAAGGATCTTTTATTAACCTCCTCTTGCATGAGCTTCCTTTTATTGATCTCCATATCGTTTCTGTCTCACGACAATTGAAAAAAGAAGAAGGAGAGTATGAAAGAGGGGTCCGTTCCTATTTAGTGAAAGAGGAAGATACATTCAAATTGAGTTTTAATCATACCGATGAAGTTATCTATGAAGGGATCTTTTTTAAAGAAGTAGGAACGGATTTTAATAATGGTATTTTCAAGCTGATGAAAAATAACAGGTTAATTCATCTCGATATTGTCGATGATGAAGTAACCGATGCCCATAAACTTGATCAATAATCAGAAGCGGTATAGTGTTGCGTGAAAGCAACCTATACCGCTTTTTAAATGAACAAATAAAAAACACGGATGAAATTCATTCAGGAAGGGAAAAAGAAAAATAGTGAAAATTTTGAACCCCTTATCACTTGCAATGTAGAAAAAAATACGTCATCATAAAAAAGTAGACATAACCATATAAAAAACGATATTTTGTAACATGTGAATCTATCTGCCTGAGGGGGTTTCCCATGTCCTGGATACATTTTTTTATCCTCGTTCCGATTTTGTTTTCCGTTTTCATTCCTATTCTTTATAAAATCTTTCCTCGTATTCATACGGGATGGTTTGTATTAAGTATCCCAATTGTTTTATTTATTTACTTTCTTCAACAAGTCCCGTCCGTCATGAATCAAGAACCTGTCCTACATACACTATCATGGATTTCCTCATTAGGAATTGACTTTTCGGTTTATTTAGATGGATTAGGATTGTTATTTTCTTTAATTATTACCGGTATCGGCTCTTTAGTCATTTTGTATTCGATTTATTATATGTCGAAAGAACGGGAAGCACTTCACAATTTCTACGTGTATTTAATGCTATTCATGAGTTCGATGCTCGGTGTCGTTCTTTCTGATAATGTCATTGTGTTGTATGTTTTTTGGGAAATTACGAGTATTTCGTCATTCCTATTAATTGCTTATTGGTATCAGCGGAAAGGATCCCGTTATGGTGCTCAAAAATCGATGTTAATTACCATTTTCGGTGGTTTATCTATGCTGGCGGGTTTTCTCTTGTTGTCCATTGTGACGGACACATTTAGCATTCAAGCAATGATTGGGATGAGAGAGGAAATTTTTCACCACTCACTTTTTCTCCCTGCCATGCTCTTGATTTTACTTGGAGCCTTTACGAAATCGGCCCAATTCCCTTTTCATATTTGGCTTCCGGATGCTATGGAAGCGCCTACTCCAATAAGTGCATATTTACACTCTGCAACGATGGTAAAAGCAGGCATTTATTTAGTGGCTCGCTTTACGCCGATATTTGGGGGAGCAACGGAATGGATGTGGGCGGTTAGCATTTGTGGACTCGTGACACTATTTTGGGGGTCCTTTTTAGCGGTGAAACAAACAGACTTAAAAGCTCTACTTGCTTATTCTACGGTGAGCCAACTAGGAATGATTATGAGTCTTTTAGGAGTCGGCTCGATGGCACTTTATCCAGGGACAGAAGAAGCGTCCATTCTTCTCTCCACTGCCATTTTAGCTGCGTTGTTCCATCTGATAAATCACGCGACGTTTAAAGGTAGTCTATTTATGATTGTTGGGATCATTGATCTCGAGACAGGGACGCGTGATATTCGCCGTCTAGGTGGATTAATGAGCATCATGCCCATCTCTTTTACGATTACTGTCATCGGTGGATTATCGATGGCGGGATTACCACCGTTTAACGGTTTTTTAAGTAAGGAGATGTTTTTTACTGGTATGTTGAATGCTGCAGAGAGTATTGGGTCCTGGACAACTTTATTTCCTTATGTTGCTTGGTTGGCAAGCGTATTCACGTTTGTGTATAGTTTAATCATCATTTTAAAGACGTTTGCAGGATCGTATCAACCAGAAAAACTGGATAAAAAGCCGGCAGAACCTCCGGTGGGGATGCTTATTCCTCCTATTATTTTAGCTTCCTTCGTCGTTGTCTTTTTCTTTTTCCCAAATACTCTATCCTATACCGTGTTGGAACCGGCCATGCAATCGATTTTACCTTTCTTGCTTAATACCGGTGAGCAATTTCACGTTCACATTACCGCTTTCCACGGGTGGAATATGGAACTATTGATGACGATCGGAGTTGTTTTGTTCGGGACTATTTTATTTTTCACTTTAAAGAAATGGTCGGCCATTTATGATCATCTTCCTGAAAAATTAAATATCAATGATCTGTATAATGCGGGACTATCCGGAATGGAGAAATTTTCTTCCAAGATCATTGATTTGCATATGACTGGGTATGTAAGAGACTACCTCGTATATTTATTTACGTTTGTGATTGTATTGATTGGTTCATCCGCTCTCCATTTTCAAGTGTTTTCTTTTCACTTTCAGGGGAATGGTCCGATTGAGATCTATGAAATTGTACTTGTTGTTGTCATGGTTCTCGCAGCACTTTACGTGATTTTGTCGACGTCACGCGTCATGGCAGTCATTGCGGTTGGCGCGGTAGGATATATGTTGTCATTGTTTTTCGTGATTTTACGAGCACCTGATTTAGCTTTGACTCAATTAGTCGTAGAGACGATAACGACGACTTTATTTGCGCTATGTCTCATTTATTTACCAAAATTGAAGAAAGAAATAAGTCGTGTTCGTGTGAAAGTCACTAATCTCCTTATTGCGATTGGGGTCGGGCTCATCTTTACTCTCATTGGGTTATCCGTTCAAGGTCACCGTTTACTACCACCTATTTCTCATTATTTCGAAGACGCTTATGAGCTGGCAGGAGCTAAAAATATGGTGAATGCGATTTTGGTCGATTTTAGAGGGTACGATACGATGTTTGAGGTGATTGTGTTGTTAATTGCTGGATTGGGCGTGTTTACTTTAATTAAATTGCGTCCAACCTCTCGGGAGGAGAAGGAATGAAATTTAGTAATGTTATGTTAGAAACCGCAACGAAAATCATTATTTTTATCGTGCTAACTTTTTCCACTTATCTTTTCTTTGCGGGGCATCACAATCCGGGTGGAGGTTTCATTGGAGGTCTCGTGATGACCGCCGCCATCGTTTTGTTTTATATGACTTTTGACGTTGTCACTGCTAGGGAAGTCATCCCCGTAAACTTTCGGAAAATAGGAGCCTTTGGAGCTTTGATTGCAGTGACAACCGGTGTAGGTTCGTTTCTTTTTGATGTTCCATTTCTTACACAATCCTTTACGTATGTCGATCTTCCTCTGTTTGGGGAAACGGAACTTGCTACATCTCTTCTTTTTGATGTCGGTGTCTTTTTAGCTGTGATTGGTTCGGTCATGACAATTATACTTAGCATTAGTGAGGATGTTTAGCGATGGAGACATTAATGACAATTACTGCAGGAATCCTTCTATCAATTGGCACCTATTTGATCTTAACGAAAAGTTTACTTCGTATCGTTTTAGGGACATCTATTTTCACTCACGGCGTACACATCATGCTCTTGTCGATGGCAGGGCTAAAAACCGGTGCTGTCCCACTTTTAGGAGAAGATGCAGCAGCATATACCGATCCAATTCCGCAAGCACTCATGTTAACATCGATTGTTATTAGTTTTGCCTTGACTGCCTTTTTTCTCGTCTTATCTTATCGTACGTACAAAACGTTTGGCACAGACGACATGGATCAACTAAGGGGTTCTAAATATGAATAATATCATTACATTACCAATTCTCATTCCGTTACTGACAGGGATCTTTTTAATATTTTTTCGAAGTATTCCACTGCAAAAATGGATCAGTGCCATTGCTCTTATAGTAACGACAGGAGTATCCGCTTACATCATCCATCTCATTTCTACTCATGGTATTCTCACGTTGCAGTTGGGTGGATGGGAAGCGCCTTATGGGATTACGTTAGTGGCAGATATGTTTGCCGCACTCCTCGTGTTAACGACCGCGATGGTCAGTTTATGTTGCCTTTATTATGCTTTTGGAACAGTTGGAAAAAATAGAGAGAGATTTTACTTCTTCTCTTTTTTTCTTTTCCTTGTTGCCGGAGTGAACGGTTCTTTTTTCACCGGAGATATATTTAACTTATTTGTTTGTTTTGAATTGATGCTCATTTCTTCTTACGTGTTACTTAGCTTAGGGGGAGAAAGAATCCAGCTGAGAGAAACGATTAAATATTTACTAATCAATATCATTTCCTCCATGATTTTTGTTCTTGCGATTGCTTACTTATACGGAATTACCGGCACGTTAAATATGGCAGATTTGTCTGTAAAAGTGGCAGAAATCGGACAAGACGGATTGCTTACTACAGTGAGTTTGCTATTTTTAGTCGTTTTCGGTTTGAAAGCAGCACTTTTTCTCTATTTTTGGCTACCAGGTTCATATAGTGCTCCACCACCCGCTGTGGCGGCTTTGTTTGGAGCTTTACTTACAAAAGTAGGGATATACGCGATTTTTCGAACCTTTACTCTTATTTTCTACCACCAACCGGAAGTGACCCATACATTGATGATGTGGATGGCTGCGCTGACGATGATTTTAGGAACGATCGGTGCTGTTGCTCATTGGGACGTGAAAAAAATTATTGTGTACAACGTCATCGTTGCAGTTGGGCTTATTATTTTCGGTTTAAGTGTTTTTTCTTCCGTTTCTCTTATCGGATCCCTCTATTATTTCGTGCATGACATGATTATTAAAGCGCTTCTCTTTTTATTAGCAGGTGCGGTCATTATCATTGCGCGAACGCACAAACTTCACGAAATTAGCGGTTTAATTCGCCATCACCCTTATTTAGGTTGGTTGTTTTTCATCGCTGCTCTTTCATTAGCTGGAATTCCGCCGTTCGGTGGCTTTATTGGAAAAGTATTTATTACTCAAGGTGGTTTGGAAAATGGGGATTATATCGTCGCCGGCATTGGGTTATTTACGAGTTTGTTAGTGTTGTATTCCGTCATGAAAATATTTTTGAACGGATTTTGGGGAGAGACGATATTAAGTAAAAAAGAAGAAGGTAAAGTGAAAAATGTGTTATTGCCATGTTCTATTTTAGCCGCCCTCACTATTTTGTTAGGACTGGGAGCAGAGTGGACGTATGTCTATTTTGAGCAAGCGGTTGAAGGGTTAATGAATCCTAATTTTTATATCCAAGCGGTGTTACATGACTAACCCGAGAGTAGCCAGCGAAGAAAGGAGTGACGCTTTTGGCCGTTCAAATTTTATTTAATTTCATTATTGCAATCATCTGGATGTTTCTTCATGATGCCTGGAATGCTCTTACGTTTATTAGCGGCTATTTCATCGGTTTTCTTTTTATCTTCGCGTTAAGACGGTTTTTTCCGACACGCTTTTATGGATACACAGTGATTGCGGTGGTGAAGCTTGTCTTCTTGTTTATTTCTGAACTGATTTCTTCCAGCATTCTTGTCGCGAAACAAGTAACACGCCCCACGATTAATGTTACACCTGGGATATTTAAAGTGCATACAAACTTAGAATCGGATTGGGAAATTACACTTTTATCAAGTTTAATCACGCTCACACCGGGCTCTGTCGTAATAGAAATTGCGATGGAGGAGAAAGTGTTATTTATCCATGCAATGGACATCCCTGAAAGCGAAGCGCTTGTCTTAAAAGCACAGGAAAAATTTGAACGTGCCATTATGGAGGTGACCCGCTAATGTTTCACACAATATTATTCATTGCTCTCTTTCTGTTATCCATTTCCATTTTTATTTGTCTTTATCGATTGGTTAAAGGACCGACTCGACCGGACCGGGTGCTCGCTCTCGATGCGATTGGCTTTAATATTATCGGGGTTGTTACCGTTCTTTCCATCTTGTTACATACGCTCGCGTTTTTAGAGGTCATTTTGTTAATTGGTATTTTGGCATTTCTTGGTACGATCGCTTTATCAAAGTTCATTGAGAAAGGAACTGTGATTGATTATGAACGTAGCGATTGAAGTGATTGTTAGTATTTTTGTATTGATCGGTACGGCTTTTAGCTTATTAAGTGCTTTAGGATTTATTCGTTTACCTGATGTTTACACTCGTAATCACGCTGGCACGAAAAGTATTACGTTAGGGCTTTTATCCATTTTAATTGGGGGCTTTCTTTATTTTCTCTTGACAGAGCATTATGTGAGTATAAGACTTATTTTAGGCATTGTTTTCGTATTTATTACGGCTCCGGTAGCTGGTCATTTAATTTGTCGTTCGGCATATCGCTCTGGTGTCAAGCTTACGGAAACGAGTGCAAAAGATGATTTAAAAGCAGTCTATCAAGACCGACAAAATGAAGTATGATATGTCTTCAGGACTGGAAGTGACGGTATGGAATACGTGTCTCCGATTAAACAAATACATCTTATTCGTGAAATGAAAAAGCAATTGAAGAAAAAATCATCTAGAGATTACTTATTATTTGTTTTCGGTATTAACACCGGTTTAAGAATCGGTGAACTTCTACAATTAAAAGTGTGTGATGTAAGCAACCCAGATGGTACGATTTTACAGTTTCTTCACACGAAAGAGGAGCAAATTTTCCTGAATGAACAAGTGAAACGAGCATTACAGTACCATTTTCAAACAGTAGGATTTTCTTATGATGCTTTTTTATTTCAGTCCACTCATTCCGACAAACCGATTACCCGTCAGCAAGCTTACCGAATTGTAAACGAAGCCGGGAGAAGTGTTGGCATAACAGAAAAAATTGGTACTCATACCCTGAGAAAAACCTTTGGCTATCATGCCTATATTAAAGGGGTCGCTATTTCTCTTATTCAAAAACGTTTTCATCATGCGACACCATCTGAAACGTTAAAATATATCGGGATTGATAAAGATGAACCGCAGAAAATTGATGTGAACTTATAGCAACTTTTTGTATAGCCCATTCGCCTTTGCACACACTAGTGGGTAAGGGCGGTGGAGAACGATGAATGATGTCATATGGAAATTTTTTTTTGGAAATGTACGGATCTCAAAAAATTTAATTTTGTTGTTAGTGATCGGGGGCTTATATGCGATCTCGATCGCGCTTTCTAACACGTTTGTGAATATTTATTTGTGGAAGCAGTCAGGAGAGATATTTGCGATTGCCTTGTATCAACTTTCTTCTGTTATGACCCAGCCGCTATCGTTTTTACTGGCGGGGTACATGGCTAAAAAATGGGATCGCATCTATAGTTTACGCCTTGGTGTTTTCATTTTAACCGCGTTTTATTTAACTGTGTTGCTTGCAGGAGACCGTGCCGATCAGTTTTTAGTATTGTTAGGCGTGTTGTTAGGTCTCGGATTTGGTTTTTATTGGCTCGGCTACAATGTGCTTACGTTTGAAATTACTGAACCGGAAACGCGGGATTTTTTTAACGGTTTTGCCGGTTTGCTGACGTCTTTTGCCGGAATGATTGGGCCAATTAGTGCCGGAGCAGTCATTTCATGGATGCCTGAAAGTGATGGATACCATGTCATTTTCTTTATTTCATTTGCATTATTTATTGCAGCGGTCGTTCTCAGTTTGCGGATGAAGCATCGAAAAGCAGAAGGACCGCTACAAGTAAAACTTGCAGTGAATGAATGGAAACAAAACGAGGCATGGCGTCGCGTTCTTTATTCTCATTTTTTGCAAGGGTTACGAGAAGGGATTTTTGTTTTTATCATTATTTTGTGGGTGTATATGACAACGAACAGTGAAATGGCATTAGGCGCCTACGGATTTGTCACTTCGGGGGTGTCATTTCTAGGATATTTTCTCGTGAGCAGATTTCTAAAACGAAAAGATAGAAAAAAAGCCATTCTTTGTGGGGGCGCCCTCCTGTTTTTTGCTGTATTTTTCATCATTTTCGAGCCGACCTATGTGCTTTTAATGTTGTACGGGATTATTATTTCGGTCGCCTATCCATTATTATTAGTTCCATATATGTCACTCACATATGATGTATTAGGAAAAGCCAATCAAGCAGGTTTGCTTCGAGTAGAATATTTAATTACGAAAGAATGGTTTATTAATGCAGGGAGAGTGATGTCCATTTTGTTACTACTTGTTGGACTTTTACTGTTCGAAGAGCAATTCATTATCCCTGTGTTGATGGTTGTTTTAGGAGCAGGGTCCTTTTTTATTTATCCCGTCATTCGAAAAGTGGAAATCCCTCATACTTTTTCATAAAGTCAACAAAGAGAAGGCACTCTCACTTAGAAAAAGGGGCCTTCTCTTTTAATGATGATGGCGAAAAAACTTGACGAACGATGACTTTTCTTCTCTTTTCCCTTTGAATTTTGATATGATAAAATACTATCAGCGGATAAAGCTCGTTTTTACATATGGAGGAGCGAAAAAAGTGTCTAAAAAGAAAAATAAAGGGATCAGTCAAATTCCTTTTCGTCTCAATATTTTATTTTTTGTCGTGTTTGTACTTTTTTCCGTATTAATCGTTCGTCTCGGTTTGATTCAAATTGTCCAAGGGGATGATTTTGAACGAGACTTGGAAGAAACAAGTGCGGAAGAATTTCGAATTGATGCTCCCCGCGGATTAATGTATGACCGCAACGGTGAGCTAGTGGTTGATAATGAATTAACCCTTTCTCTTACATACACGAACCGTCCCGAAGTTTCGGAAGAAGAAAGGATCCGAATTGCAAAGGAATTAAGCAAATTGATTGAGATTGATGAAGAAGAAAAAGAAAAAATCCCCGATCGAGATAAAAAAGATTATTGGATTGCGACACACCCGGAAGAAGCGCAAGCATTAATTACGAAGGAAGATCGCCAGAAAGTAGAGGAAGATCAAGAGCTTTATAAACTGCAACTCAAGCGGATTGGAGAAGATAAATTACAGTCATTAGAGGACGAACTAGAAGTAGTAGTCATATGGAGAGAAATGATTAGTGGCTATTACCATACTCCTGAACGTATCAAAAAAGGAATTACCGAGAAAGAAGCACATCAAATTAGTGAACGTCTCGATCAATTACCGGGAGTAGACATTATTAGAGATGCCAATAGAAACTATATTTACAAAGATATTTTTCCTTCGTTTTTCGGTCAAACAGGCTCAATTCCACGGGAACATTTAGATGAATATCTCGCCAAGGGATATGATCGTTCAGACGAGGTAGGAACTAGCTTCTTAGAAGAGCAATACGAAGAGACGTTGCGAGGGAAAAAAGGGGAAGTATATGGAGCGGATGAGGAAAATAGCGCAGAGGAAAGTAAAGGCAGTAGAGGAAATGATTTGGTTCTCTCCGTTGATATGGCATTGCAAAAAGAAGTAACAGAAATTATTAATCAAGAAATCGGTCGTACTGCAGGAAGTTTTATTAACAAACCGGAAGCGTACGTTGTGATGATGGATCCCAACACGGGAGAAATATTAGCGATTGCCGGTTACGACGATCATCTAGGAACCGTATCGAGTTCTTTTGAAATGGGATCAACGGTGAAGGGAGCCACTGTCTTAATCGGACTCCAAGAAGGGGTCGTTACTCCAAATACGGTCATTTATGACAGCCCATTGGATTTACCGTACACTCCGACAATCTCTTCGGTGTCTGCGCTTGGACCTGTAAACTATTTAACGGCATTAGAGCGGTCTTCCAACATATATATGGCACGAATTGCGATGGAGGTTGCTGGTTATCGGTTAGGTGTGACACAAAGCTGGAATACAACAAATTATCACGAAGCGTATGATACATTTCGATATTATTACAGTCAGTTTGGATTAGGAACGTATACAGGAATTGATCTACCGTCTGAGACGATCGGAATTAAAGGTGCAACCACATATCCAGGGAACTTGCTTTATTTAAGTTTCGGACAATTTGATACGTATACGCCTCTTCAGCTCGCACAATACATCTCGACCGTTGCCAATGGGGGATATCGAATGAAGCCGCGTTTAGTGAAAGAAATAAGAGAGCCGAATTCCGATAAGACGCAACTTGGACCAATTCTCCAACAATTCGAACCGAAAGTGCTTAATCGCGTCGAGATTGCCCCGGAATATATTGAAATGGTACAGCAAGGTTTTTGGCGCGTTATCAACGGTTCGCGAGGTACGGCGAGAAGTTATTTTGTCGATGCACCTTATACCGCAGCAGGGAAAACAGGAACAGCGGAAATAACAGAGCGCATCAATGGTACAGGGCCTTCGGTGGAAGGGAATAACCAAGCTTTTGTTGCTTACGCTCCGTACGAAAATCCCGAAGTGACTGTTGCAGTAATTGTCCCTGGTTTGTATAAATCGGCGCGAGGTGGAATTGCAAATACAATCGCACGTAGATCTTTGGATGCCTACTTTGAATTAAAAGAAAGCCGCCCAGGGATGGAGGGAGAGACAACAGAAGAGCAATAATAAGAAAAGAGAAGCAGTCCAAAAAGTCATGATTGGTGACTTTTTGGACATTTTTTGTTACCGCTTCATTAAAATTTGCTTATGGAAATGCCTCTTGGCCGAATAGGCATGTTTCCAACACCAAATTGTTGATGGAAGTAAGTCATGGATAGGTCATGCCATCGTTTCATATAAAAAGAGCTAATGGAAGCAAGCCATGAATGGTTCATAACACTGTTTCATTCAAAAATGTCTGATGAAAACAAGCCATGGATAGGTCATGCCATCGTTTCATATAAAAATAGTTAATGGAAGCAAGTCATGAATCGCTCATGGCACCGTTTCATTCAAAAATAAATTGTGGAAACAAGCTATGAATGGATCATGGCACCGTTTCAGCGCTAAGTGATTGTTGAAAGGAAGCCATGACGAGTCATGGCAACCTTTTAACACCAAATTGCAACATCTCATGCAAATTCATGACGTCTCTTCAGTCTAAAACTGATTGTGAATCGATGCCAAGAAGTGTTTAGCGCAAACGTGTATAAAAACACCATAGATCACAGATTTTTTTAAAATAAGGGTAGACATTAATGGAACTACGTGATTATTTGGATTCTCTTCCCCTTTCTAATATAAAAAAATAGTAGTACAAACCATGTCTTCGTTTGTACTACTTATGTTCTATTTCATTATTTATTTGTTATTGTTTCAATGATTTTCTCCATATCCATTTCACTATGTAATTCATAGTAGCCAGTTTGTAACATCGTGCTGGCATTTTTTTCTGCTAACATTGTTTGAAAAGCTTCTTCGTCCTCAATCATTTGTAATCTTGCTAATTGCTGAATGACTTCATCACTTGACATTCCTTCTTCAATATGTAAAATGGCGCGGGTAGTGGAAGCATTGCTATCTTTAGCGGATTCTTCTTCAATGGCTTTCTTTTCTGCTTCGGTAAGAATAAAGTAGCCTTCTTGTTCAAGGGATGTAATCATTTCTTCTTTCGTTAGTGTGGCGTACTGTTCGTTCTTCTGTTCCACTTCAGCATCTGTTTCGATAAAATAATAAAAACTTGCAAAGAATGAGGTCGCGAGAAACAATCCAAAGGAAAACGATCGCATTGTTGACCGATTCATTGGCTATTCCCCTTTGTATATTTTTTTAAGAGTTGCTCGACTTCATTGGTATGTAATCCCATTCTTTGCGCGATATCTTCCATCGATAGGTTTTGTTGGTAAAAGTCGTACGCTTCCATTTCTAACTCTTTTGTTGACAAGGGAGAAGGGGAAACGGAAAGAAGCTCTTCTTCTAACAATTTTACTCGTTTCTTTAATTGATACATCTCTCCCATTACTTTTAAAGACAATTCTTCCACTGTTTCTGTGCGTTCTTGCGCCTTGTCTTTTATGATAAAGGAGAGAAGAAATAGAATGAAACTGGCAGTGAATAAAGCGATAATCAACCATTCCATGTTTTTACCCTCACTTTCATTTCTCTTCCATATTATACATCTTTCTCAACGATGTGAGAATCTGACTTTTTCGGAAAAAATCCTTGCTTGGGGAAGACCCATTTGCTAAGATTAAAAAGTATGAATAGATGACAGGGAGGGATTCTCATGCGTGTGCAAGTAACGTTAGCTTGTACGGAAACAGGAGATCGTAACTATATTACAACGAAAAATAAACGTACGAATCCTGAGCGTATCGAATTAAGAAAATATTGTCCACGATTGAAAAGACATACGTTACATCGGGAGACAAAATAAAAAAGCAGGGAGGTCGTTCTCCGCTGCTTTTTGTTTTTTTGTACGGTGTCAGGAGGTCATCGGGTGAGCATTGCCAAAGAAAAAAAAGAGTTGAGAAAACGAATTCAACAAATTTTTCAAACAACCGATCCATCGATTCTTCAAGCAAAAAGTGAACGCCTTTATACCCACTTGTTTTCTTGGTCTTATTGGCAACAAGCGAAAGTCGTTGCGACGACGATTTCGACTGCTTTTGAAATTAATTCAACACCTATTATTGAAAAAGGATGGGAAGAAGGTAAGTGGATTGCAGTCCCGAAAGTCGAGCCTAAGCAACATCATTTACATTTTTACAAGATTCGTTCTTTTAGAGAAACGAAACAGCAATTTGCCGATATTTATGAACCAGATCCTTCGCTTTGTTCTCCCGTTCCACCAGAGCGGTTGGAGTTAATGATTGTTCCGGGACTTGCTTTTGACCAACAATTGTTTCGGCTCGGATTCGGTGGAGGGTTTTACGATCGTTTTTTACAAGGGAAGCATATATTTCTCTGCGGCTTGGCTTTGGATTTTCAACTGGTGGATCATTTACCAACAGAACCCCATGATATTCCATTGGACGCACTTATTACCGAAGAAGGAATTCGTTACAGAGAGAACGACACTCGTCATGTATAAGAAAAATAGACCGGGAGAAACATAACAGTAAAAAAGGATCGATGGCAATGAGAAGATGGAATTGGTTTATAGGTCTTTGTCTTGTTCTGATGATGTTGTTCTTTCTAAGGGTTCGATTCGTTCGGTTGGCGATTCTTTGTCCGCCTATTCGCCGAACAGTCATTGCGTTGATGCTTCGTATCCCGATATTGAGAAGGAAAATGTTAGCGCCATTTTATACTTCCCTATCCACATAAAGAAAGGAAAAGAAGTTGCTTGTTATTCGACAACTTCTTTTTTTCTTGAAACATTCGATATACGTGCGCGGGATTGGTATAATGAGGAACGAAAAACATTCTTGAAACAGTCCGTCTGCGGGAAGGGAATCGGATCTTTTTGGGAAAGGATGACCGTTTGTGATCGCGAACCACTTGTTTTGGAAAATGATTTATCATTTAACGATAACGCACGGTTTACGCATCATCGATATGTCTCCGGATAAAAAGCAAGTATGGTTGGAATATTCAAATGGAAAACAAAAGCACGTTGTTCGTTTTGCTCGGGTAGAATACGATTGGGTGAGTAAGGTGAAAGATGACGAAGAGCAAGCACAATTCATGTTCCAACGAATAAAAAGGCTGCTCCCTGCAAGAAATCCAACATTTTATAATGTGTACGTATCTACGTATCCACCGGTTGATTTAAACGAACGCTTGTCGGATAGAAACGAGGAAAAAAACGTCCGCACTTTTTTTATTGCAGACGATGGAGCGCGGATGGTGGCGGATCATCCTGTCGATGTGTATGATGCATTAGGAATTGATGAAGCGTGGGAAGCAATACCGGAACATTTGTCTGAGGAAGAACATCGGGAATACGCATCCCGTTACCGGGGCATAGTTCTAAATAAACAAAAAGAATGGGAAAATAAAGCGAAGACGATTTTGATGCACGGAAAACCTCGCTTTACTTACGTGTTGCTCGGTGCGATTATCCTCATGTATTTCCTCGTTGAACAGCGCGGAGGCAGTACAAATCTGCTTACGTTAATTGAATTCGGTGCAAAATATAATCCAGCGATAGAACAGGGAGAATGGTGGCGTTTCTTCTCTGCCATGTTTCTTCATATCGGCTTTTTGCATTTATTTATGAACTCCTTAGCGCTTTTTTATTTAGGAAGTGCTGTCGAAAGAATGTACGGCACCATACGATTTATTGTCATTTATTTCGTTGCCGGCTTATTTGGTTCTCTTGCCAGTTTTGCTTTTAACGAACAAGTTTCGGCGGGAGCATCTGGTGCTATTTTCGGTTGTTTCGGTGCTCTTTTATATTTTGGATTGATTCACCGACAATTGTTTTTTCGTACGATGGGCTTCAATGTCCTTATGATTTTAGGTATTAACCTAGTGTTTGGTTTCGTTGTGCCTGCCGTCGATAACGGCGCCCATATCGGCGGTTTAGTTGGTGGTTTTTTAGCTTCTGCTTTTTTGCATTTACCTAAACAAAAAATGAAATGGCGACAAGCGGGAGTGTTTCTTGCAACATCGGGAATGACGATGTTACTTTTTGGATATGGGATGGTCAATGACAATAAAGTATCTTCTCCATTGTTAGATGTACAAATTGCGCAATCTTATTTGGAAAATGGGGAGTTAGAACGAGCGGAACAAGTCTTGGAGAATGTGTTAGCGGAAGAAGAAAATGCTCATGCTTATTTTTTGAAAGGAAATATTCTAGTGGAACGAGGAAAGGAAGAGGAAGCCATTCCTTTGTATGAGAAAGCGATTCAACTTGATGATTCTTTTGCAGAAGTATACTACAATTTAACGATTGTTTATATCGAAACAAATCGTTATGAAGAAGCAAAGGAAGCATTTGAGCAGTTTAAAACCACTTCTCCTCCACACTTACGGCAAGAATTAGAGGTGGAGAAAATTGAAGAAATATTAAAAGAAAGATAAAAAAGGAAGGCTGAAAGGAGCTTTCCTTTTTTTATGCCAGGGGGATACATGTTTTCTTCTTTTTGGGAAACGCTGAAAAGAAGAGGTGGTGAAAGTGGCACAAGTCGATTTGCGAATTGAGAAAAATCGTAAATATTTACAGAAAGAACTTCGGATAGATAAAAATTTTGATATTCTTGAACGTCATGTTTTTTATGCTGGTACGGACATGTCCTTTTACATGGTTGACGGTTTTGTAAAAGATGATGCGTTAACGCGTATTCAACAAACGCTGACACGGATAGAGCCGGAACAGTTAAAAGACGTCGATTTATTTACACAACTGTTACGAACGTATATTCCCTATGTGGAGATTGATACGAGTGACGATTTTGACGATATTATTGATCAAATATTAAGCGGCCCGGTGGCATTGTTTATTGACGGCATTGATCGTGTAATTTTGTTGGATGTAAGGGAATATCCGGTACGAAGTCTCGACGAACCAGAAACGGAACAAGTCGTTCGAGGAGCAAAAGATGGGTTCGTGGAAACGATTGTGTTTAACACAGCGTTAATGAGAAGACGCATTCGTGATCGCCACTTAATCATGGAGTACGTGTCAGTAGGGAAACGGTCGAAAACAGATATATGTATAAGTTATATGGAAGATATCGCGAATGAACAGATGGTGCAAAAATTAAAGACTCGCTTGGAAGAGATAGTTGTCGATGGGCTACCGATGGCAGACAAAACGATCGAAGAATATTTATTTAAACATTATTGGAATGCATATCCTCTTGTGCGCTATACAGAGCGACCGGATACGGCAGCGACTCATTTATTGGAAGGTCATATCTTGCTTTTTGTTGATGGCTCTCCTTCTGTGATCATTGCCCCAGTTACTTTTTGGCATCATTTGCAACATGCGGAAGAATATCGCCAAAAACCGATGATTGGTACGATGCATCGCTTCGTCCGTCATATCGCTGTCTTTGCCTCCTTATTTTTATTGCCAATCTGGTTTTTATTTGCATCGAAAGGGGTAGAACCTCCTCATTATTTACAATACATTGGGGCTCAAGAGTCTGGACAAGTTCCTTTATTAGCACAATTTATGATTGCTGAAATAGGAATTGAAATGTTAAGAATGGCGGCTATTCACACCCCTTCTTCGTTAGCAACCGCATTGGGACTTGTGGCTGCGATTTTGATTGGGGAAATTGCTATCCAAGTAGGTCTCTTTTCTTCGGAAGTTGTTTTATATTTAGCGGTGGTTGCTATCGGTACCTTTGCAACTCCGAGTTATGAATTCAGCTTAGCGAATCGTTTATGGCGAGTAATCTTTTTATTAACGACCGCATGGTGGGGGCTTCTTGGGTTTTTTGGCGCTGTTGTCGTGTGGGTGCTCCATCTCATTCGTTTACGTCCATTAGGAGTACCGTACGTTTGGCCGTTTCTTCCTTTTTCTTACCTTTCCCTTGGAGATATTTTCAAACGGAAACCAATTCCGCTACAAGAGAGACGTCCTGCTGCACTCCGCCTAAAAGATAGGAAGAAAACTTGAAGTATGTCTCTCCTCTTTTCATCATAAGTTTCTAGCAATAGATGAAATGAGGAGGAAGTTATGCTTATAGCAATGGGAGATGTCCTTATCATTGGAATGGTCATAGGCGGCCTATCAGTGTATTCTTTTTTTGAACAAAGGCGGTTATTTTTTTCTATTTCTATTTTACTGCTCCTTTGCATGTTTGTTGGGGTTCTCTTAACGAATCTTTCGTGGTTTGTAGTGGATAATACCGTGGCGATTGCGTGGATACGGGTGATCATGGCGGGCGTTTTTATCGCTTTTGCTTTTTATTGCTACACCCCGTTACAAGGCTATTTTCATCGCGATAGTCATTCGTTGTGGCTTGGGCTTTCATTCATATTTCTCTTTATAGGATGGCATGTCGGACAGGTAACTCAATCTATCGTCGGTTTTATCTCCTATTTTATTGTTTTTCTGCTCAGTTTTGTAATTGGGAATATGGTCCAAGGACAGCTGGAACGAACGGTGCGAAAATATCGATTTCTTTCCTTTCTTCCTTTCATCACCTTGCTTTTCTTTTCCGTTCTTTTCTTGCTATAATAACAGATGTGGTGAAAGAAATGGATTCTATTGAAAGCATTAGAAAATGGTTGCTTCAATTTCGCATGATTGTGTATACGAAAGATCGTGCATTGGATTTGGATATTTTGGAATCTGAGTTAAAAGAAGCATACGAGTACGGTATACTTGAGAAAGAAAAATATATGGAAGCACTTTTCGTCATCCGTCGTGAACGTCGAAAGTTACAGAAGTCAAGTGAGGGATTAGGATGAAACAGCTGTCGATGATTGGAGTACCAATGGACCTTGGGCAAATGAGACGCGGGGTGGATATGGGACCGAGCGCCATTCGCTATGCAGGAGTGTTAGAAAGATTAGAAGAGATTGGTTATGAAGTAGAAGACTTAGGTGATTTACCGATAGAAAAAAATTCAAGATTGCTTCAAAAACAACAACCTGATTACCACCATTATCAAGCCGTTAAACAAGTGAATGAGAAGTTGGCGCATCAAGTTTCTTCCATTTTTCAAAACAAACGTTTTCCACTTGTTCTCGGTGGCGATCACAGCATTGCGATTGGTACAATCGCAGGTGCAGCCTCTCATTTTCAACGGCTCGGAGTGATTTGGCTTGATGCTCATGGGGATGTCAATACGAAGGAGACATCGCCATCTGGTAATATTCACGGGATGCCTTTAGCGATTTCGCTAGGTTATGGAGATCAAGGGTTAACTTCCATTTATGGAACAAGTGCGAAAGTTCGACCGGAAGACGTCGTATTAATTGCGACAAGGGAATTAGACCCGGGAGAAAAAATGTTTTTAAAAAAGCATCGCATCAAAGTCTTTACTATGCATGAAATCGATCTTTTAGGCATGCCGGAAGTGATGAAACAAACCGTTGACTACTTAAAACATTGTGATGGGGTGCATTTAAGCTTTGATTTGGATAGTCTTGATCCTGATGAAGCTCCGGGAGTTGGCACCCCTGTGAACGGTGGACTGACGTACCGGGAAAGTTTAATCGCCGTGGAACTCTTACATCGGGAAAACATCATCACGTCAGCAGAGTTTGTTGAAGTGAACCCTATTTTAGATGAAAGAAATAAAACGGCTGAAAAAACAGTCGATTTAATTAGTTCTTTATTAGGAGAAAAATTGTTGTAACTTCGAGATGAAGGAGAAGATTTACTCATGACGGAATTTCGCATAGAAAGAGACTTTTTAGGAGAAAAAGAAGTACCACAAGAAGTGTATTATGGCATACAAACGATTCGAGCGAAAGAAAACTTTCCTATTACAGGGTATCCTCCCCATCCGGAGTTAATAAAAGCGGTTGGATATGTAAAAAAAGCAGCTGCAATGGCCAATCGAGATGTCGGGGTACTGCCAAAAAAGTTAGCGAATGCGATTATTCAAGCTGCTGATGAAGTGATAGATGGGAAGTTCAACGATCAGTTTATTGTTGATGCCATTCAAGGCGGCGCCGGAACGTCTTTTAATATGAATGCCAATGAAGTGATTGCAAATCGTGCCATTGAATTATTAGGCGGAAAAAAAGGCGATTACACGATGGTGAGTCCGAACACTCATGTCAATATGGCACAATCGACCAATGATGCCTTCCCGACTTCCATTCATATTGCATCACTTTATCTCGCCAAAAGACTTACGACTTCACTAAGCAAATTATTACAGGCATTAGAAGAGAAAGAAAAAGAATTCGATGATGTCCTTAAAATGGGCAGAACCCATTTGCAAGATGCAGTTCCCATTCGTCTCGGTCAAGAATTTGGCGCTTACCGCAGGGTATTACAACGGGATTTAAAACGAATAGAACGAGCGTTAAAAGAACTATATTCCATCAATATGGGTGCAACCGCGGTTGGAACCGGCTTAAACGCAAAGCCAGAATACATTGATAAAGTAGCGGAATATTTAAGAGAGCTGACAAAATTACCTCTCAAAAAGGCAGAGGACTTTGTGGATGCCACTCAAAATACAGATGCTTATACAGAATTATCTTCCGCTTTGAAAGTACACGCAATCAACTTATCAAAAATAGCAAACGATTTACGTTTGATGAGTTCAGGTCCGCGGACTGGGCTGAATGAAATTAATTTACCGGCTCGTCAACCTGGTTCCTCCATTATGCCCGGGAAAGTAAATCCTGTGATGTGTGAAGTCATGAACCAAATCTCTTTCCAAGTTATTGGCAATGATCAAACAATTAGTTTGGCGTCGGAAGCGGGACAATTTGAATTAAACGTCATGGAGCCTGTCCTTGTTTTTAATTTATTGCAATCTTTATCCATTCTAGCAAATGGTTTAGATGTCTTTAGAGAGCTTGCCATTAAAGGAATTACCGCAAATGTGGTTCGTTCGCGTGAATTGGTTGAAAACAGCGTCGGAATTATTACTGCCATTAATCCACATGTCGGTTATGAACAAGCAGCTAGAATAGCAAAAGAGGCCATTGATACGGGGCGAAGTGTGCGTGAGATTTGTTTAGAACGGGGTATTTTAACAAAAGAAGAATTAGATGAAATTTTAGATCCAAAAGAAATGACCAATCCGGGAATCGCTGGGGCTAGATTTATTTATGGAGAGTAAGCCTGGTTTTCTGTTGGAAAACCAGGTTTACTTTCTTTATATAAGTAGCTTGATTGAAAAGGAGTATGAAAGGGAGAAGTAACATGTTTTCGGGGAACCGACTCGTTGTCATATTACCGCTCATTGTAGTTGTATTTTTAACGGTATTAGGTGGCGTCTATTTACTACAAGCAGATTCAGTGACAAATGAAACGTTAAAAGAGGAAGTAAGTTGGAATATACATACGTCGAAAACAGGAGATATTTTTTCGTTAGAAGCAACTTGGAGTTGGGGGCATTTACCATCCGATGGAGTAAGAGGAGAAGACTACATAGGGGTAAGTTTACTTGATGCCAATGGACATCTAATTCCTGCCGAACAGTACGAAGTATATGAATTAGAAGTGAATCACGAACAGCAAATTCGGGAAGGGGAATTGGTCGGTAGTGGTGTTTTGTTTTCTTTTCCTAACGACTTAGAGGAAAATAAAGTCATTGGTGAAAGTGGTACAGTTCACATTGCCATTCGCAGTGATATTTCTCCGAAACGTGCCATTATTAGTTATTTACATACGTGGGAACATCATGATGGACTCGTCTCCAAAGATCCGAGGTTTTTTGAAAGAGAATTTCAGGGTATAGATAAGGGGAATGAATCGTTTTTTTGGGTGATGGAACGGTTCGAAGATTTCTAAACGCACTATAAAGGAGGAAAATGAGAATGGCGATGATTGATTTGACGGTTACCCCACTTGGAACTGCTTCCACCAGTATGAGTGAGGAAGTAGCTGCCATTTGGAACATGCTCGAAAAATATGAAGGCAAGATACGCTATGAACAAACAGCCATGAGTACTTTGATGGAAGGAGATTTAGATGATATTTTTGCGATTGTAAAAGAAATCCATGAATTGCCTTTCCAGCAAGGAGCAAAACGTGTTGCTACGAACATTCGCATAGATGATCGAAGAGATGGCAAAGAACAATCGATACAAGAAAAATTAGCTTCCGCAAAGAAAAAAATGGCGTGACTGAATGATCTTAAGGGAGCTGTCCAAAAAGTCATGATTGGTGATTTTTGGACATTTTTTTGTTACCGCTTCATCAAAAATTGCTTCTGGAAACGCCTCTTGGTCGAATCATGGCATGTTTCCAACACCAAATTGTTGATGGAAGTAAATCATGGATAGTCATGCTATCGTTTCATATAAAAATAGCTAATGGAAGCAAGCCATGAATGGCTCATAATACTGTTTCATTCAAAAATGTCTGATGAAAGCAATCCATGCACGATGTATGACATCGTTTCAGCGCTAAATGATTGTTGAAAGGAACGCTCGATTTATTTTTCAGGACTTATTAGACAGCCTCTTCAAGATTTTTTTATTGGCTGGGATGGCAGGGTTCGAACCTGCGAAATGACGGAGTCAAAGTCCGTTGCCTTACCACTTGGCTACATCCCAACGATTGCTATCCCTTAGCCTAGACAATTTGGAGCAATTTTATTCTTTTTCCAAAAAAATTTTGCAAAAAAGAAGGAAAATAGACATAGAGGTAGAATAGAATAATCGAACGATGGAATAAAAGAAAGGAAGGTGTTAACGAGAGTGAAAAATGTTGAAAAAGAAAGTAAGATGTTAATTGAACGTGCCCTCGCTTTACATGCTACAGATATCCATTTCCATCCGAAAGAATCTTCTACAGCGCTCATGTATCGCATTCACGGGAAATTATACGAAATGGCAACGCTCCAGCAAAAAGAAGCAACCCGGCTCATTGCTCACTTCAAGTACCGAGCAGGAATGGATATCGGAGAAGAAAGACGTCCTCAAGACGGCTCTTTACAAATCGAAACGGAAAAGTATCCTATCAACCTCCGCTTTTCTACCATCCCTTCTCTTTACCATGAAAGTTTATCTGTCCGTCTTTTACCTCAACAACAAAGAATTACATTAGCGACATTATCTTTTTTTCCCCCTCTGCAACATTTTTTTCATTCCCTAATTCATCAACCTGGTGGAATCATTCTTTTAGTAGGACCTACCGGTTCAGGTAAAACGACGACGTTGTATGCTTTCATGAGTGAAATGGCGAAACATTCTCGCGTCATCAGTGTAGAAGATCCGATTGAAATGAGAAATGACGCTTTTATTCAGTCCGAAGTGAATGTAACGGCAAAAGTCACTTATGAAGAAATGCTTCGTTCCGCTTTAAGACATGATCCAGACGTATTAATGATCGGAGAAATCCGTGACAAAGCGACTGCTCATATTGCAATACGGGCCGCCCTTACTGGTCATTTAGTTTGCACCACGATGCATGCCATATCTCCTTTTGGTGCATTAGAACGTCTCTATGATTTTGGTTTTTCCCGCAATGATCTTGAGGAGACGTTGTTAGCGATTATCTCCCAACGGTTGCTTCCTCGCATTTGCCCCTTTTGTTATCCCTCTTATTGTTCTCCTTATTGTAATCATTGGAATGATCGCTCCCGTGTCCCTGTTTTTAACATATTAGCAAATGAACAATTAAAAGCAGGATTGTGCAAACAAAAGGACAAAAACAAGAGCTACACTTATTCTTCCCGTGACCAGTTGAAAAAAGGAATGGCCCTTGGTATATTTCCTCCTTCCGTATGGAAAGGGGCGGAAGAAGCGTGAGAAAAGAGTGGAAAAAGGATGAACAAGCAAAGTTTCTTTTAAAAATTGGAGAATTGCTGGAACAAGGTTATCCGTTAGAAGAAGCATTGCAGTTATTTACGTGGGAAGAGCGGGAGGAAGTGAAAAATAAGATCGCTAACATGCAAGAAAATTTGCGTTCAGGGAAAAAGTTTCACGAAGTATTATCTACCTACCGATTTCCAGCAGATGTGAGTGCATACATTTATTTTTCAGAACAATACGGTTCATTAGCGACCGGACTCCAAGGTGCTGGGCAGTTGTATATGAAAAGAATCATCATGTTTCGTCAACTGCGAAGAATGCTACGTTATCCGATGATATTGCTTTGGATATTACTCTTCGTTTCCATCGTCATGCTGCAATTTTTATTCCCACAATTTCATGAATTATTTTCATCCTTGCATATAGAGATTCCTCTTTTCACGAAGTTCATGCTGCAAGTGTACCGATATTCTCCTTTTATCATGATCGTTTTATTTACCCTGTTTTTGGTTCTTTTTTATTACTACTTTCACCATTTTCGTCATTATACAGCATCCGAGCAAATGAAAAAGTTATATCGACTTCCGTATCTTTCCACTTTCATTTCCATGTTTTTAACTTACTATTTTTCCATTCAACTAAGCAGTATGTTAAAAGGAGGGTTGTCAATTTATAAAGCTTTTGTTGTTTTTAAAACACAACATCATTTTCCTTTTTTTCAAGAAGAGGGAAAAGAGATTAGCGCCCAATTAGAACAAGGGATCCCTCTTTACGAAGTATTGGATAACAGGGAATGGTATCGGCGCGAAATGAAACATGTCATTCAGCATGGTCAAGCTGCAGGAAAATTGGGAGATGATTTGTACCATTATAGTGAGCGTGTTTTTTCATCGTTAGAAGAAAAAGTCCAACGCTTTCTTTTGACATTGCAACCGACCTTGTTTACTTTCATTGGACTCCTCGTATTAAGTATGTTTCTGTCTGTATTTTTACCGATGTTTCAATTAATGACAACGCTGTAAAAGGAGGCAACCATGAAAAATATTTCCTATGCGTTTATGGAAAAATTGTATGAAATCGAGAAACGACTTTCTCAATTAGAAGAATCGAAAGAAGTCGACATTATAGCTTTCTTACAAATGGTGGAAAACAAAAATAGAAAGGAAGAAGAGAATGAAGAAAAGTATTTTTATTCATGAACGAGGTTTTACGATGATTGAGATGATGATTGTTTTATTAATTATTACGGTGTTATTGTTAATTGCAGTTCCGAACATGGTGAAAAATAACCATGTTGCTCAATCCAAAGGATGCGAGGCAACCATTCAACTTTTGGAAGCACAAGTAGGTGCTTATGAAGTTGAGAAACTAGAAAAACCATCATCCTTAGAACAATTACAAGAAGAAGGGTATGTTGATCGCATTGTTTGTCCTGACAATACCCCTCTTATGTTAGAGAATGGTCGGGTGAAGAAATCATCCGAATAAGAAATGTTTGGAAAGACCTTCAAGGGCACACTCTCATAGAAATGATCCTCGTGTTATTACTTCTTTCTGTTTTTCTGCTCCTGCCGATGTTATCCTTCTCTTCTCTTTCCGAAAAAACAAGGATTGATCAATTTTTAAATATTTTCAGTGAAGATATTCGCTTTGCACAACAATATGCCTACGCTCATGAGACCGTCGTTTATTTTCGCTTTCGTGGAAACGAGTATGAAGTGCGGGCAAGTGGCCGAACGGAACCGTTAATTGCCCGTCCTGTCATGAAATCGGTCGCATTTCATCCATTCACTATGAGTCCAAATGAGATACGATTTAATTCAAAAGGAAATGTCTCTAAAGCAGGTACGATTCATATTGAGACACCAAAGAAAAGATATCGATTAGTTTTTCTCATTGGTAGAGGAGGTTTTTACATTGAATAATGAAAAGGGACTCACTCTCATCGAAGCAGTTGCAACATTAAGTTTGATAACTTTTGTTGCAACGATCCTCCTCCCTATTTATTCGGCTCTTCTCTTAGAAAAACAGACTTTATCTGAAACACGCGTAGCATATGAACTGTTGGAACGTGAGGCATTGCAAGGAGAAATCGAAAAGAAAGAAGAGAAAATTCACATAGAAAAAATGGATACGGAATATGTCCTTCACAAAAATGTAAAAAAAGAAGGAGTTGACATATGTGTCCGTTGGAGAGGGGCTAATAAAAGACAATATGAAACGTGTCTTTTCGTATGGAAACGATGAAAAAGGAATGACATTATTTGAAGTTTTAATCTCTTTTCTCATACTCCTCGTATGTACGCATCTCTTTTTGTTGTATCTTCCTTTTTTTCAAATAGACAACACGAATCGTCAAGAAATTCAAATGTTTTTTCAACTGGTGAAAGAAGATATGATGCATGCCTACAAAATCGACGTAACGGAGGCCCGAATCGATATTACCGAGGATAGCGGCAATCGCTACACGTTTCTTCAGTCTGGTAATAACGTTATTCGTCGTAAAAATGGGGAAGGCCATGAAATTGCACTAAAAAATATTAAACAGTTTCAAGGGAAGAAAACATCTTATGGAGCGGATATATACGTAACGGATGTTCATGGCGTTGTTTGGCGACAACCGATAGGATTTCGGCCATCGTTAGAAAAGGGGGAGAGGTTTTGGGTGAAAGAGGAGCTGTCATGCCACTCATGTTAATCATTTACTTTTTATTTTCTGCGATGATCATCTTTGAAGTGACCGTTTACATGAATGAAAAACAACAGGTTGCCGATCAAGAACAAGTACTCATGCTAGATTGGCTTTTGCGAAATGGAGAAAGAGAATGGATCGAAACGAAAAGCGATCTCTGGATGGAAGAAGATGAAGGGGTCTTTCATTATCCAAATGGAAAAGTCACGTATCAAAGCCGCTATCAAAACAAAGATAGACTGATCGTACAGCTACGAGCTACCCATTCAGAAGGCCATCAGCGAACCTATGCTTTTTACGTCGATGTAATGAGAGAAAGTATAGAAAATGAAGAAGAGGAAACACTGTTAAAAGAATGATGTGGAAGGATGTGATCGTATCGAACCTCATCCACTCGTTAAATATTTAACAGAAGAATTTGTCCAAGCAATGGATAAACGATTGACGACGAAATCAACAGACAAGATAGACAAAAAGAAGGAAAATAAATGGGTGAAATGGTTTGGCATGATTCCTTTATCACTTTATATTTTTATACAGAAAAGAAAACGTTAATGGTTATTTTAGTCAAAGGTATTCAAGATGTCTTCCTCCTATACTATAATAGTAATAGTAAGGAGGGTGTATCCAGTTGGAACAAACATTAAAATTAACGAGTGTGCTTTCGGACCCGACACGGTTTTCTATTTATCAATATATATCGAAACGTCACCGGGAAGTGACTGTTCAAGATATTGCGGATGCTTTTCATATTCATCCAAATGTTGCACGTCTTCATTTGACGAAATTAGAAGATGTAGATATGTTAAAGTCAAAAACGAAGAAAAGTGGGAAAGGTGGACGCCCAAGTCGGTACTACACCATTTCAGACCAAGTCGTCCAAATCCAATTTCCTTTTCGGGATTATGAACAGTTGGCAAAGATGGCAATGGAAGCACTTCTACAGTTTGGTGAGGATGGATTACGGGCATTACAAAACATAGGGAAAAAATTTGGTAAAGAAGCCCTCGAACGCCACGTATATTCATTAAAACAAGATATAGATGAACTAAGCACAGAAGAGAAAATCGAATGCTTACGAATGGTAGCGACGCAACAAGGCTTAAATCCGGAAATAACGTTAGGAAAAAACAAAGATACCGTTCATTTTCGTATATATAACTGTCCGTTCAAAGAAATGGTAGAAGAACATGGTCATTTTTTATGCAGCATGCACCACGCGATGTTAGAAGGGATGTTTCAAAAAGTTTTTCCGGAAGCTTCCCTTAAGGAAGAAACGCTCATGTCTTCGGGAGACTTTTCTTTTTGTTCCTATACAACTGCCATCATTTAAATGAGAAGAATTCTTGAACATTATTTACAACTATTTTGAACACCGATATAATGAGAGAAAAACAATCGTCACGGTCCATGACGAAGGTGAATTATTATTCTTTTTTTGCTATGATGAAATAGAGTGTTTGTAAAAATGTTTCATTCCATATTGAGAAGAGGAGGGTTGGAGACAATGGATCGCATGTATCGTATGCTTGGTTTCTGGACTGCAATTTTCGCAATTTTATTTTTTGTAGGGGACATGTTCAGCATGGCGGTACTCTTCTTTGCCCAAACAGTGATGTTTGTCGGTCTTGGGTACATGAAGTTATCGGAGCGCATGTATATGTATGTTTTCGGAGCTTACTTGACAGTCTTTTTTGCTGGATTTACCTACTACACCATGTTCGTGATGGAACCAGCCTTCTCTTAATTGCCGAAACAATTACATATACGAGAAAAAAGAGCGGAGCCTTCCGCTCTTTTTTCAATCTGAGAATGATGTATATGTTTTGTCTCACAAAATAAAGCGGATTATAATGTAAAGAGAGGCTTCAAAGATTAAAGGAGTGGGAGTTGAATGATGGATTGGATCTTATGGGGGATCATACTAGCCATTATCGTTATTTGGATGATTCGCCGTTCCGTTGGCCCTCGTTACTTAACAAATCTTACGAACGAACAATTTAAAGAAGGATATCGAAAAGCACAGTTAATCGATGTGCGTGAACCGAGAGAGTATAAAACGGGACATATCCTCGGAGCGAGAAACATTCCGTTATCACAATTAAAACAGCGAGTAAATGAAATTCGCACAGACCAGCCCGTTTATTTATATTGTCAATCAGGTAACCGCAGTCGCCAAGCAGCTCGTATCATAAAAAAAGAACGAGGGACAGAAGATATTTACCACTTACAAAAAGGATTTAGAAAGTGGACAGGGAAAATTAAAAAATAAAAATCAGATTTTTGACCTTGAGTTCCCATATCGCGCTCGTACGGGTAGAAGCAAAGTCCCGACAAAGATTGTCACGAGTTTTTGTCTCCGAAAAAGTCTCTTATCGGATATCATCGCAGTGCAACAACGGATGAATGTTTCCGCTCAATCCGCTTGCAAATGGATATTGGTGAAATCCAAAACTGTGTGATGGTAATGGTTACAACTACTATTCTGGACGATGAAGGAAATATAAGTCAAAAAGATGACCTCAAGCTCGAGGTCATCTTTCATTTGATTTGACATTATACATATAGGGGTATAAGATGAAAATAAAAACGAAAGCAGGTGTTGCGTTATGAAAGAAAAAGAAAAAAATCCGTGTCAAACAGGTACATGAGGAATCGATCAAAAACCCCGGAAAGAAAATAAGTTTCCACCGATATGACCCGGGGTTTATATATGGCTCCTGGTAGGAGTCATCGGAATCATTTTGCAACTCGTATATTACTTTTGACACGTGGAATTTTGGGGATGGATGGCCATCCCTTTTTATATTGATAATTTGATGATTCATGCATAACAAGAAGCGTTAAGGATACATACTAATGGTGAAGGACGTAGAGAAGGGGGAGATACGATGGAAGTAGATATTCAATTTAGTGATAGCTGGAATGAGGCATGGAAAAAGGACCAGAGACAACAAGCTACATGGGAGCAGTTCCAGCTTGCGTATGAAGCGACAAATTGGACGAGTATCCCCACCTTTGACGGATTACTTTGTAAACAACATCTCCCTCAACTAGACATATATCCTCATCAAGAACGAACAGCAAAACGCGTCATTGAAGAAATGGATGGGAAGGCGATATTGGCAGATGAAGTCGGTTTAGGAAAAACCATTGAAGCAGGGCTTATTTTGAAAGAGTACATGGTACGCGGATTGGTTAACAAAGCGTTAATTCTCGTTCCTGCTACCCTTGTGAGGCAGTGGGTAAAGGAACTAAATGAAAAATTTCACATCCCAGCTGTCGAACAAAAAAAATCTTACGTATGGAAAGCGCATCCTATCGTTGTCGGCTCCATTGATACAGCAAAACGCCCCCCACATCGTGATATTGTTTTACAACAATCTTATGACATGATTATTTTTGATGAAGCCCATCGTTTAAAAAATGCCAAAACAAAAAACTATCAATTTGCCCGTTCTTTAGAAAGAAAATTTTGTTTAATGTTAACCGCAACCCCTGTTCAAAATCATCCTGGTGAATTGTATCATCTCGTACATTTACTGAAACCGGGGTTGTTAGGAAGTTATAAAGAATTCCGAACTTTATTTGAACAAGGTGGTGAAAAAGCAGTAAAGCATATGGTGGCGAAAGTAATGGTTCGTCATCGCAGAGAAGAAACGGGGTTTCAATGGACAAAACGGCGTGTTTCTTCGATATATTTAGATTTTACAAAAGAAGAAAGAGAATTATACAACCTTCTTTTTTCTTTAAAAGAAGATGCCACTTTAAAAGGTTTAACGATGACGACATTACTCAAAGAAGCGTGTAGCAGTAAAGAAGCAGTGTATTTGACGTTGAAAAATTTATACGAAGAAAATGTTATCACGGAAGATGTGTTTACTCGTATCATTTCTGCCGTGGAAAAAGTAAAAGAAAACACGAAAGCGGAAAAAGCATTAGAGATTATTGCTTCGACGAGTGAAGAAGAGAAAGTTGTGTTATTTACCGAATATAAAGCAACCCAATTATATTTGCAATGGTACTTTGCTCAACATGGCATTTCTTCTGTTCCTTTTCGAGGTGGATTTAAGAGAAGTAAAAAAGAATGGATGCAACAGCTTTTTCAAACGAAAGCAAAAGTGCTTATCGCAACGGAAGCAGGAGGAGAAGGAATTAACTTACAATTTAGTAACATCATCATTAATTATGATTTACCTTGGAACCCAATGCGGTTAGAACAGAGAATTGGGCGCTTGCATCGGCTTGGGCAAAAAAAGGACGTCCAAATTTATCATTTTGCAGTGAATGAAACGATTGAAGAACATATTCTTTCTTTGTTGTATGAAAAAATTGCATTATTTGAGAATGTGATCGGTCAATTGGATACGATCCTTTCTTCTACTTCAGTGATGTCTGTGGAAAAATACATCCATAACGTACTAGAGACTTCTCATTCAAAAAAAGAAATGGCCTTAAAAATGAAACAGTTGACATACGCCTTAGAACAAGGGGGAAGAGAATAAAGAGATGGAACAGCAAAGAATTGTTCAATTTGCGAAACGTTTTTTTACTTCGCACCAAGCAGATATTTTAAAAGAAGATGAGGATGGCTTCGAAGTTCGCTTAACGGAAACTTTGGATAAAGCGCTGATGAACCGACCATTTTATTGGCAATATATGAAACAGATTGGTCAAACACCGGAACCGATGATTCTTTCATTTGTGACAAGTGCCAAGCAGGAAGAAAAAACAGGTGAATGGTTGCACATTGGCTCTCCTCGTTTGCAACAAATTTTTCAATTAGCAAAAAATACAGGTATCTATACTTGTTTGTATGAACAAGTGGCGTTACCGCAACAAAAACCGACAGCACTCTATCCTTGGCTCATTGCCAATGTAAAGGTCTCTTACCTTTCGCATCAGCGAAAAGATGTTTTGTATTCTTATGGACTCCAATTGATTCATGGACAAATAGTACTCCAAGCGATGGAACAATTACAAGAAAAAAATTTGCGTGAGGACATTTCTCCTCATGCCTTTACGATGAAGTCACTGATTAAGCCTGCAAGTGGACTCGCTCGGATAAAGCGTCACCTCGAGATGCAATTGCAATCGGAAACGCATGAATGGGCAGCCGTTGCAAAAAAACGGATGGAAGAAGAATTGGACACGTTAAAAGCATACTATGAAGCGACTTCTCTTTCTGAGGAAGAGTATGTACAAGAAAAGAAAGCGATCATGTCGCAGTACCAACCTAACATTCAAGTGACACTTGTGAACTACGGACTCTTTTACTTACAAGACTTTGCTTTTTCTTCATAAAAACTGTCCCTGACTCACAAAAAGACAGGGACAGTTTGTTTATTATGTTATCTAGTTAGGTCAGAAGTCAAAGATCGACTTCTCTTTTGACCGTGACTGTCCATTGCTTTCGCTTTTCTACATAGAAGGAGCTCCGCTTACGAATATTGTCATAATGGAGAACCAACCAAATACGAGGACAGAAATTCCAGCAAATGCTGCTGCTAAAAAGTTTCTGTCTTTTAAACTGCGAAAAGTGCCGAAGACAGCTAATATTGCAACGACGAGCATGATTACACCTACAGCCATGAGCACTCCCCCCTTTTATGTATGATAACTACGATCACATGTATGATATACAGATTCCTTTTTCATTATACCTTTTTTTCCTAACCCTTGCATTAAAAATTTTTACTTCCTCTTGTCAATTGGTATAATAGTTGAGAAATGATACATAAAGAGGAGGTCGGATAAAGTGAAATGGGAAAGAATTCCTCTCGGCCCTTTACAGACAAATTGTTACGTTCTTCATCATGAAGGAGAAGCAATCGTGGTCGATCCTGGTGGGGGAGCACCTCAGCTTGAATCATGGCTAGAGCAACAAAAGGTAAAGCCTGCTGCTATTTTATTAACCCACGCTCATTTTGACCACATTGGCGCAGTTGATCACATCAGGAAGACTTACAATATTGAAGTGTACCTTCATGAAGCAGAAGAAGACTGGTTGATGGATCCCCATAAAAATGGCTCCGGCTCATTTCTCGGTGCGAATGCGATTACGGCAAAACCGGCTGAACATCTTTTGAAGGAAGAAGGAAAGCTGTCCATTGGTTCATTTACATTTGATGTACTTGAAACACCTGGTCATTCCCCTGGAAGCGTTTCTTTTTATCATGAAGCATCCAGTACGGTTTTTTCTGGAGATGCATTGTTTTATGGAAGTATTGGACGCACTGATTTATTGGGAGGGAATCACGAACAGTTATTGACGTCTATTCACGATAAACTATTGACGTTACCTGAAGAGACGACGGTGGCATGCGGACATGGACCAGTAACGAATATTCGTCACGAAATGGATACCAATCCTTTCTTAAACGGATTTTAAACATAAGAAAACTCGGCTTGTCGCCGAGTTCAGCTTAGAAAAAAAGCAAAAAAAGATTTCCTGGGGGAGGGAAATCTTTTAAAAAGGGGAGTAAATCATATTGAGAAAAGAACGATGAGGGGAGGGGACTCCCTAACCACTGTTCTTTCGTACATTTTTAGTATATTATCCTTTTTACACTATGTCAATAGTGTAAAATAGGATTTTTGAATCAAATCATCCTCTTTTTCTTTTTAAAAAGATAGTTATTTTATCGTGATAGTAGGAGTGGTAACATGGATCAAGAGCAAACTTGGTATTTTATCAATAGCGGCAATCAATCTCCTGCCTACAATATGGCAGCAGATGAGAAGTTATTAGAGTGGCACAGCGAAGGAATCATCCCTCCTGTTGTTCGTTTTTACGGTTGGAATCCTCCTTCATTGTCCATTGGTTTTTTTCAAAAAGTAGAGAAAGAAATCAATATGGAAGCGGTGAAAAAGCATCAACTCGGATTCGTCCGGAGACCTACCGGAGGTCGCGCTGTCTTACATGACGAAGAATTAACGTATAGTGTGATTGTCACGGAGTCTTATCCATCGATGCCAAAATCGGTGACAGAAGCATATCGTGTCATTTCAGAAGGGGTGTTGCAAGGGTTTCGATATTTAGGGTTAGACGCGTATTTTTCGGTGCCAAAGACAAAAGAAGAAGAAGAGCAGTTAAAAAATCCACGTTCGTCTGTTTGTTTTGATGCGCCGTCTTGGTACGAACTCGTGGTCGAAGGGAGAAAGATTGCAGGAAGTGCACAAACGAGACAAAAAGGCGTGATTTTGCAACATGGTTCGATCGTCATCGACATGAATGAAGATCAATTATTTGATTTATTTAAATATCCTTCCGAACGAGTGCGCGAGCGCATGCAACGCGCGTTTAAAAACAAGGCGGTGTCCATTAACGATTTAACCGGTACGAAAGTGTCGATAGAAGAAGTGACGGAAGCATTTAAGAAAGGGTTTGAAAAGGGACTCGATATACATATGACCCCATACGCATTCAGTAAAGAACAAGAAGAAGAAATATTAGAGTTAGCAAAAAATAAATATGAAAGCGATGAGTGGAATTTCCGTAGATAAAATGAATCAGGGGTCTGGGATGGACTAAAAACCCAAGCATGTGGAAGACTGAACATGCTTGGGTTTTACCGATTTTTCGGACAGGTTTTATTTTTCTCGTGCTTGAAAGGCTGCTTGCAGTTTTCGGGTAACGATTCCAGGTTGTAATGTCACTTCGATGGAACCGCGGATACAGGTGACAGGAACGATTTCCAACGTCGTGCTCGTAATAAACATTTCATCATTTTCAGAAATGTCTATGAGGGAGAAAGGTGTTTCTTTGAGCGGAAAGCGATTTTCTTTCGCAAGCTCAATCACCACTTGTCTTGTAATTCCATTTAATATATAGTTGTCTGCTGGGTGGGTATAAATAACACCGTTTTTTACTAGGAAGATATTGGTTGATGCACCTTCTGTCACCGTATTTCCTCGGTGTAAAAGTGCTTCCTCCGCTCCGTGGGTAAAAGCGGTGTTTTTTGCCATGACATTTGCGAGCAAATGAATGGTTTTAATATCACAACGGAGCCAACGGATATCTTCCATTGCCCAAAGAGAGACACCATGTTTTTGTTTATCAAGAGGAATGTCGCTTTCTTTAGCAAACGCCGTAATAACTGGAGATAAATCGTTGCTGTATAGATGTTGTCTTTCTTCTATTCCTCTCGTCATTTGAAAATATACATACCCATTATGTATCTCATTTTTTTCTTTCAGTTGAAAGATGATATCAGAAAACGCTTGCTTTGTCACAGTCATTTCTATATTGATTTCCGATGCACTTCGTTCCAAGCGTTTCCAATGAGCGGTTAACATAAACGGTTTACCGGAATATATTCGAATCACTTCATAAACCCCATCCCCGAAATAATATCCGCGATCAAAAAAAGGAAGATGAGCGTCTTCTTCTTTTATCATTTTGTCATGTAGCCAGACATAACGACTCACTTTCATTCCTCCTTATTCCTAGCGTCATATCCACTGTATCATATATTGGAATAAGTGGAGACTACAAATAGGAAAATCATACAAGAAACAAATTTGTCGAAAATAGCGAAGAATATTCCAATATGCGCTCCATGCTTTCTTTTTCTCTTTCTACCTCCAAAAACAATAGTTGACAAAATGAATATTACACAATATATAGTATGAGTAACTTTAAAATAAATACTATATATTGATTTTCTTTACGGAAGTATGATATGGTTACCATACGATTAGAAATGAATGGAGGACGAGTACATGGGTGTGACAGTAGAAGAGATGAAAATTAATGTAGCACGTTTAAATGAGGATATTCGCCTTTTTCCGCAAGTGCATCCCATTACAGAAGACATGCATATTACGAGAAAAGGTGTCTCTCGTCTTGTGATGCTCGATCGGTATACGTTTAAGGATACGGAAAAAAAGACACTAAAAACAGGTGATTTTGTCGTATTAACAGTAAAAGAAGATCCGAAATTTCCCGCACGGGGGTACGGATTTGTTATAGAACTAAACTGGAAAGAGAACAAAGCAAAAGTAAAAGTAGATCCTGATTTTCACCATGTATTGGAAGGGGAAGAAGGAGAAACAGGCATTGTCGAGCGACCAATTGATGTGATCGAAAAACCGCTGGAAATTTATTACGAACAAATTGCAAAACGAAACGCCACTGGTCTTTCAGCAGTAGAACCAACAAAAGAAAAACGAGAAGAATCGTTTTGCAAATTTTATAAAGAATTAAGAGCGATGAACTTTGTTCCTGCAGGTCGGGTGCTATACGGTGCCGGAGCAGAAACGGATGTCACTTATTTTAATTGCTACGTCATGCCCTATGTAGAAGACTCACGGGAAGGGATTTCTGAACACCGGAAACAAGTCATGGAAATTATGAGTCGCGGCGGAGGAGTAGGAACAAATGGCTCTACCTTGCGTCCCCGTAATACATTGGCTCGTGGTGTTAACGGGAAGTCGTCTGGTTCCGTGTCTTGGTTAGACGATATTGCTAAGCTCACTCATCTTGTCGAGCAAGGTGGTTCGCGACGTGGTGCGCAAATGATCATGCTGGCAGATTGGCATCCAGACATTTTTGAATTTATTATTTCCAAAATGCAAAACCCGCGTATTTTAAGATATTTGTTAGAAAATACCGAGGATGAACAAATTCAACGACTCATCCAAGAAAAGCTAAAATTTGTGCCGCTGTCTGAAACCGAAGAAGCGATGTATCAAGGAATATTAAATTATAAAAACATTCCAGGACACGGGGGTTTCCCGAAAAAAGTGATTCGGGAAGCGGAAGAAAAGCTACGATTAGGTGGAAGGTATGAAGTAAATAACCCGGACTTTTTAACGGGAGCCAATATCTCCGTCTGTCTGACGAAAGAATTTATGGAAGCAGTCGAAAATGACGATACGTACGATTTGCGCTTTCCGGATGTAGAGAACTACGATGAAGACGAAATGAGAATATACAACGAAGAGTGGCAACAATGTGGAGACGTTCGTGAATGGGAAAAACGAGGCCACGCCATTCGGGTGTATCGTACGATTCGAGCAAGGGAATTATGGAAATTAATTAATATATGTGCAACGTATTCGGCAGAACCTGGTATTTTCTTTATTGATAACGCAAATGATGAAACAAATGCGCAAGCGTATGGTCAAAAAGTGGTCGCAACCAATCCTTGTGGAGAGCAACCATTGGCTCCGTATTCCGTTTGTAACTTAGCAGCGATTAATCTGGCACAAATGGCAAATAAAGAAGAGAAAACCGTCGATTTCGAAAAATTAAAAGAAACCGTCGCGGTTGGAGTTCGGATGCAAGATAATGTGATAGATGCTACTCCATACTTTTTGGAAGAAAATACGCGGCAAGCAAAAGGAGAAAGACGAATCGGTCTCGGTGTGATGGGGCTTCATGATTTGCTTATTTATACGGAAACAAGATACGGATCGAAAGACGGAAATGAACTGATTGATAAAATTTTTGAAACAATTGCTACGACGGCATATCGGACGAGTATTGAACTTGCTAAGGAAAAAGGGAGCTTTCCATTTTTAGTAGGAGAGACGGAAGAAGAAACGAAAAAATTACGAGAGCGGTTTATTCAATCTGGTTACATGAAAAGAATGCCGGAAGATATCCGTCAAGGAATTTTAAAGTATGGCATTCGCAATTCTCATTTATTAACCGTTGCGCCAACGGGTAGCACAGGAACGATGGTCGGAGTAAGCACAGGATTAGAACCTTATTTTTCCTTTAAATATTATCGAAGTGGTCGCCTTGGCAAGTTTATTGAAGTGAACGCAGAAATTGTCGAGGAATATTTGGAACGCAATCCAGACAAAACGAGTGATAATTTACCGTCGTTCTTCGTTTCTTCCATGGATCTTACGCCAGAAGAGCATGCAGATGTACAATGCATTATTCAAAAATGGGTCGATAGTTCCCTCTCTAAAACGGTAAATGCTCCCCGTGGTTATACGGTGGAACAAGTACAAAAAGTATATGAACGTTTATACAAAGGGGGAGCGAAAGGCGGTACCGTGTACGTTGACGGTAGTCGGGATGCCCAAGTATTAAGTTTAAAAGCGGAAGAAAATATGATGGAAGAAGATTCCTATGACACGGAAGTAGAAGAAGAAAGTGAAGACAAAAAAGTAGTCCTTGTAAATACAATTAAAGATTTACGAGCAACGACAGTCAATTTTGGAAATGAAATTGGTGATACGTGTCCTGTCTGTCGAGAAGGAACGGTAGAAGAAGTTGGCGGCTGTAACACTTGCACGAACTGTGGTGCTCAATTAAAATGTGGATTATAAGTGAAATCTTGATGATGAAACAAGATCGCAAATCTCCTATCATGGTATTTGCGATCTTTTTATTCCTTGTCTATTAAATGGGGATGATTTATTCGTGTATTACAAAGATTGTTATTTTTTCGACACAATACTAAATTGATGGAGATGGGGTGAGATTTTCTCTTTTTAAGAGTATTGGCAAATTTGTTGATAAACATAAAATAGTGTAAACTAAAGAGAATGCAACATTTTTTACATATGTAAATATCAAATCAGATAGACACAGATATGGGAGGAACAAAAACATGCCAACTCCTAGTATGGAAGACTATTTAGAACGAATTTATATGCTAATCGAAGAAAAAGGGTATGCACGCGGGTCAGACATTGCAGAGGCGCTAGAAGTGCACCCGTCTTCTGTGACAAAAATGGTACAAAAACTCGATAAATTAGATTATTTAGTGTATGAAAAATACCGTGGGCTCATATTGACACCAAAGGGAAAAAAGATCGGAAAGCGTCTTGTGTATCGCCATGAGCTGTTGGAAGACTTTTTAAATATCATCGGTGTCGATGAGCAGTATATATACGAAGATGTGGAAGGCATCGAACATCATTTAAGTTGGGATGCGATCGACCGGATTGGAGATGTTGTGCAATATTTTCAAGAAGATGAAGAAAGAATTAAGCATTTACGTGAGATTCATCGGAAAAATGAAGAAGAGGAAAAATCATCGTCTAAGTGACTCATATCCGCTCGGCTGTTCTCATACGTTGCAACATATCAACTGATGAATGGGGCGGAGAGCGGATGAAAATTGATGGTGTGTTTGCAGGGGGCGGTGTCAAAGCGTTATCGTTTGTTGGTGCGTTAGAAGTGTTAGAGCGTCACGGTTTTCGTTTTGAAAGAACAGCTGGAACGAGCGCAGGCGCAGTGGTTGCCACATTGATTCAAGCGAACTATACGTCTCGGGAATTAAAAGAAATAGGCATGTCTCTTGAATCTTCAGATATCATGAACGAAACGTGGCTGAATACGTATTTGCCGTGGGTCGCTTGGTTCTCTGTCTATTGGAGGTTAGGTCTTTATAAAGGGGATGTATTTGAACGTTGGATCAAAGGCTTGTTGCAAAGAAAAAACATCTATAGTTTTGCAGATATAAAAAAAGGATCGTTAAAAATTGTTGCTTCTGATATTACCGAGGGGAGTATCATCGTTTTTCCCGACGACCTTCCAAAATACGGATACACCGAAGAAACTTTTCCAATTGCTAAAGCAGTGACGATGAGTTGCATGATTCCATATTTTTTCCAACCGGTGAAATTTTGTCATTTTCAAAAGAAAAAAGAACCACATCTCGTCGTAGATGGTGGTTTATTAAGTAATTTTCCGATGTGGCTCTTTAAAGGGCATCAAAAGAAAAAAGAAAAGCGTCCTATTCTCGGATTTCAATTGACCCCTTCTATATTTGAACAAGAAAAAAAGAAAATTAAAAATGCGCTTGATTTATATCAGTCGCTGTTTCATACGATGAGAAATGCCTATGATTTACGATATATTTCGAAGTATCATGCCAAAGATATTGTGTTTTTACCGGTAGATCAAGTAAAAACAACATCATTTGATTTGTCGCAAAAAGATCGGGAATTATTAATTCAAATTGGGAAAACGTATACGGAAGATTTTTTAAAAAAATGGACTTATTAAATAAATATTATGATGATTTACTAATCAATCCTCCGTCTTGTTTATACCAGCCAAAGTAAATCATCAGTAGTGGATAGATGAGCGTAATCCACAATCCTACGAGCGCACTGTGTAAAAAGGTCGTTAAAACGGAATGAAACAACCATGTGTGTAAATAAATGAGAAGGAATAATCCGATGAAACCAATGACGCCAGCAATGACTCTTTTCATTAGTTGGTGCGGATAAACCATGCGATTTTTGATCGTTTCCACACTATAGCCGACCCCTCCACCGAGAAGAAGACCACAGGCGACAGCTCCTTCAGGAAAAAGAAGTAAAAGCGCTGATGGTAATACGAGTGAACAAGAAAAAACGAGTGATTCAGGTGCACTGTTCATCCAATCGCGGGTGCGATACACCGCATAAATAATAAAAACCCCTAATAACATTGCGATGATCACATGTTGAAGTGTATAAAAACCATGGAGAAGTGTAACCAGCGAGACGAGAAAAATCACCACACAAGCAAATAGTGTGAATTTTCGGTTACTCACTTCCGCGATAAAGTACCCCCAAAACGCTGTTGCCAATTGCACAGGTTCTGCGGGAAGAAAAGGAAAAGAATGCTCAGCAATTAAGTGATAAATAAAAGCGTGAATATAAAGCGTTAAGGTGAGAACGATAAATAATTTAAAACTAATATGTTTATCAACCGTCCAATAAAGAAGCGCGATGGTGGTTAAGTAGAACCATTCATTGGTGAATACCGATATTATTTCTTGAATAGCAGGCCACATTTCCTTTATCCCCCTCCTTCTCTCCAAAGAAAAAAGAACAGGGCTCAGGTTAAAAAAGAGCCCGGTTCTTTTTCCGGTTCTTTTTCCCCTCTATTACCGTTAAATTATGCTCTTTCCGACGTCTATGGATTGACTTGGAGGGGCGTTTTTTTATTGGTTTCTTATTTATACCTGACTTCACAACTTTCATCTGTTTCGCATTTGGATTCGAACGAGGGACAGAGGCGCGATATTGGTTCATTGTGATTTTCTTCATAATGACACGTGTGAAGAGAAAGTACATTCCGACAGCAACGGCCGCGCCAATAAGCAAATACATTAGTAGCGCGAATGGGTTATGAACAAGTTGATAGCCAATACCAATCATCGCCAGACCCAACACAATGGTAAGTAGTGGATGACGTAACAAACGGGACAAAAAATCACCTCCGAAAAACGCTAGCAATTGTTGAACGCGCAGCTTGGAAAGAAGGTTCTAGCAATCCGCTCATTGTTGAATCGGTCATGTGAAAAAAGTTTCTTTAACTTATATTGTACATGAAATCGAGCGATTACTCTATACTTATCATTACTCATTCCCTTATTTTCAAAAATTTATGCTTCCTACTTCATAATTTCTCCTTCTTTGAGAAAAACTAAAGAAGGAGACAATTCGATTGAGGGGGAATGGAGTATGTGGAGCTATCATCAACGTGTCGCTTCGATTGGTTTTTTTGGTGGGTTCATTTGGAGTATGGTTGGATATGCCCTTTTTTATTTAAATTTTACATCGGTCGGTCCTGCTTTGGCGCTTGATCCATGGGCCCTCCCGGATTGGAAAAAAACGTATATTGGACATCTTGTCGGCATCATATTTTTGTCCATTCTTTCCATTGGAGTTGCATTTTTATATCGTTATACTTTACAAAAACTATCATCCATTTGGCCGGGAGTGATATTTGGTGTCGTTTTATGGGGGATTGTTTTTTATTTCTTTCATCCCATTTTCCCGTCATTAAAACCGGTAACTGAATTGGATGCCGATACGATCATTACTACTTTATCTTTATATATCCTCTATGGTGTGTTTATCGGATACTCGATTTCTTTTGAGTATGAAGAAATGGAACGCTCCCAATCATAGCTAGTGCGTTTTTCCTTGTTGTGGTAAAATACAACGGAAGAGGGGATTGTCTTTGGAGAGGGAGTGGAAGAAGAGATGAAAAAAGCGTTGCTTATTAATGGCCCCAATTTAAATATGCTTGGGAAAAGAGAGCCTGATGTGTATGGGAAGACAACATTGGAAGAAATAGAAAACATGTTAACAGAGAAAGCCCGCACGAAAGGAATTGAATTAACATGTAAGCAATCGAATCATGAAGGCGACATTATTGATTGGTTGCATGAAGCAGAAGGAAACGTGGATGCAGTGATTATCAATCCAGGGGCTTTCACTCATTATAGCTATGCTATCCGTGATGCAATAGCAGCGATTTCTGTAGATGTGATTGAAGTACATATCTCAAACATACATAATAGAGAAGCATTTCGGCAACATTCTGTGATCGCTCCAGTCTCTAAAGGACAAATCGTTGGTTTTGGCATCAAAGGATATGAATTAGCATTAGAGGTAGTTAAAGGGGGATGCAATGAGTAAACGTCTTGAAAAGCTAAGAAGTGCGTTGGAAAAGCAAGATGTGGATGCTATTTTTGTAGAAAGCGAGGCGAACCGTCGCTACTTGTCAGGGTTTTCTGGTACTGCCGGTGCCTTATTCATCACGAAAACCGAAGCGTATCTTGTGACGGATTTCCGTTACGTAGAACAAGCGAAAAAACAATGCCCATCCTTCGATATTGTCGAATCCCTTTCCCGTTACGATTCGATTGGAGAACTGGCATCGAAAACCGGCATAAAAACAGTTGCATTTGAAAAAGACCATATCACGTATACGCAATATGAATGGCTAAAGAATCACGTAAAAGCGGAGTTGCTTCCTGTTAGTGACATCGTCGAAAATATTCGTCTGATAAAAGATGAAGAAGAAATTCGAATGTTGAAAAAAGCTGCTGTAATTGCGGATGAAGCGTTCTTACATGTGACAAAACAAATAAAAAGCGGGATGACGGAGCGTGAGATTCGCGACGAATTGGAATTTTTCATGAGAAAACAAGGTGCCGATGGTTCCTCTTTTGATATTATTGTGGCCTCTGGTTGGCGCAGTGCTCTACCGCACGGGGTAGCATCTGAGAAAAAAATTGAAAAAGGCGAGCTTGTCACAATGGATTTCGGAGCGTATTATCAAGGATATTGTTCCGATATTACTCGAACGGTCGCCATTGGAGAACCGTCTCCTCAGTTAAAGGAGATTTATGACATTGTCTATGATGCACAAATCCAAGCGGTAAACACCATTGGCCCGAATATGACGGGAAAAGAAGCAGATGAGATCGCAAGACAAGTGATTGAAGAAAAAGGATACGGGTCTTATTTTGGTCATAGTTTAGGTCATGGACTGGGAATGGAAGTACATGAACGTCCTCGTTTATCGAAAAATGAAAAAACTGTATTGCAGCCAGGAATGGTCGTTACGGTGGAACCTGGAATTTACGTACCAGATGTTGGTGGAACGAGAATTGAAGATGATATCGTCATTACTGAAAACGGAAATGAACGATTAACAACATCCACTAAAGAACTGATCATTATTGAAAACTAACATGCTCGGAGGGATGATTCGATGATTTCTGTCAACGATTTTAAAACTGGATTAACCATTGAAGTAGATAACGATATTTGGCAAGTGATGGAGTTTCAACACGTAAAACCAGGAAAAGGAGCTGCCTTCGTTCGTTCGAAATTACGCAGTCTTCGTACCGGATCCATTCAAGAAAAAACGTTTCGCGCTGGTGAAAAAGTGAACACAGCTCACATTGAACGAAAAAAAATGCAATATTTATACGCAAATGGCGATCAACATGCATTTATGGATTCAGAAACGTTTGAACAAATTGAGTTATCCAGTAAGCAAATTGAACATCAGCTGAATTTCTTAAAAGAAAATATGGAGGTACATGTTATTTCATATGAATCGGAAACCCTTGGGGTAGAACTACCGAACACCGTTGAACTGGAAGTAGTAGAAACAGAGCCGGGAATTAAAGGGGATACAGCATCCGGCGGTTCCAAACCAGCTGTATTAGAGACCGGTTATAAAGTACAAGTACCATTTTTCGTGAACCAAGGAGATAAACTGGTCATCGATACAAGAAGTGGAGAATACGTCTCCCGTGCCAACTAAATAACGAGAAAAAGATGATTTCGTGCGTAAAACGAAATCATCTTTTTTATTGGTCTCTTTTTCTCTTATGGAGTTCTATGTAAAGAAAAAATGAATAAAGTGTACAAACACCTCTTTTGGAAAGGAGGACTGTTCTTGAATGAAGTCATCCATCTGTTCCCGCCTCATTTACAAGGTTATTTTGCAAATCATGCCCTCCCCTCTTTCATAGAAGAAATACGCGTACGCATTCATGCACCCATTGAATTGATTACGAACGAAGGCGTCTACTATCTCCGAGATGAGAAGGAAGACTTATATGTGCTAACAGAAGAAGATGTCGATTATATTTTAAATCAATTAAGTGAATTTTCCATATATGCCTTTCATGAAGAACTCAAGCAAGGATTTATTACGACAAAAGGTGGCCACCGAGTAGGCCTTGGCGGACAAGTCGTTCAAGAAGATGGAAAAGTACAAACGATGAAACATGTTCGTTTTTTCAACATTCGTCTTGCTCGAAGTCGTCCGGGAGTTGCGCTTCCAAGTGCAAAACGTTTATATCGTTATCATGTGGATCATACGTTAATTATTGGTCCTCCTCAATCTGGGAAGACAACTTTTCTGCGTGATCTTGCTCGTATTTTAAGCAATGGTGAATGGAACGATCAACACATATCTAAAAAAGTAGCGATTGTCGACGAGCGTTCAGAAATTGCAGCGTGTTACCAAGGAATTCCATCCTTTGATGTCGGGAAAAGAACCGATGTGTTAGATCGATGTCCGAAAGCAGAAGGAATGATGATGATGATTCGCTCGATGAGTCCGGAAGTCATTATTGTGGATGAAATAGGGAGAGAAGAAGACGTAGATGCGATTTTAGAAGCTGCTTATGCTGGTGTCACGGTCATTTGTTCCGTACACGGACATAGTGAAGAAGAAATGAAAAAGAGACCAACGATGAAACGATTATTTTCTGACGTCCTTTTTAAACATATACTAACGCTCCATAGAACTTCTTTAGGGAAAGTAAAAGTGAAAGAACGTACTTTCAAGCCGTCGTTTTCGGTGATAGAAAAATGAGTTGGCTTGGAGCGCTTTTCATTTTATGTGGCTCAACGTGGACAGGTTTTTATTTTGCAAAAAAACTAACAGATCGTCCTCGTCAATTAAGACAATTAAAGGTAGCTTTGCAAACTTTTGAAGCTGAAATGATGTATGGAATGAGCCCATTAAGAGAAATAAGCGAAAAGATTAGCCGTCAACTTCCTATCCCTGTTGCGTACATTTTTCAATGTTTTTCGAGACGATTAAAACAAGGAGAGAAAAATGCAGAAGAGGCGTGGGAATATAGTTTAAATGAAACATGGCCCGCTACCGCAATGCATGAACAAGAAAAAGAAATTATGCGTCAATTTGGAGCCACGCTCGGTCAACACGAAAAACACCAACAACAAAAACATATCCGCCTTGCGATCATTCATTTAGAAAAAGAAGAAAAAGAAGCAATCGAAACGCAAAGAAAATATGAAAAAATGACGAAAACGTTAGGATTTTTAGCAGGATTACTCCTTATTATTTTGTTGATTTAAAAAAGATTAAAGGAGGACATGACAGTGGCCTATGATGTGAATACCATCTTTCAAATAGCTGGAATAGGGATTGTTGTTGCTATGATTCATACGGTGTTAAAACAAATGGGCAAAGAAGACTGGGCGCATTGGGTCACTCTCATCGGTTTTGTTGTGGTGTTGTATATGGTCGCAACGATTGTAGATGATTTATTTCAGAAAATAAGAAGTGTTTTCTTGTTACAAGGTTAGGAGGCGATGACGATTGAGATCGTTCAAATTGTCGGTTTTGCGCTCATCGCCACTTTTTTAATTCTTCTGTTACAACCGAAACAACCGGAAGTTGCCCTCCTCATTGGTCTGGCAACGGGAGCTTTTATTTTTCTTTACTTATTGGCACCAATCGAATCAGCTTTACAATTAATTTCTTCTTTATCAGGACAAGCTGGTGTGAATTCCATATATATTCAAACGCTTTTAAAGATTATCGGTGTTGCTTATATTGCTGAATTTGGCGCGCACATTGCAAGAGATGCGGATCAAGAAGCCATTGCAGCAAAAATAGAATTGGCGGGAAAACTCATCATCATTATGTTAGCGATACCAATTTTTCAAGTATTAATTGAAACGATTTTAACGCTCATGCCTCGGGGAGCTTGAGGTGAACATGATGGGGAAAAAAATCTTGGTCGTTTGTCTCGTTTTACTTTTTCACTGTATCAGCATGGGAGAAATAGTAGCGGCGCTGGATGAAAGTCAACAGGAGGAACAGGAGAATGAAGGAAGTATTGACGCGATAAAAGACGAGCAATTAGAGCAATTAAATTTAGAAGACATTCAAACTTTTTGGGATCAGTTATTAAAAGAATATGGGCCTTTTTTGCCGGAGTCACAAAAAGGTTCTTTTCATGAATTTTTACGGGAAGACACGGGTTTTTCGTTGAAAGAATGGATCATTGCTTTTTTTCGCTTTATTTTACACGAAATTATTGCTAACGGGAAATTAATGGGAACGTTAATCCTTCTTGCTTTGTTTAGTGCAATTGTAAAAACATTTCAACACGCTTTTGAAAATGAAGCAGTAAATAAAACAGCGTATAGTGTCATCTTTATTGTCATGCTTGTTATTGCTATCAATAGTTTTTACGTAGCGATGTCTTATGTGGAAGAAACGATTGCCCACATGGTTCATTTTATGACGGCCTTGCTTCCACTCATGTTAGCTCTTTTAGCCTCTACTGGTTCCCTTTCCTCCGCAGGTTTGTTTCATCCACTCGTCATGTTTCTCATCCAAACGAGTGGGTTACTCGTGCAACATATCGTGCTGCCTTTACTATTTTTTTCTGCTCTCATGAGTATTGTAAGCAGTTTAAATGATCACATCAAAGTAACAAAATTAGCTGATTTACTACAAAAGACAGCCGTTGGTATTTTAGGGTTTTTTTTTACGATTTTTATCGGTGTGATTTCTGTTCAAGGAGCAACGATGGCAGTGACAGATGGGATGGCAATAAAAACGGTGAAGTATTTTGCCGGAAATTTTATTCCGGTGATCGGAAGGATGTTTACGGATGCAGCAGATACGGTTTTAGGCGCTTCCGTATTATTAAAAAATACGATTGGAGTAGCAGGGGTCGTCATTTTGTTTGTCATTTGTGCTTTCCCGGCCTTAAAAGTGCTCGTCATCGGTTTTATATTTCATTTTACTGCAGCGGTTATTCAACCAATTGGAGAAGGTCCGTTGTTAGACTCTTTATCTACTTTAGGGAAAACGGTTATTTTTATGTTCGCTTCTTTAGCTCTCGTTGCTTTCATGTTTTTTATTGCGATCACATTTATCGTTGCTTCCGGAAATATTTCGTTGATGGTGAGGTGAGAGTCGATGGAATGGTTAGGGGAATGGATGAGTCAACTTATCATCTTTTTAATTGCCGCCTTTCTCATTGAAATATTACTTCCTTCCTCTTCCTTTCGCACCTACGTTCGACTCGTTCTCTCCTTTATATTGATGCTTCTTATTATTGAACCGATTCTTTCTTTCATGAACGTACCGAATCAATTAGAAAAAGAAGGGATTGCCTTGTTTTCCTATCTCCCTGTTTCGATGGAAGAAGAAATAAATGCACATAAAACCGAAATAGAAGCTGGACAAGATGCATATATTTCTAATCAAGTAGCGAAACAAATGCAAGCGCAAGTGGAAGAAACGATTGTGTCGAGATGGGGGTGGGAGATTGAGGATATTCAAGTAACGTATGACGAAGAGGAAATAGAAGATGTGAAAGAGTGGGTCATAACACTTTCTCTCACGGAAATAGCCGACGATCACATCACGCAACCAATACGTGTTGAACTAGCGGAAGAAAATGATTCGGAACGGGAAAATCAAAAACGAGAAATCATTAAATATTTAGAAAAAGAGTGGCAAGTAGATAGTACCCAATTACAAATCACCATGGGAGGAGGGGACCATCGTGGCAGAAGAGGATAAGAAAACGAGCATATCTTTTTTAAAAGATTTGTTGAAGGGCCAAAAGGAATCAACGAAAAAGCCGATTCCTTGGTATCTTATCGTTATTCTCTTCTTTGGCATCGCTTTAATGATATTCGGAACGATCAATAAAACAGATGTGCCGGAAGACGATTGGAATCATCTCCATCACTCCCAAGACGAAGTGGTGAAAACAGGGGCGAAACCGGAGGGAAAGGATTCTTTTACGGAAAAAGAAATGGAAGAAAGATTGGCGGATATGCTTACTAAAATTTCTGGCATTGAAAATGCGACGGTGATGGTGACGTTCGAAGGCAGTGAAAAAAAAGAATATGAAAAAAACAGCTACGTACATCAACAGACGACAAAGGAGAAAGATCAAGAAGGAGGGAGCCGCACAGTAGAAGATGGAGAAATCGAAGAGGAGATGGTTGTCCTACAAAAGGAAAATCGAGAGGAACCTGTACTTTATCAAACTAAAAATCCCGATATTCGCGGGGTGCTCGTCGTTGCTGAAGGAGTAGAGAATACCCAAATAAAAGAATGGGTCGTGGAAGCGGTGACGCGGGTGATGGATGTCGCTCCCCATAAAGTATCGGTACTGCCGAAAGAAAAAGGAAAGGAGTAAAATCATGGTATTAAAAAAACAAACGATTTGGCTCATGACGATGTTAAGTTTAACTATTGTCCTTGCGGTGTATTATGTCATGTCTCCGGATGAAACAGCCCAAGAAGCAACGGAAGAAGAAATGACAGAGAAAGAGTGGACCACGTGGCTTGATGAAGAAGAATTAGAAACAATCATCGAAGAAACCGAACCACAAGAGGATAGCGCTCAAGAAGTGCAAGGGTACACGGAAGGAAACAATTTATTTAGTGAATTGCGTATGGAAAGAGAAGAGATCCGGAGTCGTTTAAATGAACAATATACAGAACAAATTGCCTCCGATGACTTTACTGCGGAGGAAAAAAGTAAAGCATATGAAGAAAGAGAACGGCTACAACAACTCGCGCAAAATGAAAGCACGTTAGAAAGTCTCGTACAAGCGGAAGGTTATGAAGATGCCGTCGTCATTACAAGCAATCAGCAAACACGAGTGATTGTCAAAGCGAGTGAGTTATCGAAAGAGGAAGCCGCTCATCTTCATCGCTTAGCAAGAAAACATTTAGGGGTAGATGATGTCGTGATTGGCCACTACAATTAATACATGAGGAAGGGCTTCGGAGATATAGACCACTCTCCGAAGCTTTTTATATGATACATGAAAGGAGTGCGCGAAGGAAATAATGAAAATTAAGAAGTGGCATGATATAATTTAACCAACACTTTGTTGGATTCTAACATTGAGGAGAGGTTTTATTCATGGAATGGAATGATTTAACAGACGGTGCCAAAGCCGTGTTAGAACAGACCCGTAATATGAAAAATGATCAAATTCAAATAGTCGAATTCGAAGTTGGGTTTGAACATGAATATGGGGAAGGAGATAACGCTTATACCGTTTCGATCCAAGAAGAAGACTATGAGAATTTAAAGCAGTTTACGAAACATAATGAATACGGGGAAAAATATCATATGGCAAGAAATAAAAACATCGTGAAAATTATTTTATTAGAAAATGGCAAGATTCCGGAAAATTTATCAGAGTACCCGGTTTTTCGTCAATATAAATATGAATACGTAGAAAAACAAGCTCAAAAGGAGCAGGCAGAAAGTGACGCAAAAGACATAGAATAAAGTATGGGGGTGGATGGATTGAGTGAATACCGTGCGATTGATTTAGAAAACACGAAAAATGAATTAGGCACGATTGAAATAGCACCGGAAGTGATTGAAGTGATCGCAGGTTTAGCGGCCTCGGAAGTGGAAGGAGTACATTCGCTAAGAGGAAGCTTTGCAACGGATGTAGCAGAAAGATTTGGTCGGAAAAATCATGGCAAGGGCGTCAAAGTTGACTTAGGAAGTGAAGAATCAGGAACGACAATCGATATTTCTGTTACCCTTCGTTACGGTGTATCCATTCCGGAAGTGGCGAAAAATATTCAAGAGAACATTCATCAAGCCATTCAAACGATGACAGCAATTCCATTAGAGGCGATTAATGTTCATATCGTCGGTGTACAGCTTAATACGACAGAAGAGAGCGAGCAATCATAGGCTCTTTTCTTTTCTCGAAGTTTTGGAAAAAGGAGATTAAATGAATGAATCGACGTCTAGCAAGGCTGAGAGCAATCCAAACATTATACCAAGTAGATTTAATCGGTGCGAATTGGGAAGAAGCTTTGCGTCACACGGTGGAACCCGGGGAAGTAGCTAGTGAATTTTTGTTTGAAATTATAGAAGGGACGCTGAAACATCAAGAAGAAATTGACGAATGTATTGAAAGAAACGTCACCAATTGGAAAATGGAACGCATTGGGAATGTGGACCGGGCCGTGCTCCGGCTTGCAACGTATGAAATGTTGTTTGCAGAAGACATTCCGCTACATGTGAGTGTGAATGAAGCAGTCGAACTTGCAAAAGCATTTGGTGGCGAAGAACCTAGTAAATTTGTGAACGGTGTCTTATCAAAAATATTAGATGAAGTAAAACAAAAGGAGAGGGAACAATGACAGCAGAAATTATTGATGGCAAAGAAGTCGCAGCATCTTTACGCGCAGAAATAAAAGAAGAAGTGGCACGCTTAAAAAAAGAGATAACACCTGGACTTGCCGTTATTTTAGTCGGTAATAATCCCGCTTCTCGCTCTTACGTGAAAGGAAAAGAAAAAGCTTCCAAAGAAGTAGGTATTCACTCCGAGCTCGTTGAACTACCCGAAGATACGTCGGAAGAAACGTTACTGAGTACCGTTGATCGTTTCAATGAAGACCCGAATATTCATGGCATATTAGTACAGTTGCCTCTACCGGATCATATATCGGACAAAAAAGTGATTGAACGCATTCTTCCAGAAAAAGATGTCGATGGCTTCCACCCAATTAACATAGGTCGGATGATGACTGGCCAAGAGGCGTTTTTACCTTGTACCCCTTTTGGCATCATGAAAATGCTTGAATATAAAGATATTAATGTCCGAGGAAAGCATGCAGTGGTCATTGGAAGAAGTAATATCGTTGGAAAACCGGCGGGACAATTGTTATTGAATGCAGATGCGACGGTGACTTATTGTCATTCAAAAACACCCCAGTTAGAAAAGTATACATCCCAAGCGGATATTTTAATTGCAGCTGTTGGACGTCAAGAAATGATTCGAAAAGAGCATGTAAAAGAAGGTGCAGTTGTTATCGATGTCGGGATGAATCGAAAAGAAAACGGGAAATTGTGCGGAGACGTTTTATTTGATGAAGTGAAAGAAAAAGCTTCTTACATAACACCCGTTCCGGGAGGCGTCGGACCGATGACAATTACGATGCTTCTTTACAATACGATGTTATCTGCAAAAAAACGACTAGGTAGGGAGTAGTTATGTTGACCGGAGAGAAAAAATGGGCGACGGTGACGGAATTAACGACTCAAATCAAAAAGACGCTCGAAATGAATGATCAATTACAACATGTTTTGTTGCGTGCGGAAATTTCCAACTTCAAAAGACATAGTCGTGGACATATGTATTTTACTTTAAAAGATGAACGTTCCCGCATTTCCGCTGTGATGTTTGCTGGGAAAAACCGTTTTTTAAAATTTGAACCCGAAAATGGGATGAACGTACTTGTAGTAGGAAACGTCTCCGTGTATGAACCGTTCGGACAATACCAATTGTACGTCCAACAGATGGAACCAGACGGACTGGGGCAACTGTATGTACGTTTTGAACAATTAAAAACGCAACTGGAAAAAGAAGGGCTGTTTGCGCCAGAAAGAAAAAAGCCACTTCCAAAGTTGCCGAAAGAAATTGCCATCGTCACTTCTCCCACAGGAGCGGCAATTCAAGATATGATTTCAACATTAAAAAGGCGCTTCCCACCGGCTCGGATTACTCTTTTCCCGGTGCTTGTCCAAGGAAAGGAAGCGCCACATTCGATCGTGACGGGGCTTGAACGAGTGGAAGCAATGGGGGAGTTTGATGTTGTTATTGTCGGACGGGGCGGAGGTTCGCTCGAAGAATTGTGGGCTTTTAATGAAGAGATCGTAGCAAGAAAAATTGCTTCCATGTCCATGCCGGTTGTGTCAGCAGTCGGACATGAAACCGACGTAACGATTGCGGATTTTGTCTCAGATGTTCGGGCCGCAACGCCAACAGCAGCGGCGGAGTTAGTTGCTCCTGAACAAAAAGAAATGCTCGAAAAAGTTAAGCAATGGCAACATCGTCTGGAACGGGTCATACGAGAACAAATCAATCACCGTAGGGACAAACTGTATCAGTTACAACGTTCTTATGCTTTTCGTTATCCTGCCCGTCTCTTGCAGCAAAAAGAACAAGAACTAGATCGGTTAATAGAAAGATTACATAAACAGATGCATGACATCCAACGGGGAAAGGAAGAACGATTACGCACGTTAGAAAAACGACTGGAACGTGAGCATCCATTACAATTGGCAAAAAGAGAAACGGAAAAATTAACAGAATACAATCGACGACTCACGCAAGGGATGAATCACTTTTTCCAAATGAAGAAGGAACGCTTTCATGCAAACTTACAGAAGTTGGAACTATTAAACCCGCTTTCTATTATGGAAAGAGGATATCAAGTTTCTTATACTGAAGATGACACGCTCATTACTTCTGTCGATCAGCTATCAATCGGACAGTCCTTTCGGATGTATGTATCGGATGGTACGGTGAAAGGAACGGTATCTTCTATCTCGAAAAACACGATTTTCCCGGAAGAAAAGGAAGGAGAGAAGAATGACTGATCACAAAGAAAAAACGCTATCTTTTGAAGAAGCGATGGAACAATTAGAGAAGATTGTGACAACGCTAGAAGAAGGAGAAGTACCACTTGAAAAAGCGATCCAAATGTATCAAGAAGGGATGACGTTATCGAACGTATGTCATCAAAAATTAAAAACAGTAGAAAAACAAATGGATCGCATCATTACGGAAGATGGGGAGATCACCTCATTACAGACAGAGGAGGACGACGGTTGAATACGACGTCACTACAAACATTTATCGAAGCATATAAAAAAGAAATTGATCAAAGGCTTCCGCTATTTATCGAAAATTTATCTTGCCCCGGCCGTTTAAAAGAGGCCATGTTGTATTCTCTCAACGCTGGTGGGAAAAGGGTACGACCATTATTAATGTTAGCAACCATTGCCACGTACCGTGACATTGAGGAAACAGATTATCAAGTCGCTTGTGCGTTGGAATGCATTCATACATATTCACTCATTCACGATGATTTACCGGCGATGGATGATGATGATTTTCGTCGGGGAAAACCGACCAATCATCGCGTATTTGGAGAAGCGATGGCCATTTTGGCAGGAGACGGGCTATTGACTCGCGCTTTTGAACTGGTTAGTACTTTGGAAGGCGTCTCCCCGGAAGTGAAAATGACATTAGTACAACAATTGGCGGAAGCTTCCGGTGCAGAAGGAATGGTCGGAGGACAGGTTGCCGATTTGGAAGGGGAAAAAAAAGAGCTTGAATTAAAGGAATTGGAATATATCCATCATCACAAGACTGGGGCTCTCTTACGATATGCGATCGTAGCGGGAGCAATTTTAGCAAAAGCGACGGAGGAAGACATTTTTCATTTACGGACATTTTCAGAACAGCTAGGGCTTGTCTTCCAAATTAAAGATGATATTTTGGATGTGGAAGGAAATCCTGATCAAATGGGGAAAGCAATAGGTTCCGATGAAAGTAAACTTAAAAGCACCTATCCACGTTTACTCTCATTGGAAGGAGCAAAAGAGAAGTTACAAATACACGCCGACCAAGCGCTTTCCAGTTTACACTCGATCGAAAAGGATGTTTCATTATTGGCGCAATTTGTAGAATACATTACGAATCGCTCTCACTAAGAGGGCGATATTTTGTTTGTGCAGGTGTTGATATCCATGATATAATAAAAGTACAAAATTCGGATGGTGCAGTATTCTAGTCAATTCTCCATTCTCGAGGGCGGGCCTAAAAATCCGCTAAAGGGCACATCGATGAAGTTCCTGGTGTTGGCTCGAGGCGCCCAGCCTTGGGTCAATGTTGGGAGTAAAGGCGTTAAGGGCGATCTACAATGGCATGTGGGCGTGAACCCTTTTCGCCGCGGAGGCCTTGTTCTCTGTTTTTCCAGGACATACTACAGAAGAACAAGGTTAGACCTGCATGGCAGGCTGTGGGAAAGTCTGGCTGCAGTGTAGCCTGCCTTGAGTGGAGCAAGGGGGATGGTTCTAAAGAAAGAAAGTATTCGCTGGCCAACGAGTGCTTTCTTTATACCTGAAACCTGCTCTGCAAAAGAGGCTAAGAGAGTGGCACGGAATTGTTGAGGAAAGCTCCTAGACTGCTCTTCGGACGGTAAAAGTGGATTGCAGTGTGTCCTAAGTGGCAATCCAGTCTGATGTTCGGCGACGGCATCAAATCACTTTTAAAGGGAAACCGCCATCGTGGCAACACATGGTAAGTGATTGGGAAATCCTACTGGACCTAAGGCACAAGATTTACACTTTTACCGACCATCCGAACGCGTACATAGTTGGATATGCTTTCGCCATCAAAAACTTGGCGATAAGCCAAGTTTTTAATTATGATAACCAAAAGACGTCTCGATATTAGGTGATTAGGGAAATAATGAATAATATGTGGAAAAACTCACTGAAATGGAGTATTTTAATTGCCGTTATCACGTTCGTGTTAGCGGCTATTTTTACAATCATCTCAACCGCTTTATTATCTGGAGTTGGCTGGGCTGCCGGCATGCTTGTTGTTTTGGTCATCATCTTTATCGGTGTGTTTTTTGATATTATCGGTGTAGCTGCTACTGCTGCAACGAGTGCGTCTTTCCATGCGATGGCAGCGAAAAAAATTCCAGGAGCACAAGAAGCGGTTTTCATTAACCGAAATGCCGACAAAGTGGCTAATTTTTGTGCCGACGTTGTAGGAGATGTGTCCGGGGTAGTGAGTGGGACGGCTGCTTCTGCTGTGGTGATTCAATTAACTTTGGCAGCAAATGCTGGGGATGGGTCTACTTTTCAGTTCGTTGTCAATGTTATTTTTACCGCATTAGTCGCTGCACTTACTGTCGGAGGGAAAGCTCTCGGAAAAACTTTTGCCATCGAGAACGCAAATAAAATTATTTTTCAAGTCGGGCACTTGTATCACTGGATAAAAAAAGTTTTCTATCCGACAAAAAATAAATAATTCACATGAATACATGATCGAAAGTGAGGGTTCCATTGAATGAATCTAGAGACAATAAAGGACCCGAAGTTTTTAAAAAATTGTAGTCGTAACGACCTGGAAACGCTCGCAACAAAAATACGTCAATTTTTAATTGAAAAATTATCTGTTACCGGTGGGCATCTTGGTCCGAACTTAGGGGTCGTTGAATTAACGATTGCACTGCACACGTTATACGACAGCCCAAAGGACAAGCTCATTTGGGATGTTGGTCACCAAGCGTATGTTCATAAGATTTTAACCGGACGAGCAAACCAATTTGATACTCTGCGTCAATATAAAGGATTATGCGGTTTTCCGAAGCGATCTGAAAGTGAGCATGACGTATGGGAAACAGGCCATAGCTCTACTTCTCTTTCCGCTGCGATGGGAATGGCTGTCGCACGAGACTTAAAACAAACAGACGAAGAAATCGTTGCAATTATTGGGGATGGAGCTCTCACTGGTGGGATGGCTCTGGAAGCGTTAAATCACATCGGACATGAAAAAACAAACATCACGATTATTTTAAACGATAACGAAATGTCCATCGCTCCGAATGTAGGAGCTCTTCACAGTATTCTCGGTCGTCTTCGCACAGCTGGAAAGTACCAAAAAGTGAAAGAAGACGTCGAATATTTATTGAAAAAAATCCCTGCTTTTGGAGGAAGAATTGCTACTGTTGCAGAGCGGGTGAAAGATAGTTTAAAGTATTTGCTCGTTTCCGGAATGTTCTTTGAAGAGATGGGATTTACTTATTTCGGTCCAGTAGATGGACATGATTATGACGATTTATTCGCAAACATTCAATATGCGAAAGATACAAACGGTCCGGTGTTAGTCCATGTCATGACGAAAAAAGGAAAAGGGTACGCCCCGGCTGAAAATGATGCGAAAGGAACATGGCACGGTCTTGGTCCTTATAAAATGGAATCCGGGGAAGTCATAAAAAAACCCGGTCCTCCTTCCTATAGTTCCGTTTTTAGCAATACGTTAATTCGTTTGGCAGAAAAAGATAAGCGGATTGTGGCACTTACCGCTGCCATGCCAGGAGGCACGAAGCTGGACCAATTTGGTGAAAAGTTTCCGGATCGTATGTTTGATGTCGGTATTGCAGAACAGCATGCCACGACGATGGCCGGAGGGTTGGCAGCCCAAGGAATGAAACCGGTTTTTGCGGTTTATTCTACCTTCTTACAAAGAGGGTATGATCAGCTCGTTCATGACGTATGTCGACAAAATTTAAATGTTTTCTTTGCGATTGACCGAGCAGGGCTCGTTGGTGCTGACGGGGAAACCCATCAAGGCGTATTTGACATTGCGTATTTACGTCATTTACCAAATATGAAAATACTCATGCCAAAAGATGAGAATGAACTGCAACATATGATTTACACAGCCATTCAATATGATGACGGACCAATTGCTGTTCGATATCCACGGGGAAATGGTTACGGAATTCCAATGGATGAAGAATTTCAAGAAATTGAGATCGGATCGTGGGAAGTTGAAAAAGAAGGAAGCGATGCAACCATTTTAACATTCGGTACTCTCTTGCCAATGGCAATGGAAGCAGCACGCACATTGGAAAAATCCTCAATACATGTTCGGGTCGTGAATGCTCGTTCCGTCAAGCCGTTAGACGAAGAAATGATGGCAATGTTTATGCAAGAAAATAAACCGATATTAACATTGGAAGAAGCGTCCTTGATGGGAAGCTTTGGAAGCGCGATTTTAGAACATATTCATGATCAAGGGGCACATCATATGGTTGTAGAAAGAATGGGAATACCGGATCGATATATCGAACATGGCAGTGTCCCGGAATTATATGAGGAAATCGGATTAACGACAGAAAATATCGTTGCCACGATTCGTTCTCTCATACCAGGGAAAAAGCAGAGGGCGTAATGAATGAAAAAAGTACGTGCGGATGTTTTATTGGTAGAAAAAGGCTATTTTGAATCGAGGGAACAAGCAAAACGATCGATCATGGCGGGGCTCGTCTATGCAGATGATGAGCCTGTCGACAAGCCGGGAGCAAAAATAGATTCGACCGCATTGATACGAGTGAAAGGAGAAACCCATCCGTATGTCAGTCGCGGTGGCTTAAAACTTGAAAAAGCAATTGCGTCTTTTGGTCTTTCTTTTCAAAATAAAATCGTCCTTGATATCGGGGCATCTACGGGAGGATTCACCGATTGTGCTCTCCAACATGGCGCAAAGCTTGTCTATGCCGTCGATGTCGGGTATAACCAACTCGCTTGGAAATTGCGAAATCATAAGCAAGTGGAAGTGATGGAACGATATAACTTTCGCTATGCATCAAAAGAAGATTTTACAAAAGGAAAAGTGGAGATCGCTGTTGCGGATGTCTCCTTTATCTCGTTAAAATTGCTTTTGCCACCTCTTTGTGAACTTCTCACGAACGATGCGGATGTTTGTCTCCTCATTAAACCACAATTTGAAGCAGGCAAAGAGAAGGTAGGGAAAAAAGGAATTGTACGGAACGCTGATGTGCACGTGGAAGTCATTTCCGATATTGTCACTTTTTCATCTCAATTACAGTTCGTACCGTGGGGATTAGACTATTCACCTATTACCGGAGGAGATGGCAATATCGAATATTTATTTCATGCGAAATGGCTTCCGAAGAATACGGTGACCTCAGCCTTTTCAATAACAAATATTCCCGAGATTGTACGAGCTGCACATCGTCATCATTATCACGAGAGAGGATAACCTCTCTCTTTTTAGTTTCTATTTTTAAACGTTTTAGTGTATAATTATAATAACCATTGAAAAATTGGAGGAAACTGAGATGACGATGACAAAAGGACAACGCCATATAAAAATCCGCGAGTTAATATCTAATTTTGATATTGATACGCAAGATGAGTTAGTTGAACGTCTGAGAAATGCAGGATATAACGTGACACAAGCGACTGTTTCCCGAGATATTAAAGAACTGCACTTAGTGAAAGTTCCAACGGCTGACGGCCGTTATAAATACAGTTTACCTGCGGACAAGCGTTTTAATCCGATTGAAAAACTCAAACGTTCACTCATTGATAGTTTTATTAGCATTGATCGAGCCAACAATTTAGTTGTCATGAAAACATTACCTGGAAATGCGAATGCAGTTGGCGCGTTAATTGATAATTTAACATGGGAGGAAATTATCGGAACGGTGTGCGGTGACGATACCATTCTCATCATTTGTCGCGATGACAAAACGGGCGAAGACATTGTCCAACGCTTTCTTGATATGCTATAAAAGGAATCGTAGAGCCGAGGTGAAAAGGTGCTAGAAGAGATTACCATTAAAAATTTTGCCATTATTGAAGAGTTAACTATTTCTTTTCAAACGGGACTTACGGTGTTAACAGGGGAAACAGGAGCGGGAAAGTCCATTATTATCGATGCGATTGGCTTATTGATCGGTGCGCGAGGTTCTGTGGAATTCGTGCGTCATGGGCAAGATCGGGCGGAAATTGAAGGCCTGTTTTCAATAGAAAAAGATCATCCGATACGTTCCTTTCTGGAGAAAACGGGTATCGATACCTCTGATGATATGGTGATTTTACGACGAGACATCACGAATCGGGGGAAAAGCATCTGTCGAGTCAACGGAAAATTAGTAACCCTGTCTATCCTTCGAGAAGTAGGACAATCCCTTTTGGATATCCACGCACAACATGAACATCAAGAATTAATGCAACCGGAAAAACATTTAACCATTTTAGACCGTTTTGCCAAAGAAATGATAAAAGAGACGCTATTTGATTATAAAAACCGTTATCATACGTATCAGCGTCTCAGATCTCAATGGAGAAAATGGCAAGAAAATGATCAGGAAATGGCCAATCGCCTTGATTTTCTTCAATATCAGTTACGTGAAATTGAACAAGCCTCCTTGTCTCCGAATGAAGATTTCTCTTTAGAAAAAGAAAGACATGTTTTATCCCACAGTGAAAAACTATATCAACAATTGGGAAGTACGTATAATAGCCTTAATGGGGAAGGAAAAGCGTTAGATTGGATCGGACAAGCGGTCGCTCATATAGAGGAAGCGGCACAGATTGACTCAGAAATGGCAGTGCAGTTGGAACGAATCCAAGAAGCTTTGTTTACGTTAGAAGAAAGTGCCAGCGACATTCGCAATCGCATGGAGGCGATTTCTTTTGATCCAAATCGTTTAAATGAAATTGAAGCAAGATTAGATGAAATAAACCGATTAAAGCGAAAATACGGGGAGACAGTAGAAGAAATATTAGAACATGCCGCGCGTATAGAAGAAGAAATCGATTCTTTATCCAATAAAGAAGAAAAGCTCGCCGCGCTAGAAAAAGAAATGAACGCCTCCGCTTTAGATGTGAAAGCGGAAGCAGATACGTTAACCGACTTAAGAAAGCAAGCTGCCGCTCAACTTGTCCAAGATATTATGAAGGAGCTTGCGGATTTATATATGGAACATGCGCGTCTCCATGTGGAGATAACGAACCTTACATCTGGCATTCCAATACATACGGAAGAAAGAGAAGTTTACGTCAATGAAAACGGTCAAGACCACGTGCAATTTTACATTGCTACCAATGCCGGGGAACCGTTAAAACCTTTAACGAAAGTTGCTTCCGGAGGAGAAATTTCTCGTATTATGCTTGCGATGAAAACAGTATTGGCTCGTTTTCAACATGTGACTTCGCTTATTTTTGATGAAGTGGATACAGGTGTTAGCGGGAGAGTAGCTCAGTCGATTGCAGAAAAAATTTATCGAGTATCGACCCATTCACAAGTCATCTGTATTTCTCATTTGCCACAAGTAGCAGCAATGGCAGATCACCATTTGTTTATCGAAAAACGTGAAAAAAAAGATCGAGTAACGACCACGGTCACGTCTTTAAACGATGAAAAACGAACCGAAGAAATTGCCCGAATGATTTCCGGAGTGGAAGTGACTGCTTTAGCGAAAGAAAACGCCAAAGAATTATTACAAATGGCAGAAAAAATTAAAACCAATTCTTGAAATGCTGGCCTGTTTTGGTCAGCTTTTTTAGTTGGACCAACTTATAAAACGAACCTCCAAAGGCAACATTAGAAGTAACGAACACGATTAAAAAGGGGATGAGGAGGATTCGTTAAATGGAATGGGGGAGAAAAATTGTTGGAATGATATGTTTTACTTGTATGACACTTTTATTCATCCAAAGCAATGCTACCACTTTTTTACACGTTCCCGATCACATTGTTTTATTTGAATCAGAGTGGGAAAATGAGGATATTATACATGAAAAACTAGCTATGGACAAAGAAGGAAATATTGAAACAGATGAAGAAGCAGAAACGGTGTCCGTAAAAATAGCGCCATTACCGGAAAAAAAGACAAATGTCACAAAAATTCCAGATATTAAAGTGATACCCGGCGGTGATTCCATTGGGGTTCAATTAGAATCTCACGGCGTCATGGTCATCGGGTTTCATGAGATAAAAGAAGGCGAAAAAAGATTTTCACCTGCGAAAAAAGCCGGTTTAGAAATTGGAGACCGCATCGTACAAATCAACCAGAAAAAAATCAATTCTTTAGATGATGTGGTGGATGTATTAGAGGAGACAACAAGTGAAAGTGTCACTGTACACATTGAACGCGGAAATAAACAAAAGGAAATAGAAGTATCGATTCATAAAGGAAAAGATGGCAATATCATCGGTGCCTATATACGACAAAGCGCATCCGGTGTTGGAACATTAACTTTTTATGAACCGAAAACAGGAAAATTCGGTGCGCTCGGTCATGTCATTGCAGATCCCGATACGAAAGATCCTATTGAAATTTCAGAAGGTAAAATTATGCGCTCTACGGTAAATGATATTGAAAAAGGCATCAACGGTACTCCTGGGGAAAAGCGTGCTACAATAATACCTGAAAAAGAAACATTGGGAAAAGTCACTAAAAATAGTCCTTTCGGTGTTTTTGGAGTATTAGATGAAGAAAAGCTGCAACAAAATAAAATAACCAAAAAAGCCCTTCCCATTGCTTTTGCGGATGAAGTAAAAAAAGGGCCTGCCCAATTGTGGACGGTGGTGGAAGGCGAAAAAATTGAAGCTTTCGATATCGAAATTGTACAAACCGTTCCTCAGATGGAAAGAGCAACAAAAGGGATGGTCATTGAAGTTACCGATGAAAAATTAATTGAAAAAACCGGGGGAATTATTCAAGGAATGAGCGGCAGTCCGATTATTCAAGATGGAAAACTTGTTGGGGCGGTAACGCATGTATTTGTCAATGAAGCAAAAACAGGATATGCCTCTCATATTGAATGGATGTTAGAAGAAGCCGGAATAAACACGTATAAAGAAGAACGTACCAAAGATAAGAAAACTGCTTCCTAGCAGTTTTTTTATCTTTCAAACGACAAAAAACGACAATTTCATATAAATTTAAGATTGTCAAATGTCGAATGTACACATGAAACAAAGAAAAAGTAAATTTTCTAAAGCAAATAAAATGTAAATATATTTTAAAGTAAAATTAAAGGATAAAACGGTTTGTTGTCGAAAATAAGTGTTGGAGAAACAACTTTTTTAGTGATGAGGAGGTACTTCCGTGGAAAAAGTGAAAGTGTGCGTTGCAGATGATAATCGTGAATTAGTAGGATTGTTAACAGAATATATTCACGCGCAGGAGGATATGGAAGTCGTTGGATCTGCATACAACGGGCAAGAATGTTTGGACATTGTAGAGAATACTGACCCTGATATCCTCGTTTTAGACATTATTATGCCACATTTAGATGGATTGGCTGTGTTATCGAAATTACAGGAAAAGCAATCTCGTCCAAAGGTAATTATGTTAACGGCATTCGGGCAAGAAGACGTGACAAAAAAAGCGGTGCAGTTAGGAGCTTCTTATTTTGTATTGAAACCTTTCGATATGGAAACACTTATTAAACATATTCGCGACTTAAAAGGACAGAAACAACCGATGATCGAACAGCGTGATTCCAATCTTTCCATTGCCCGTGAAGAAAATCAATCACAAGAAGTGAATTTAAGTCAAAGTATTACGAATGTGATCCATGAAATTGGCGTTCCTGCCCATATCAAAGGATACTTATATTTAAGAGAAGCCATTACGATGGTGTATCATGACATTGAATTGTTAGGTTCCATTACAAAAGTGCTCTATCCCGATATCGCGAAAAAATACAATACAACTTCCAGCAGGGTAGAAAGAGCGATTCGCCATGCGATTGAAGTTGCATGGAGCAGAGGCAATGTGGACTCCATCTCAAAAATGTTTGGCTACACGATCAACATGTCCAAAGCAAAACCGACCAATTCTGAATTTATTGCGATGGTTGCGGATAAATTAAGGCTTGAGCATCAAGTGTCTTAATGCAATGTATCAATCAATGGTTACCGCGTTTTTCGTTCTCATGCTGTTCACCAACTAACGTCAAAATAAAACTAATAAATATTTTTTTGAAAGCAACTAACACCTTCTCTTCATTGGGAAAATCCCATGGATAGGAGGTGTTTTTACTGTTTGTGGAAAGAGGACAAAAGCGAACTGCGATCTTTGTGTCGCTTTTTCCTAGATGAAACGAATTCCCACTTGAATATCTCTTTTCATGCATGAACGTCCTTCCGATTGGTCCATACTACAGGAAAAGGAGGAAGAAGTATGTCAATCCAAGGTAGGGCATTTTTTTATGAAAAGACAAAAAAGATCCGTCGTATTCATCATCCCGAAGATATCGTGTTTATTACTCATCAAGATATAGATGAAGTTGCGGCTCAATCGTTAATCGACCATGGGGTAAAAGTGATGATCAATGAGAAATCATCCATGAGTGGTCGATTTTATCATGAAGGTGTAAAACGGTTATTGGAAGCAAATGTACGCGTGTTCGATTTGTGCAACACGTTGTCGGCTCGTGTTGTTCACGGGAAACAAGTCATGATTGAACGTCATCAGTTGTTTTTACGAGAGGAACGGTTGCTCCCAATCGCAATAGTTGAAGAATATGACCGTCTTCGTCTTGCGCAATTGGAAAAGAAAGCAAGAGAAGTGTGGTTGGAAAATTTCATCAAGTTTGGTGAGAATAGTATACGTCACGCCGACAAGGAATTGTCGCTGTTACGGTATTGTTGGGAAAGGTGGCCGGAAGGAAGAGCGTTTTTAAACGAAGAAGTGCTCATTGTTTCGAGAGGAAACCACTATAAAGAAGATTTATCTTTTGCTTTTCAATTGTTACCATTAAAAAACATAACAATTGTTGCTGTGGACGGGGCAGCGGATACTTGCGCGTCACTGGGATACATTCCTGATTATATTGTTGGTGATATGGATTCGGTGAGCAATGATTTACTACAATCAGGTGCGAAACTCATCGTTCATGAAAACGAGCGTGGAGAAGCGCCGGGGATGAAACGGTTGGAGCGGTTAGGGCTTACCGCAACGAAAAAAAGGTGGGCGGGGGTAAGTGAAGATGTTGCGATTATCCATAGCTTAAAAGAGGGAGCAAAGCGTCTTTTTATCGTCGGTGGACAGCGTGGCATGGAAGAATATTTAGCAAAAGGGAGAGAAGGAATGGGCTCTTCTCTCTTAGTACGGATGATCGCGGGAAATCGAATCATTGATTTAAAAGGGATTCACGCTTGTTTTCAAGAGTTACTTCCTATTTCCGTTACCGGTCGATACCCATCTTTACTCACATTACTTGAACGTTCAACGGCCTCGCCTGTAAAGGAGGCTCAGCCGTGATTGTTAGTGTCATTGTGCCTGCTTACAATGAAGAAAAAAATATAAAAACGACGTTGAAAGCCATTAAAAAAGCCGGTTTTGCGGACGAAGTTGTAGGAGTGAATGATGGTAGTCGGGATAAAACGGGGAAAATTTTAGAAAAATATTGTGATAAAACGATTTCTTTTATTAAAAACCACGGAAAAACAACCGCTGTACAAGTTGGCTGGCTCGCTTGTCGTGGAGATATTATTGTGATTTTAGATGCCGATCTAAAAGAAAGCGCCATGCATGGAGCGAAATTAATTGAACCACTGATAAACAATGAGGCGGATTTAATTATCGGTGCGGTCAAAAACACGAAAAGCGGCTTTGGCTTCGTGAAAAAACGAGTGCAGCGATTGATTGAAAAAAAGTGCGGGGTCTATTTAGAAATGCCTTTATCTGGACAACGCGCGTTTTTACGCAAACATTTAAATGATTATCAAGAAGTAAAAGCCGATGGTTTTGGTTTAGAAACGATGATGACGTTAAAAGCGATTGAAAAAGGATTTACCATTAAAGAAATTGAAGCCCCTTTTGTCCATATCGGGAAAGGAAAAGGACCTTTTGGATGGTGGCATCGCGGAAAACAATGGGTGGAGGTGGAGCGGAGTTTATGGAAATATGGGAAATCTTCTTTATAAGTTTGTTACCTCTTACTTTGTTCCCTGTCATGCAATCCATCTCTTATCAAAAAAAATGGTTACAGCGGAATTATGAAGGAAAACGAATTCCTTATACGTTAGGTGTGTTACTTCTAAGTTATACCGCTTTATTTTTCTATGTTTTTCCCGTGGAACATCGATTGTTATTATTAGTGTATATCACGTTATTGTGGTTTGTTGGTTGGATGGACGATGTGAAAGGAACGAAATATCCGAAAGGTATTAAAGGACATCTTCGGTACTTTATCGAATATAAAAAATGGACCACTGCTTTAACTAAAATGCTAGGTATCAGTGTGGCATCGTTTTTTGTGATCATTGTCAGCGCTGACATGGACTGGGGTGCACTCATATCGTTTGGTATATTGATTTTATCCCCGCACGTTACCAATGCCTTTGATACGAGACCATTACGCGTCTGGAAATGGTCGGTCATTCAATTTATTATCTTTTCTTTTTTCCTTCCATCCATTCAAGAAAATATAGCGTTGTATATGTTCATTTTTTTGATCGTTTGGGGATATGTCGAGACCACGAAAAAAGCAATGCTCGGTGATAACGGGGCAACGTGTATTGGCGGGATAATTGCGGTGTTACTCGTATTTTCAACCCCTTTATCTGTTCAACTCGTTACGTTGTTTTTATATGTCGGCATTACATGGATCGTAGAAAAAATCTCTCTTCACGAGTGGATTGAGAAAATCTCGATGTTACGAGCAATTGATCGATTGGGACGACTATAGTAGATCCTATATTTGTGACAGGAAGAGTTCAAATGGAATAGAGACAGTTGAAACTTGTGGAAGGATGTCTAGAAGCGCTTGCTTCGCGCTTCCAGAGAACATTTGATTAAAAGGAAATGTTTGTCAGTTAGGATGAAGAGGAAGAAGATGATTTTTCTTCTTCTTTTGGTGTGATAAAAGCTACTTTGTTGTTTTTACGATCGCGATATCGAACGAAACCGGCGATAAACCAAATGCCAAAAACGACGAGAAACAGCCCGGTGAAAAACTGTAACCAAAGAAATGGAAAGGGGGCTTGTAACTCTTGAAACATCGTATCCCTCATTAATTTAATCCCAATCATCGCAAGTATCCCTGGTATCACGAGTATGAGTAGAGCAATGATCCTCACAAAAGGTTCCTCCTTTTACAAGTACATCACGATGAAATCTTCAAATTTTAACAAAATGATGTTCTTTTCTTTATTATAATGGAAGAAAGAATGTTTGTATAATGAACAAACAAAGAATAGAATATGATGGAGAAGAAAAAGACAACTAGTAGAAAGAGGGTAAAAACAGATGGAAGTATTTCAACGATTGGAACAAGAAGATTATGAACAAGTGATTTATTGTCAAGATCGCGCATCGGGGTTAAAGGCGATCATCGTTATTCATGACACAACCCTTGGCCCTGCCCTAGGAGGAGCGCGGATGTGGAATTATGCATCCGAAGAAGAAGCGTTAGAAGATGCCCTTCGTCTCGCAAAAGGAATGACGTATAAAAACGCTGCTGCCGGATTAAATTTAGGTGGCGGAAAAACAGTGATTATTGGAGACGCGCGGCGAGATAAAAATGAAGAAATGTTTCGGGCATACGGTCGCTACATCCAAGGTTTAAATGGTCGGTACATTACTGCAGAAGATGTTGGAACAACGGTTGAAGATATGGATATTATTTATCAAGAAACCGACTATGTAACCGGGGTTTCTCCTGCATTCGGTTCCAGTGGAAATCCTTCTCCTATGACGGCTTATGGGATTTATGTTGGCATGAAAGCAGCCGCAAAGGAAGCTTTTGGAAGTGATGATTTGTCCGGAAAAACGATTGCTGTGCAAGGAGTTGGAAATGTTGCCTATCATTTATGTTCTCACTTGCATGAAGAAGGGGCGAAACTAGTCGTTACCGACATTCATCAAGATGCGGTGGAGCGAGCTGTTCAAGATTTTCAGGCGGAAGCTGTCGACCCGAATGATATTTATGATGTCAATGCTGACATCTTTAGCCCTTGTGCACTTGGTGCGATTTTAAATGACGAAACGATTCCTCGCTTAAAAGCGAAAGTGGTAGCCGGTTCTGCTAATAACCAGTTAAAGGAAAATAGACATGGAGATATGTTGCATGAACGCGGTATCGTCTACGCTCCTGATTATGTCATTAATGCTGGTGGCGTCATTAATGTAGCCGATGAACTACATGGCTATAATAAAGAACGTGCAAAGAAAAAAGTGAGTGGTTTGTACGACAGAATGACCCAAATTTTTGAAGTGGCAAAGAGAGACGGAATTCCAACGCATCAAGCGGCTGACCGTTTAGCAGAAGAACGAATGGAAAAGGTAAAAAATGCTAGAAACACATTTTTACAAAATGAACATCATATTTTAAGTAGAAGAAGGAAGTAGCATATAGGAGAGGAGTGGATCGTGTGACACACTCGTATGACCTAGTCGTTCTTGGGGGCGGAACGGGCGGATATGTTGCAGCAATTAAAGCGGCGCAATCCGGTTTGAAAACAGCGATTGTGGAAAAAAAGAAATTAGGCGGAACTTGCTTACATAGTGGCTGCATTCCGAGTAAGGCGTTATTAAAAAGCGCCGAATTGTATGCTTTGATGAAAGAATCAGAGCAGTTTGGCATACACATGAAAGAAATAGCGCTTCATTTTTCTCAAGTGCAACGTCGGAAAGAAGAAATTATTGAGCGTTTATATAAGGGCGTACAATACTTAATGAAAAAAAATAACATTGACATATATGAAGGCCATGGGCGAATATTAGGGCCTTCTATCTTTTCGCCGACAGCGGGTACTGTTTCGGTAGAGATGAATGACGGGTCTGAAAACGTCCTATTAACACCGAAAAATATCATTATTGCGACAGGCTCTCGACCAAGATTGCTACCTTCCTTGGATACATCCTTTGAACAAGTTGTGACATCGGAAGAAGCTCTTTCTTTGAAGGAGCTTCCTCATTCTGTTGCCATCATTGGAGGGGGCGTGATTGGGGTGGAATGGGCCTCTTTACTTTCTGATTTTAATGTGGATGTAACAATCATTGAAGCAAACGACCGTATTTTGTCATCTGAAGACAGAGAGATTTCTGAAGAGTTGCAACGACGTTTAGAAAAGAGAGGAGTGAATGTGTGGACGAACGCTTCTTTTACTGTCCAAGAAAGAGAAAAGTCTCTTCAACTGACTGTTGCTTCTCATGGGACAACAGAAGAAGTCACTCCTGAAAAAATACTACTTGCGGTTGGTAGAAAAGGGAATATCGAACAGATAGGATTGGAAAATACAGACATCGTCGTAAAGGATGGCTGGATTGAGACAAACGAATATTATCAGACAAAAGAATCCCATATTTACGCCATTGGGGACGTGATTGGAGGTATGCAACTCGCCCATGTTGCAGCTCGAGAAGGCATCGTGGCTGTGGAGCATATTATCAATCAAAAGCCATGGACCTTTCATGATAAATCGGTTCCCGTTTGTGTCTACACGAGACCGGAAATCGCGCGAGTTGGATGGACGGAAGAGGAAGCAAAAAAGGCAGGATATGAAGTGAAAACTGGGACTTTCCCTCTTTCTGCAAATGGTAAAGCGTTGATTCATGGTGACGCCAATGGGTTTGTAAAAGTAGTGACCAACGCCAAAAACGACGATTTACTCGGCGTGCACATCATCGGATTGCATGCAACAGAACTGATTTCGGAAGCGTCTCTCGCAACGTATATGGATGCTTCTCAGTTGGAGTATAGCGAAGTGATCAGACCTCATCCATCACTTTCAGAAATGATCGGTGAAGCATCTCTTGGAGTCGTAGGGGAAGCAATTCACTTATGATTGGCAAAGGAGGCAACCAATGACCAAATCAAGACATCAACAATTAGGTTTATCGGACGAAAAAGCCTTAGAGATGTATGAAACGATGCTACTTGCCAGGAAACTGGACGAACGGTTATGGCTTTTAAATCGTGCTGGAAAAATTCACTTCGTCATCTCTTGTCAAGGACAAGAAGGAGTGCAAGTAGCAACTGCAATGGCCCTTGATAAAGATAAAGATTACATTCTTCCATATTATCGAGATTTAGGGATGGTATTACAATTTGGCATGACGGTAAAAGAAGTGATGCTTCATAGTTTTGCTAAAGCGACAGATCCAAACTCCGGTGGCAGACAGATGCCCAGTCACTTCGGACAGCGGAAAAATCGGATTGTGACCGGATCATCTCCTGTGACGACGCAAGTTCCTCACGCTGTCGGGTTTGCATTGGCAGCAAAAATGCAACAAAAAGATTTTGTCACTTTAACAAGTTTCGGAGAAGGCTCTTCCAATCAAGGAGATTTTCATGAAGGACTAAATTTTGCCGGTGTGCATCAATTACCGGTTGTCTTTCTATGTGAAAATAATCAATACGCGATTTCTGTCCCAACAGAAAAACAGTTGGCATGTGAAAAAGTGTCTGATCGCGCTGTTGGTTACGGTATGAAAGGTGTCACGATTGATGGAAATGATCCGTTAACAGTCTATGAAGTGATGAAGGAAGCGGTAGACCGTGCCCGTCTTGGTGGTGGTCCAAGTTTAATTGAAACCGTCTCGTACCGATTTACGCCCCATTCCAGTGATGATAACGATGCTTTTTATCGGGACAAAGAAGAAATAGAACAAGCGAGAGAAAAAGATTCATTAGTTGTTTATCGCACGTATTTAAAAGATATACATTTACTTACTGACGAGAAAGAAAAAGAAATCAACTCTCGGGTGGCTGAAATGATTGATGAGGCAACAACATATGCAGAAGAAGCGAAGGATCCGGATCCCCATACTTTACTTCATCACGTGTATGGTACTCCTCATGGAGGTGACAAAACGTGAGCGTAAAAACATATATTGAAGCGATCAGTGAAGCGTTAAAAGAAGAAATGATGAAAGATGAGCATGTTTTTGTTTTAGGAGAAGATGTAGGTAAAAAGGGAGGGGTCTTCCGCGTCACAGACGGTTTGATGGAACAGTTTGGAGAAGAGCGGGTGATGGATACACCTCTTGCTGAATCTGCTATTGCCGGGGTTGCTATTGGTGCGGCCATGTACGGCATGCGGCCTGTAGCGGAAATGCAATTTGCCGATTTTATTATGCCTGCGGTCAATCAGATTGTTTCGGAAGCAGCAAAGATTCGTTATCGCTCTAATGGAGATTGGCACTGTCCCGTGACGATTCGTGCACCTTTTGGCGGTGGCGTCCATGGGGGGTTGTATCATTCTCAGTCGGTAGAAGCATTGTTTGCGAATGTACCAGGTTTGAAAATTGTCATTCCATCTACGCCATATGATGCCAAAGGACTGTTGAAAGCAGCGATCCGAGATGAAGATCCTGTTTTGTTTTTTGAGCATAAACGGGCGTATCGCTTGATTAAAGGAGAAGTACCGGATGATGACTACACAGTTCCTTTAGGAGTTGCAGACGTAAAACGAGAAGGGGAAGATGTCACGATTATAACTTATGGACTTTGTGTTCATTTCGCGTTGGAAGCAGCAGAAGCCTTAGCAGAAGAAGGCATCTCCACCCATGTCGTTGATTTACGTACGGTGTATCCGTTAGATAAAGAGACGATTGTTGAAGCGGCCAAGAAAACGGGAAAAGTGCTGCTTGTGACGGAAGATAATAAAGAAGGAAGTGTGATCAGTGAAGTGGCTGCAGTGATTAGTGAAGCATGTTTATTCGACCTCGATGCCCCGATCGAACGTCTTGCTGCTCCTGACGTACCTGCCATGCCGTATTCACCTGCGTTGGAAAAAGAATTTATGATCACCGCAGAAAAGGTCGAAAAAGCACTTCGAAAGCTGGCGGAGTTTTAAAGGAGGAATCTTCAATGGCAAAAGAAGTAACGATGCCACAGCTTGGAGAAAGTGTCACTGAAGGGACGATTTCAAAGTGGCTAAAAGCAGAAGGAGATACGGTAAAAAAGTATGAAGCAATTGCCGAAGTGACGACGGACAAAGTAAATGCGGAAATCCCTTCTTCCTACACAGGGACGATCACAAAAATTGTGGCAGAAGAAGATACAACCATTCCAGTAGGGGAAGTCATTTGTTACATGGAGACAGAAGAAGCGGAAGAGATACAAACAGAAACGAAAGAGGAAACGATCAAGCATACTCAAAAAGAGGAGCAGAGCGATGCAGATCAATCGATGAAAACGAGATATTCGCCAGTTGTGTTACGCTTAGCAACGGAACATCAAATCGATTTAACGAAAGTAACCGGAACAGGAAAACATGGGCGTATTACGAGAAAAGATGTGGAAAAAGTCATTGCCGAAAAAGAAAACGTACACACTCCCGTCAATGAAGATCAGAAAATAGCAGTACCTGCTTCTATTCATGAACAAGGAGAAAAAATTCCTCTTTCTCCGGTTCGCAAACAAATCGCTCATCATACGACGAAGAGTTATCAAGAGATTCCTCACGCATGGATGATGACGGAAGCAGACGTTACCAACCTAGTTCGTTATCGTGAAAAAATAAAAGAAGAATTTCGTCAAAAAGAAGGGTACCCTATTACAGTTTTTGCTTTTTTCGTTTCGATTGTCGTAGACGCATTACGACAATTCCCTGAATTAAATGCTGTGTGGGGAAAAGATCATCTCATCCAAAAAAATGATATTCACTTGTCTATTGCCGTATCACCAAAAGATGAGTTATATGCTCCAGTTCTTCGTCATGCGGATGAGAAAAGCGTGAGAGGAATCGCGAAAGGAATATACCAATTAGCGGAAAAAGCGAAAAGATCGGAAATCACGCAAGAAGATTTAGCCGGAGGAACGTTTACCGTAAATAACACCGGTGCTTTCGGTTCCATTCAATCGGCTCCGATTATTAATTATCCGCAAGCTGCCATTGTCTCTTTTGAAAAAATAGTGAAAAGACCAATGGTCATGGAAGGGGATATGATTGCAATTAGGCATATGGTAAACATTTGCCTTTCCCTAGATCATCGCATATTAGACGGCAGAATTTGTGGGCAATTCCTGCAATATATTAAAGAACGGTTGGAACAGTTTCAACCGAATGAAATCAGTATACTGTAACGTTTTTCAATCAAAACCTAAGAATGCCGTACAACATTCTTAGGTTTTGATTTTGTATCTAAATCAGAATCATTACTATTTACATTTGTCAATGAATACGCTACACTAACAAAAGTAAAGAACGAGAGGAGGGGAAGTTCGATGAAACGAGGGGTTTTTATTTATAGTGTTTTATTGTTTCTAATGATTATTCTTTCAGGTTGTGGTGAAGAACAAGAAGAAATAAATGAAGAAAAGGATGAGGTGCTTACGGTCTATACGACACTGTTTGTTTGGGAAGATATCGCCACACAAATTGGAGGAGAACATGTTCAAGTAAAAAACATCGTACCACCTGGAAGTGACGCCCACAGTTTTGAACCTACTGCGCAAATGATGATTGATATCGCAGAAGCAGACGCATTTATATATACCGGTCAAGGGATGGAAGGGTTTGCTGACGCCGTCGAAAAAGCAGTATCGAACGAAAATACAAAGATGATTCAAGTGACAGAAGGAATGCAACTAAATGAAAGTGACGCACATGGACATGAAGACCATGAGGGTCATCATCATGATGTAGACCCTCATGTTTGGCTCGATCCCGTGCTCATGGTGGAAGCCGTAGAGACGATTTCCGCTGCTTTTAGCGACTTACTGCCTGAGCACCAGCATACTTTTCTTGAAAATAAAAACCGCATCGTTGCGGATATCGAAGAATTACACGAACAATTTACTGAAGTGGTGAATGAAGCGGAACGTAAAACAATCGTTGTGTCACATAGAGCTTATGGGTATTGGGAAGAACGCTATGGAATAGAACAATTAGCATTGACAGGATTAGATCCCGCCTATGAACCTTCTCAAAAAGAGATAGAAGAAATGATCGCACGGATAAAAAATGAAAAGATTCCATACATTTTAGTAGAATCAAACATCTCCGCAAAAGTAGCAGATGTCATTCAATCAGAGACGGGAGTGGAAAGGCTTCCGATTCATAATCTTGAAACGGTAACGGAAGAAGAGCAAAAAAAAGGATATATGGAATTGATGGAAGAAAACATTGCACACGTCCAGCAAGCATTGGAATAATAAAAATAAAAAGCCCATTGCTTGTATCTTCTTTGTAAGATTCGATACAATGAATAGTGATAAATAAAACGAAAAGAAAGGAAGGTTCTTGATGGAATTTAATTTTTACGTCAATGATGTCGTTGAACCGGCAAGACGGGAAATCGAAGAAGCTGGATATACTTCACTGCGCACACCGGAAGAAGTGGAGGAAGCGTTAGAAAGTGAAGGAACAACCTTGGTGATGGTTAACTCTGTTTGTGGCTGTGCCGGAGGAGTAGCTCGTCCTGCAGCAGCATACATTCGCAATTATGAAAAGCAACCAGATCGCTTTGTAACGGTATTTGCCGGGCAAGATAAAGAAGCAACGGAAAAAGCACGTTCCTACTTCACTGGTTACCCGCCATCTTCCCCGTCCTTTGCTATTTTAAAAGATGGAAAGATTCACCGCATGGTCGAACGTCACGAAATTGAAGGACACGAACCAATTGAAGTCGCCCAAAAATTAGAAGAAGCCCTTGATGAAATTTTATAATCGAGATAAAGCTCCTCGCTGAATGGGGGGCTTTTTTTCTTGACGTTTTGCCGTGTTCATTTGTATAATTCAATCACGATTGAAAACAAAGGATGGAATAACATGAATGCATTATATGATCAAATACAAGTTTATTTAAACATGGATGAAGAGATTTCGTTTGAAGAATTTCAGGATTATTACAAAAAAGTGATGAAAAAACTTGAGGAGAATGCTAATCAGTTAAGTGAAGATGGCGTGTGGAAAGCGCTATTTGTTACGGAGACGCTCATGTCGAATGCAGAACACCGCGAACATACCGCAAAGAAAAAGGCGGAAGCGAAAAAGTTTCATAAAATGAAACATCGTACCCAGTTGTATGCGGAACATTTTACGAAACGTTTAAACGAACTAGGCTACAATGAGGAAGATATCGGGCGCGTGTTTGAAGAAATGTTAGAGGAAGGCAGCCATTCGGATTAATTTTTGGTTGACTTTTCTTGATCCTCTCGGTAAAATATAATCTGTCTTGTGAAAAAGGTGTGCGCCTATGGTGAAATGGATATCACGCGAGATTCCGGTTCTCGTATTCCAGGTTCGAATCCTGGTAGGCGCGCCATCTATACGTATATGTTTTTAAAACTGCTGCATTGCAGTTTTTTTGTTTTGTATAAGCCCTTTTAGAAGAAGAGAAACTAAACATACATTTCTCTTCGGAAGGGGTATGTCCATTGAAAATCTTTCTTTCATTGTTTTTATCTCTATTATGGCCGTTAAATAGCGAGGTGTTACCCGGAGACCCTTATCTCATTGTGAATAAAGAAACGAATGAATTAGCATATTTTGAAGATGGGGAAAAGTTATATCATCATCCGGTAGCTACGGGGAAAACGGAGACGTTAACACCAGAAGGAGAGTTTATTGTCATTGTAAAAGCGGTTCAACCTTATTACCGGAAGTTAGATATAAAGGGTGGAGATCCGAACAATCCGCTTGGAAGTCGTTGGATTGGCTTTGACGCCGACGATACAGATGGACGCACGTACGGGATTCACGGAACAAATAACCCGCAATCGATTGGAAAATACGTATCAGAAGGCTGTATTCGCATGCATAATGAACATATTAATAAAATGTTTGAACATGTTCGCATAGGAACAAAAGTATGGATTGTAAAGGAAAAGACTTCCATCGACACCCTCGCGCAAAGAAAAGGTGTCTTGGATTCGACTAATAAATAGAAATCGAGATAACAGTTCATGGGACGTTTCCAATAGAGTCTCATGAATTTTTTATATGACAGAAGGCAAACTGGATGTCTGAAGTACCGATGCAAAAGTATGTCAAACTTTACAGGAAACGTGGATACTTTTTCGATTTAAAGTGTTAAATGACCAATTATTAATGTAATGAGGGTAAAAAGTGTCGTATAATCGCTTCATAGAACCTTTCTTCGTGAAAAAGCTGCGTAAAATGGTCGTATGAAAGCTTGGAATAGTCATAATGAAGCGATTTAGACTCCAATTTAATGGGCATGCGACCAATTATCAGGAATGAAAGGAAAATAGATGTCGCATGAATGCTTCATGGGGCATCTATTTTACGTAAAAATCTCGAAAAAAGTGTCGTATAGCCGTTAGAAATGGTAATAATTAGGAGAAAAAACGGTCATTTTACGTTTCATGCGACGTATTTTTGTGAAGAAAGGAAGGATAGATGTCTCATGATCCTTTCATACGACCGATTATTTCATATAAAAATCGTTGAATGGTCGCATGACTTGATCAAGGCAGAAGCTAGAACAGGAATTCTGTCCAAAGTGGTTCTTCAGCTAAGAACGCACACATCCTTCGTTTACTCCGACTTTTGTCCCCGTCCTTCCATCGCCTACGCGCCTAACCGATTGCTTCCGCTTTTCTCTGTCTAGCTCCAGAGCCTACTCGCTCGAGTCGCTTCAGGTCGCTGAAGAAGCCAAAAAACGGCTTCTTTCACCGCCCTTCCAGCGCTTGTCGCTCGTGAGCAAGGCTTATTTATGTCTAGCTCCAGCAATCAGGCATTTGAACGCTTCAGATCATGGCAGAAGTCAAAAACCGGACTTCTGTCCATGTCCTTCCAGCGTCTTCATGCCTAACCGATTGCTTCCGCTTTTCTTTATAAAAACGTGGCGGCGCCGGTGAGGAGTGTTCCTACAACTAATGTTATAATCATAATGTAAATGATAATACGTTGGAATCTTTTTGGCATATCTTTACCTCCAGACAGTTTACTTACTGTTTATTTTACGTTTAAATGAGGGTGAGACTCAAGTTTTATGATGTCAATTTCCAAAAAGAATGGAGATGAGAGAATGAAAGAAGCGCCTAAAAAAATTGATCACATTGGGATTGCGGTAAAATCAATTGAGGAACATGTCCCTTTTTATGAAAATGTTTTAAAACTTCCATTATTAAGAACAGAGGAAGTGGCGTCGCAAAAAGTGAAAGTGGCTTTTATTGGTATTGGAGAGTCGAAAATAGAATTGTTAGAACCGCTCGATGAATCAAGTCCGATTGCGAAATTCCTGGAGAAAAAAGGAGAAGGGATTCATCACGTCGCTTTAGGTGTCACTGATATTGAATCACGTTTAAAAGAAATTCAAAAAGATGGGATTCAAGCGATTGATGAAAGGCCGAAAAAAGGTGCCGGAGGGGCGGATGTTGCGTTCTTACATCCAAAGTCAACCGGTCGGGTATTGTTTGAATTGTGCGAGAAAAAAGAGTAAATGAAGGAGGGAGTACGGTGATTAATAAACAAAGACTCGTTGATGAATTTATAGAGCTCGTTCAAATTGATTCCGAAACGACAAAAGAAGAAAAAATAGGTGCTGTATTAAAAGAAAAGTTTACATCTCTTGGTCTTGAAGTAGTAGAAGATGATGCGAAAGAAAAAACAGGACACGGAGCTGGGAATTTAATTTGTACGTGGCACGGAAACGTCCCATCTGCAGACCCTATTTATTTTACTTCCCACATGGATACCGTCGTTCCCGGAGAAGGCATTCAACCAAAAATAGAAGATGGAATCATTCGCTCGGATGGAACGACCATTTTAGGAGCGGATGATAAGGCCGGGATTGCCGCGATGTTGGAGAGTATCCGCACCATTCAAGAAAACAATCTGCCACATGGGACAATTCAATTTGTTATTACTGTGGGAGAAGAAGCGGGACTGGTTGGTGCGAAAGCATTGAATGCTTCTCTTTTACAAGCAAAGTACGGTTTTGCGTTAGACAGCGATGGAGAAGTCGGAAATATCATCGTCGCAGCACCTTACCAAGCCCAGTTTAACATTCAAGTGAATGGAAAAACGGCTCACGCCGGGGTTGCGCCTGAAAAAGGAATATCTGCTATTACGGTTGCGGCGAAAGCAATTGCAAAAATGCCATTAGGACGAATCGATGAAGAGACGACTGCAAATATTGGTCGTTTTGAAGGAGGAACCCAAACGAACATCGTCTGTGACAAAGTCCATATTACTGCAGAAGCTCGTTCTCTTTCTGAAGAGAAATTACATACACAAGTAAATAAAATGACAACTGCGTTTGAAGAGACAGCGAAGGAAATGGGAGCGACAGCGGAAGTAAACTCGGAAATCGTGTATACTGGTTTTAAATACACGAAAGAAGATACCGTCGTTCAAATTGCGATGAAAGCAAGTGAAAGAATTGGCCGAAAGCCGAAACTGCTTCGAAGCGGTGGCGGAAGCGATGCAAACATCATTGCGGGATACGGTGTTCCGACAGTCAACTTATCTGTAGGTTACAAAGATATTCATACGACGAATGAACATATTGCCATTGGAGATCTCGTGAAGTTAACGGAGATGGTCAATGCCGTCGTTCAAGAAGTCGTCGCCAATACGTGAGTAGGAGGGGAAGAGAATGAATGAGGGGCGGACGTGGAAAGGAAAAGTTATTTTTCACGTCGACATGAACAGTTTTTACGCGTCAGTAGAAAAAGTGTACAATCCTTCTTTAAAACATCAGCCGGTGGCAATAGCCGGAAATCCGAAAGAGCGACGAGGTATTGTCGTAACGGCAAGTTATGAAGCGAGAGCACGCGGCGTGAAAACTACGATGCCGGTATGGGAAGCCCGTGAAAAATGCCCGGATCTCATCATTCTTCCCCCTGATTTTGAAAAATACCGAGCGATGTCTCGTCAAATATTTGAACTTCTTCGGTCGTACTCTCCGCTTGTCGAGCCGGTATCCATTGATGAAGGGTATGTCGACATGACTTCTTATTTTCCAGCGCAAGAGATCGGCCAAGTAGCTAAAGGAATGCAACAAAAACTGTTAGAGCAATTAGGCCTTCCTGCAAGCATCGGGATTGCACCGAACAAATTTTTAGCGAAAATGGCAAGCGATATGAAAAAGCCTCTCGGCATTACGATTCTTCGCAAACGTGAACTTCCAGAAAAACTATGGCCGTTGCCGGTAGAAGAAATGCATGGAGTTGGAAAAAAGTCCGCGCAACAACTGCGCAGATTAGGTATTCATACCATTGGTGATTTGGCGACGCATTCTTCGACGTTTTTAGAACTGCGTTTCGGCAAGAAAGGCAGACTGTGGAGCGAACGGGCCAATGGAATGGATTATCGCAAAGTAGACCCGGAATCGGTTCATGAAGTAAAAAGTGTCGGCAACTCAACGACCCTACCGTATGACGTAGAAGATAAAGAAGAATTAAAAAAGGTGTTAAAGCAGTTATCTGAAAAAGTGGCGAAACGTTTGAAAGAAAAAGAAGTGTGTACCGATAACATTCAGCTGACGATTCGCTACAACGATCGCCGCACCATTACAAGAAGTGAGACACTTCCTGATGCGCTTATGGATGCAAGGGATATATATAACCAAGCAGTTTCTCTTTTCGAGCAATATTGGAATGAAAAAGGAGTCAGATTGTTAGGAGTTACCGCTTTAGATGTTATCCCTCTTTCTGATGCGTCGAAACAGTTGGATTTGTTCACGTATGAGCGTGAAAACAAAGAAATGAAAATAAATAAAACGATCTCGAAGCTAGTGGATAAATATGGAGACGATATTATCCGAAGAGGTACGATCGATGAACGGTGACGAGTCTTTACGGCTCGTTTTTTCTTTGTTAAAGGGTAAAAAAAACAGAAAATTAGCCGATATGAGAAGTAAGAGAATGACATTCGGAGGGAACGCCATGCAAAAAGTGTCCCAAGCATTATTAAAACAAAACCAAGAAACACCACTTCGTCTTCAAGAAGGTGGGAAATATCGGGCGAAAGTGGTTGATAGAATAGATGATCGAAAAGCGGTTGTAAATATTCAAGGCTCAAATCAAACAGTCCGATTTGAAGGAACGTTCCCAAAAGGCAATCATATCACCGTAGAAATTGCCGGAAGAAAAGATGGTGTCGTGACCGTTCGTGAAATAGAATCGCAACCTTCCCCACAAGAGACACGTTCCCAAGACGCTGTTCGGGAAGCGTTGAGACAAGCAAAAATTGAACGTCCTTCTGAAGGGCTTTTGCAAGCAGCCCGACAAGTGGAAAGACATATGCCGGTCACGAAAGAAACGATCGAACATTTACAACGATTTATGTCGGACGAACGAATGCCTTTGGATGCGAAGCTACATACGGTTCGGGCAGCAGCAATGAAACAAGTGCCCATCACTGAAACAAATTTACGTCACATCCATGAAAGTTTGCATCATCACCGCATGGCAGATACGTTAAATGAAGCTCGTACGAAAGACGCACAAGTGACAGATGAACGAGTCGATCGGGCTATTCGGCAAGCGGTGGAACAGCTAAAAAGTAATATTTCACAGGAGCGAGGGCGCTTGCAAACATTTAGAGAGACGATTGCTTTCATCCGACAAGGGCTAGAAAGAGGAATGGCACTGGAAGAAGGGAAAGCCCGCGTGCAAAAAGAAGTGCTATCCCATCCGGAGTTGACAGCAAAAGAAGCGAAATTGTTACGAAAAGCGTTAAAAGAAGCGGATGTATTACAAGACACCGGGCGCCGCCGGTTAGCGCAGGCGTTAGAAAAACTAGAGATAGAAAGAATTCCAGTAGAATCATCATCCGTACGAGGAGAAAGGGGAAACTTAAGAGAAACGTTGCAATCCATTGAACGAGCGTTGCTGCAAGGGACATCTTTCAAAGATGTAAAAGAACGAATTGAAAGAGAAGTGTTACGACATGCAGACTTATCTGGCAGCCAATCAACTACTTTAAGAAAACTCCTGGGAGAGATGACGGGAACGGACTCTTCCGCACGTGCTCGCCTGCACCAATTCCTTCAACAACTAATTCAAGAAACGAGTTCTGTTGGAAAAAGAATGGAAGAACAAGTTACTACTTTACTTCAACAAGCACAAAAGGAAAAAATAGATGTCGCGTCTCTTTTGTTGCAAATGGGGGGAAGTGAAAAGGAAGCAAGTCGCATTCAAGCGTTAGTCAAACAAGCGCTACAATTGGATCAAGTTGCAGGAGAAAGATTAATGGAAGCTTTACTAAAAATCGAACGCTCCTCTTCTTACAATATTCAAGTGTTACTAACGACGTTTCAATCAGCGGTTCAAAAAGAACCAAATTTTTCCCAAGTATTCACACGTATACAAGAACAATTGATACCAATTCTCCAAGAACAAGGCCAAAAGGAAGTCGTGAAACAACTGCCGAAAATTGAAGCGCTCATACATACTGGCAAAGAACTGCAAGCCCGAGAACAAACTTTTCGTTTGCTTGAAGAAATCACAAACATCACCCGCTCACAAAACAGCGTTTCCGCAACGTATGCGGAAGATGAACAACGGTTTGCAAACATTCCATTTGAAACGAAACAATTACTGGAAACTCGCATTACCGAACGATTACACAAATTAGCAGCGGATTTTAAAACGTTGCAAGACCAAGCAGTGAAGCAGCTACAACAAATCGAACAGCGCATCGCACAACAGCAACGTCCAGACGCAAGACAATTGCTGGAATCGACGATCAAACAACTGGACCGTGCGATTTTACGAAGCGATGCGATGCTATTTACCGATATGAAAACGGAGAAACAATTATTGCAAGCGAGCGGACAATTAGCCGAAGCGAAAAAACTGTTACAACAAGGACAGCTTCAACAAGCAAAACAAATTGTGAACCAAGTGCGCCAAATGATAGAAAAGGTTACTTTCCAACCGAGTGAACAGAAAATAAAACAATTTGTCTTACAAGAAGAACAACCGATTGCAAGACATCGAAGTGCTCTTACCCAAACGGCCGATCGAGTGGTTGATTACGGACGACAAATAACGAATGAACCGTCTGCGCGTCTAATGTTCGAATTCATTCGCACGCTCGGATTAAACCGAGACAGTGAATTGGCCCAGTTGTTAACGCATGGAACGAAAGGAGACGGATTACACACGTCGACGCAAACAGTGAAAGATAGTCTTCTTCAACTATTAAAAGACGATGCGAAGACAAGTCCACAAGCAAATCAAACACTGTCCCATTTAAGCGGACAACAATTGTTAAGCAAATCGGAAGTCGGTACAAACATGCAACACTTGTACTTTCATGTGCCTCTTCCTTTCAAAGAAAAATTGGAAGATATCGAAGTATACGTGCAAGCGCGGGAAAACGGAGAAATGCTTGATTGGGAAAATTGCACCCTCTATTTTAAATTGAACACTCCGAAGTTAGGAGAAACTGGTATCGTCATTCAAGCAAAAGATCGCCAGTTATCCATCACTTTAAAAAATGATCAAGAGGACTTTTCAGCAAAAATGCAACCGCTCGTCGAAAAAACCGTCGCTTCCATTAGTGCGCTTGGGTATCAACTGAATGATATTCAGTACACAACGCTCACAACGGAAACGATGAATGAAGAAAATCAAGAAGAAGAGACAGGAGCATTAACTCCTTTTTACACGGAAGAAGGGTTTGATTATAAAATATGAGTCATCATTTTTATTACGACCAACAACGACGTCGCGAAAAAAACGGACCGACCGCTGCCGTCATTAAGTATGAAGAAGGAGAAACTCCGCGTGTCACTGCCAAAGGAACGGGAGAAGTCGCGAAACAAATTTTAGCTTTGGCGAAAGAGCATAACATCTATATGCAAGAAGATCCTACCCTTTTGGAAAGTTTGCTTGATATGGACTTAGGAGAAAATGTTCCTCCGCAGCTATACTCCGTCATCGCAGAAATCCTTCTTTTAATTGAAGAAATGGAAAAAGAGTATTAACAATCATTAAAATGCACCGATATAAGAATTAGTGAAAGAGAAAGAGAGGTGGGACGTGATGTCCTTTTTATCTGAGGAACTGATTTATCAAAAGTCCCCACAAGAGTTGACGATGCTTCTGTATGAAGCGTGTGAACGAAATATCGAAGAGGCACTACAAGCTTTTGATGAAAAAGATTACATAGAAGTAAATTTCAAATTGCAACGAGCGGTGGACATTATCGAACGACTTGGCGCTGGATTAAACTATGAAGCTGGCATTATTGCCGATCAATTAGATCAAGTGTATAACTATATGAGCGATACGTTAATCGAAGCAAATGTAAAAAAAGACCGACAAAAAGTGGAAACGGTCTTACGCATTTTACGAGATATTGCTACCGCTTGGAAAGCAGCTTGTGATACACAAGAAGATAAACAAACAATTGTCACGAAACAACGGACAAACGCCTACGAACAAAATATGATGTACGACAATGAATAGGAAGCATTCCTGTAATGAAGAAATTTGAGGTTTAACAAAAAAGAGCCTCCTTGGTATAGTACAGGATGTCGATGCATCGACTCCGAAATTAGAAAACCAAGGAGGACTCAAAATGAATTATACGCAAAATCAAAAAATTACGCAAATCACACCATCAACCTTAATTATTGGCATTGATATTGCCAAAGACAAACACGTCGCACGTGCACAAGATGATCGAGGAATCGAATTTGGTAAACGATTGATCTTTGACAACCGAATCAATGGCTTTGAGCGATTGTTGAAATGGGTTCAATCCCACATGAAAGAACACCAGAAAGACCATGTCATTTTTGGTGTAGAGCCAACAGGACAGTTCTGGTTTAATCTCGCCTATTATCTCAAAGCACGTGGCTATGACTTTGTACTCGTCAATCCGATGCATGTTAAGAAAAGCAAAGAACTTGATGATAACTCGCCAACAAAGAATGATACAAAAGATGCGAAGGTGATTGCACAGCTCATGAAAGACGGGCGATACTCTGTACCCAACCTACTCGAAGGCATTTACGCCGAATTACGAGAAGGCATCAAATTACGAGATCAACTCGTCAAACAGCTTATGATCATCGAAGGTCGCACGCAGAATTGGCTTCATCGTTACTTTCCTGAATTTCTTGATGTGTTTGCGGATTGGAAAGGGAAAGCTGCCATTCACACCTTGCGGCTGTTTCCATTGCCTGCTGAGATTCAAGCCATGACACCGGAAGAAATTGTCTTGAGATGGAAGCCGTTCGTCAGACGTGGTGTTGGAATCAAACGAGCAGAACAGCTTGTGCTAGCTGCCAACGAAAGTGTTGGATTAACAGTAGGCACAACGTTTGCCAAACGTGAACTAGCTAGTCTTCTTGAACAGTATGACTTATACAAACAACAAGTTCAATCGCTTGATGAAGACTTAGAAGACATGGTAAAGGAAATCCCTGGTGCCACTGAGATGATGAACATCCCTGGTTTAGGTGCCATTACCGTTGCCACACTTTACGCAGAAGCAGGCGATCTAAGAAACTATAATCACCCACAACAATTAGTGAATCTGGCAGGGCTATCGCTTCGTGAATACAGTTCAGGGAAATATAAGGGCGAGACAAGGATCACGAAACGAGGACGAAAACGACTACGCAGAGCCTTATATTTAGCGATTCGCCCCCTTGTTGCCCATAACTCAACCTTTAAAGCCCTGCATCAATATTACACGAAACGCCCTGAACGTCCATTAAAGAAACAACAGTCGCTCATCGCTTTATGTTGTAAATTACTACGTGTCTTATTTGTCATCGGTAACAAACAATGCGCATTTGATGGTGTCAAGTTATTACGAGGGTTACCTCAACTAGAAACATTGCAGGTAGCTTAAAAAATAATTCTAGTATTTTCTTCTTAGCCTGACGCAGTGTCCCATTCCTGGGATAGCCTGTCAAGGAAAGCACTTGACTGTCTATCCCAGGAATGGCGTGGGGTCAACAAGCTAAGAAGA